>JBNKFQ010000127.1:0-1559 GCA_050289385.1 Porticoccaceae bacterium | reverse complement strand
GTCTGTTGATGCCGCTGCAATGAACCACTCATCACTGTGTCAAACGACAGCCCCTTTGCAACCAGATAGTCGGCCACCCACTGACTTTGCTCGATGCCCAGTGGTGACAACTGGTCGTAGTTCGCTTTTCCGAAGCTGGCTTGTCCGTGGCGGATCAGATAAATCACTTTCATGGCATTTGCCTTATCGCTTTCCGGCAACGCCACAACAGGTAGTGCACAAAAATCCAGAAATTTTTAAAGGCCGGGTTGCGTGTTTGTTTGTGGTGATAGCGGTAGTAAATCTGTTGCGCGATACCCGCGAGCCGGTACAAACCGAACACTTCGTAAAACCTAAAGTCGATGTTCGGTAAGCCTCGCGCCTGACAGTAATAATCAATGACCTGGCGTCGGGTCATCATGCCGGGTAAATGGGTGGGTTGTCGTCGGGTGGAGTGCGCCAGAAAATCATCGTCAGCCTGAACCCAATAGGCGAGGGTATTGCCCAGGTCCATTAACGGGTCGCCTAAGGTCGCCAGCTCCCAGTCGAGCACTCCAAGGATCTCACTGGGTTGCTCGGGATTTAACACCAGATTGTCGAAACGGAAATCGTTGTGCGTCAGGCAGATGGTTTCCTGCGCTGGTTTATTCTGTGCGAGCCAATCAGCCACAAACTTACCGGAGGGCACATTCCAGGTTCGGGCTTGGTTATAGCGTTGCGTCCAGCCGGTAATTTGGCGCTCTATGTAGCCTTCACCTTTAGCCAGCGTCGACAAGCCTGCCTGGTGTATGTCGACACTGTGTAATTGCGCGAGGGTATCGATCATGTTCTGGCATAACTGCAATACCTCGGATTCACTCATCATCACGGAACGCGGCATATTTTTGCGTGGAATCATGCCCGTTAATTTTTCCATGACATAAAAATCGGTGCCGATAATCGTTGCGTCCTGGCACAGTGCGAGCATCTCCGGCACCAAGGCGAAGACGGGTTTCAACGCCTGCTGCAGGTGATATTCCCGCGCCATATCATGCGCCCCTTTTGCTTTTTTCCCCTTTGGTGCCCGGCGCAGGATGAGCTCACGGTCGGGGTAGGTGAGGCAATAAGTCCAGTTGGAGGCACCTCCGGCGTATTGACTGACGGCAGGTTGACCCGTCAGTCCCGGTATTTGCATTTTCAACCAGCTATCGACTGCGTTGATGTCCAGTTCCTCACCTTGGCGCACCGGTTTTGCGGAGTCGACGTTACTGTGCCCGGTCATAGCCGTATCCTTTGCGCGTGAACCGTTCGGTACGTTTGGTCATGATCCTAAAATACAGACTGGGCAGCCATCGCTTCAGTCTCAGTGCATTCCGACCTTCCCGGTGCGTCACAATCAGGAATCGATTTTGGGCTACCGCGTCAAAGACCGCGACAGCGACCTGTTCTGCCGACACGTTGCCGGTTTGTACCAGTTTGGTCACAACATCCTGCATGGCTTTCTGCTCTTCATGCAGGGAAGTATGTAAGTTCGTGCTCACGAAAGCTGGGCACAAAACACTCACGCCAACGCCGAAAGGAGCCAGCTCCAATTTCAGGGT
>JBNKFQ010000126.1:0-2443 GCA_050289385.1 Porticoccaceae bacterium | reverse complement strand
GAGTCTCTTCTCAAGGCTTATATACGTAAAATAAGTTGCCGGGTGCTTGGTAATGGCCGGTCTGCACGGATTCTCGACTCACCGATGCTATGCAGTGCTGGGCTCAGAAGAAGAGCCCCGGATCGATGTGGAAGCGTTGGGACAGAGCCCTGATGTGATCTTTGTTTAGGCTCCGGTCGCCGGACAATACTCGGGATACCATGGATTTCGAGCCGATCTCGGGGAGGTCGGCGGTGCTGAGATGATGCTGAGCCATGAGCAATCTCAGCATAGTCAGATCGGCGGGCTACTCTATGGCACGTGCCTCAAAGGCGACCAACTCTTCATCCCGGTTTTCGTAGCTTTCGATGGCGCGGTTGAGCAGATCGATCACGGCGTTGATGGGATCGTCGGGAGAGTCCTCTGCTTCCTCAAGAAAACTCTCGATCAGCTTTAGTACTTCCTCATAGTGTGCGTCATCTTTGATGGGAATATAGGGTGCCGCAGCTTGGGCAAATCTATGGCAGGCTTTTTTGAATACTGCAGCAGTCATGACAATTATCCTTTCGCGTATTGTTTACATTGTTTGTTATTGCCCACAGGTGTTCGCGTGAGAGATCCAAATAGGGCTTTACCTATTTTTGTACTTGCCATTTTAACAGTTGAATATCTGTAGTTTATAAACTACACTAGACCAATGAGAAAAATCGAATCCAGCAGATTCAAAAGGTGGCTTAGGAAATTCAAAGAGAAACCACCAAGGCTCGTATTGTTGCACGGATAAACCGTCTTTTAGAAGGGTTGCCAGGAGATGTGGCGCCCATTGGTCACGGTGTTAGTGAATTGCGAATTCACTTTGGCCCAGGATACCGAGTGTACTTTTATCAATAGGATGACACCCTTGTGATTCTCCTCTGTGGTGGTGACAAAAGCACGCAAAGCCGAGATATTGAAATTGCTCACCAGATTTTAAAAGAGTGGAGAGAACAAAATGACTGAAAAATTTACCGAATTTGATCCCGCTGAATATCTTTCTAGTCCAGAAGCTATTGCTGAGTTTGTTACTGACGCCCTTGAAACTGGCGATACAGCTTATATCGCCAAAGCAATGGGTGTAGTGGCTCGTGCAAAAGGCATGACTGAATTAGCCAAAGAAACAGGGTTATCACGCGAACAGCTTTATCGTTCATTCAGCGAACGGGGTAATCCCACTTTAAAAACAATGCTTGCGGTGATGAAAGCACTTGGAGTCGATATGACAGCCCGGCCTCATTCACATCATTGACGGCCGGTTTCATCTTCTAACGTCCATAATCTTGACTTTGTACAACGGGATCTTTTCGCCCTTAGTTAGTGCCCATCCATAAACGGCTTAATTTTAAAAAATGGGTGTGTGTTGCGATTTACTAAATCATACTGCAACCGGCGTAGAGAATAGCCCATTGCAGTGAGATTGCCAAAATTCGCTGGTATGTCGACGACATTCACTTCGCAACTCAACGCTCAGACGGGTGGTACTCACAATACGAGCTCGAGGGTGGCGTGGGTCATACCGTGATAGGTATATTCCCCCGGCCCCGCACCGTGCGCCAATTACGGCAATATTTTCAATGGCGATCCCAAGGTCTTTAGTACCGTATTGACAGTGCCGCCAACGAGTCCAAACAAAGATAAACACCTCTGGTTAACCATTGAAGACTGGGGTGGGAAGGTCCATCAAATCAAAGCATTCGTTTCAATATCCTTTTTCCTCTAATCTCGTGCTTGGCAACAGCGAGAATATGCAATAATACTAATGCAAAGAGAGCCATCGTGGAATATCGATGGATACAGGAGAAAAATTCAGTCAAAGTCTGCTCCTGAAGCACACTCGGAAACGAAATCAGGCCAAAAACTTCGATGTCATTTCTCATCATAAGTACCCCGGAAAGTAAAACGACGGTAATTAAAATATAGATCAGGAAGTGAATAAAATTGGCTGTGGGCCCAATTGACAAAGCACCATTTTTTAATATGCGTTTTCTTCTTTTGATTCTGCAATACACCCGGATAATAAATACAGGTATGAATGTTGTCGTCAAAGAAATGTTAAAAGATGTAATAAACTCCGTGATTGAATCTTTAGCGTTGCCAAAAACAGCGTAAAATCCGGAGACACAGGCCCATAGAATAACTAACGCCGAAAACCAATGCAGCAATTTAAAAGTAGTATCGTACTTTTCGATTTCCATAACCTGTCTCCGGTGAAGGTTTCCCAAGAAAGCGTCAGGCGGCCTGCGGGAACTGTACCTGGTTCTACAAAGGAACTGCCAGCCTCAAAGAAGACGGAATACCCAAATATACCCAAAGTGTTTGACGCACTCTACACACCTAAATCTCAAACGTTTTGGGTATACATCGCTGCCAGTGAAACTACGCAAAACCTCCGCCGGCGCGGTTTATTGAAAGAAAAAGCCTTAACGCG
>JBNKFQ010000125.1:0-3330 GCA_050289385.1 Porticoccaceae bacterium | reverse complement strand
CTGGTTGGCCTGCTCCTCCCGCATTTGAAACGTGGTACGCAGGCTTTCATGACGTAACACCAGCGCGCAAAACGCCTGTTGTAGCGCGGGCGTATCCAGGGGACCGACTAAACGCAGAGCCCAGGGAATATTGTATTGGGTCTCCTCCCCGCCCTCGAACTGGTTTAAAAACCACAGCCGCTGCTGGGCAAAGGACAGACACAGCGCCTTACGTTGTGCCAGAGGAGTTAAAGGAAACGCCTCCCGCTCGCTCAGCGGACTGTGGCGCATCAGCTGCTCCACCTTGGCCGCCAGGCGGCGAATAGTGGTTTCCGTAAACAGATCCCGGATTTGGAGTTCCACATTCAGCGTCTTTCGGAGCTGACTCACCACCCGGGTGGCCAACAGCGAATGCCCCCCCAGATCAAAGAAGTTGGTTTCAATCCCCACCTTCTCCGCAGGCAATTGCAAAATATCAGCCCAGATGGCAGCGAGGATCTTTTCTACCTCCGTACGCGGGGCCACATAATCCTGAGTCGATACCAGGGTCTCGTCCGGCAACGGCAATGCCTTGCGGTCTACCTTGCCGTTGGGGGTTAAGGGCAGTTGATCCAGAAACACAAAGAAGGCCGGAATCATATACTCCGGCAGTTGGGCTTGCAGTGCAGTTCGGAGTGCAGCTTTATCTTCATTAAAGCCATCCTCACCCACCACATAGGCCACCAGAAAGGTATTGTCTTGTTCCTCACCACGAGTGCCGACCAAGACTACCGCCTCACGAACACCCATCTGTTGGGTTAATGCACTTTCGATTTCGCCCAGTTCGATCCGAAAGCCGCGCACTTTAACTTGAAAATCAGTACGCCCAATATACTCTATTGCACCATCTTTTCCGTAACGAACAACATCTCCCGTTCTATATATTCTGCCCCCAGCTTTACTATTGTGATTAGGTATAAATTTCTCAGCCGTTAAATCACCTTTTACAAAATATCCACGCGCCAAGCCTTGCCCAGCAATGTACAGTTCTCCCGCCACACCAATCGGTACCGAATGCATTTGATAATCTAAAACAAATAATCGAATGTTATTAATAGGATTTCCAATAGGAACGTTGAAACGATTGGAATTTGATTGGCAGTTCCAATAACTAACATCGATGGAAGCTTCTGTCGGACCATACAAATTATATAGTCCTGCAGTGTTCGTAAATTCATAAAACTTATTACTCAACGATAAAGGTAAAGCTTCACCGCTGCAAATAACCCTTTTTAAACTTGGATATTTAAATGCTGTCACTGCACTAATAAAAGCTTCCAGCATTGAAGGCACGAAATGTATAGTGGTTATGCAATATTGCTGAATATAATCGCCAAGATACAAGGGGTCTTTATGCCCATCCGGTCGTGCGAAAGACAGTCGAGAACCGACGATTAAAGGCCAGAAAAACTCCCACACAGATACATCAAAGCTAAACGGCGTTTTTTGTAACACACAATCAGTGTCTGTAAGTTGGTATTCCTTCTGCATCCAATCCAAACGATTGACAAGACCACTGTGAATACACATCACTCCTTTGGGGGTCCCTGTTGAACCAGAAGTGTAGATCATATAGGCTAGATTATCTGGCATCATAGCTATATCGGGGTTACCTATCTTTAAGGCTGACAGACGGAACCAATCATTGTCAAAACAAAAACAGTTTAAACTCTGATTATTCTTGATCACATAAAGTAATTTAGATTGGATAAGTATTATTGTGATTGCACTATTATTTATGACATCTTCAATTCGTTGTTGTGGATACTCCGGATCAATAGGCACATAAGCCCCCCCCGCCTTCAATATCCCCAATATCCCTATGATCATTTCCAACGAACGCGCCACACAAAGCCCTACCCGGATTTCCGGACCCACGCCCCGCTCAATCAAATAATGCGCCAGTTGATTGCTTCTTCGATTTAACTCTGCGTAAGTCAGTTGTTGTGCCTCAAATACCACCGCAATGGCATCCGGCGTTCGCTCCACCTGCGCCTCAAACAACTGGTGAATGCACTTGTCTCTCGGATAATCGGCCTCGGTGTCATTCCATTCCACCAGTATCTGTTCGCGTTCTTCCTCACTCAGCAAGGGCAAGTCCCACAACCGCTGCTCTGTATTTGACGCCATAGTCTCCAATAACAGTTGGTAATGGCCCATCATCCGCTCAAGGGTCGTAGGGTCAAACAGCGCCGTGCTGTATTCCACCACGCCCTCCAATCCCTGCACCGACTCCAACAGGTACACCGTCAGGTCATACTTGGCCGTGCTAATCTCACTTTCCACCGCCGAGACACTCACCGCCGGCAACCTCATGGCTTCCTGGGCCATGTTTTGCAACACCAGCATCACCTGAAACAACGGCGCGTAACTCAAACTGCGTTGCGGTTGCAACACCTCCACCAAGCGTTCAAAGGGCACATCCTGGTGCGCGTAGGCTGACAGTGCCGTCTCTTTTACGGCGTGAAGCAGGTCTTTCACCGTTCCATCCAGTTTCACCTCCGTGCGCAGCACCAGCGTGTTGACAAAAAAACCGATCAGCTTTTCCAACTCCGGTCGCTGCCGGTTGGCAATGGGTGAACCCACGCAGATGTCGGTTTGATTGCTGTAGCGAGCCAACAGTACGTTGAACCCGGCCAGCAGCGTCATAAACAAGGTCGTCCCCTCCCGCCGGCTCAGCTGCCGCAGGGACTCGGTCAGTGTTGGGGAAACAGTGAAATTAATACTGCAACCCCGGAAGCTTTGCACCGCCGGCCGCGGCCTGTCCGTGGGCAACTCCAGCAACGCCGGGGCACCCGCCAATTGATTTTTCCAGTACCCCAGTTGCCGCTCCACCACCTCTCCTTGAAGCCACTGACGCTGCCAGTGGGCGAAGTCGGCGTATTGAATTGGCAGTGGTGCCAACCGCGGTCTCTCACCCCGCTGATAAGCACTGTAGAGCGCCGCCAACTCCTCATTTAACACACCGATGGACCAGCCATCGGCGATAATGTGGTGCAGATTCAGCCGCAAAATATGTTCTTTCTGAGATAACCGTAACAGCGCCACCCGCCACAGGGGCCCACTACTCAAATCGAAGACCGTGTTGGCATCGGACTGCAACTGCGCGGTGAGATCAGCTTGTTCAATATCAATGACAGGGAGGGCAAACACCGGGCTGTCGACAATCACCTGGTTGGCCTGCTCCTCCCGCATTTGAAACGTGGTACGCAGGCTTTCATGACGTAACACCAGCGCGCAAAACGCCTGTTGTAGCGCGGGCGTATCCAGGGGACCGACTAAACGCAGAGCCCAGGGAATATTGTATTGGGT
>JBNKFQ010000124.1:0-16310 GCA_050289385.1 Porticoccaceae bacterium | reverse complement strand
GAAGTGGACACACGAATTATTTGAAGCGCAAGCCGATCTGCACGGGCCCTCCTGTGCGTTGATAGATCAACAGAATCAAATGAGTTACGCCGCGTTGGAAGGTCGGGCCAATCAGGTAGCCCACAGTTTACATGAGCGGGGCGTGCGCCAGGGCGAGGCTGTTGGCGTATGTCTGGAACCCTGTCCGGACATGGTGGCGAGTCTGTTGGGGATTTTCAAAGCCGGTGCGGTTTACGTGCCCCTGGACCCGAATTACCCGCATGAGCGGCTCGTGTTTATGCTGGAAAACGGGGCGATAGACTGGGTGTTGAGCCACGAAGCAGTGGCGGAAACGCTGAACATACAGGCGCTGTTGGCCGGTCGTGGTTGCCTGTGGTTCGACCGTGGGCGAGACCATCGCGGCGTGGCGCTGTCGACACGGCGCGACCGGCCAGCGTACCTGGGCCAGGTGAGGGGGGAGAGTCCCGCTTATGTTATTTACACCTCGGGTTCCACGGGCCAGCCGAAAGGGGTATTGGGTACCCATCGCAGTCTGGTCAATCGGTTGCAGTGGATGAATGCGGAGTATCCGGGGACGACGGCGGATCGCTACGGCCAAAAGACCGCCCTGGGATTTGTCGACCATTTGGCGGAGGTGTTACAGCCGCTGAGTCAGGGACGTGATCTGGTGATTTTGCCACGTTTGTGTGTGCTGGACGGCCGCCGTCTGATTGACGCGTTGGAGGCGTATCGGATCACTCGCCTGACGCTGGTGCCATCGCTGTTGAGTATGTTGTTAGAGGCACGGCGAGCGGGGGAGTTGAACCATCTGAGCCATGTGATCAGCAGCGGGGAGGCACTGCCTGAGGCGTTGATGAGGCGTTGTTTGCGTGAGTTGCCGCAGGCACGGTTGCTCAACTTGTATGGATCGACGGAAGTGGGCGCGGATGTGAGCTACTACGAATGCCGTCACGAGTCGTTGAGTCGGGGCAGTCTGATCGGCAGGGGGCTGTGGAACAGCGAACTGTATGTGCTGGATGAGCAACGGCGGTTGCAGCCGATAGGGGTTGCCGGGGAGTTGTATGTAGGCGGAGCGGGTCTGGCGCTGGGGTACCAGGGTCAGGCGGCGCTAAGTCAGGAGAAGTTTATTGCGCACCCGTTTGGGGGCGAGGGTCGTTTGTATCGGACAGGGGACCGTGTGCGGCGTCTGGGCGATGGGCACCTGCAATATCTGGGTCGGTTGGATAGCCAGATAAAGATTCGGGGTTTTCGCATAGAGGTGGGCGAAATTGAAGTGCGGCTGCAGCAGCATCGGTACGTGGAGCAGTGTGCGGTAGCGGCCTGCCCGGATCAGCGGGGAGAAGATCGCCTGGTGGCCTATGTGGTGTGCAAGGGCGTGGCTGACGATGGCGAGGAGCCCTCCCGGATGTGGCGCACCCACCTTCAGGCGTATTTGCCGGAGTATATGATTCCCAGCCTGTTTGTGACGCTGGAAGCCTTGCCGCTGACCCCGAGTGGGAAGTTGGATCGGCGTGGGTTGCCGAGTGTGGATTTTACGGTGATCGATACAGATCACTATGTGGCCCCAGAGGGGGAGACGCAACAGTTGGTGGCGCGGCTGTGGGCGGAGTTGTTGGGGTTGGCGGAGGAGCGCATCAGCGCCACCGCGAACTTTTTTGCCTTGGGTGGCCATTCGTTGCTACTGACCCAATTGCTCGCCCGGTTGCGGGCGGAGGGGTGGAGCAGTGATGTACGCCGAGTGTTCAGCGCGGGCACCCTGGCAGAGTTTGCCGCCGGGTTAACGCCGGAGAGTTCGGTATTCACCGCCCCGGCGAATCGAATTCCGCCGGAGTGTGATTGTATTACCCCGGAGATGTTGCCGCTGGTGGAGCTCAGCGCGGCCCAGTTGCAGCGTATCGGTGCGGTGGTGCCCGGCGGTATGCGCATGATTCAGGACATCTACCCGCTGGCGCCCTTGCAGGAAGGGATTTGGTTTCACCACCAACTGGATGCTTCTCATGATCCCTATGTATTGCAACTGCCGTTGCTGTTAGAGAGTGAGACTCAATGCGAGGAACTGCTCTCGGCATTGCAGCGGGTTATAGATCGCCATGATGTGCTGCGCACGGCGGTGTTGTCGCAGGGGCTATCGCAGCCGCTGCAGGTGGTGTACAGACAGGCAAGACTGAAAGTGGATGAGTTGGTTTTGTCGGGCGAGGGGGATGTGCAGGCGCAGTTGCAGGCTTGCCTGTCGGCGCCGGAGCGCTTTGATCTGTCGCAACCACCGTTACTGCGGGCGCGGGTGGGACCGGTAGGGGGCGACAGTGAGCGTTGGGGAGCGGTGCTGTTGTTGCACCATTTGGTGGTGGACCGGGTGGCGATGGAAGCGCTGGTGGGGGAGATTCAGGCGTGCATGCGAGCAGAGGCGCTGCCGCCAGTGGTGCAATACCGGGAATTTGTGGCCTGGGCATTGCACAGTGCTGGAGGGGACAGTGGCAGTGTTAGAGGTAAGAACACTGAAAGTAAGAGCGCCGCGTATTTTCGCGCGCGTCTGGGCGAAATTGATGAGCCGACGCTGTTGTTTAATCGAAGCGATACACGGGGGGATGGCAGTGAGTTGTGTCAGCGCCGGCGCCAGATGTCAGCGTCCCTGGGGGGGGGATTGCGCCGGGTTGCGCGTGCGCATCGAGTGAGTCCGGCGATACTGGTACATGCGGCTTGGGCCGTGGTGGTAGGGAGGTGCAGTGGTCGCGAGAGGGTGGTGTTTGGCACGGTGTTGTCAGGGCGGATTCAAGGGGGTGCGTCGGGTGCGTCGATGCTGGGTCTGTTTATTAACACCCTGCCGCTGCGGGTTGATTTAGCGGGAAGGAGTGTGGGGCAACTGGTGCGGGAGACGGAGCGGGGGCTGAGTGAGTTGTTGCGCTATGAGCAGTCGCCGTTGCCGTTGGCGCAGAGTTGCAGTGGCGTGAGAGCGGGTCAAGCGCTGTTTAACAGCATGCTGAACTACCGGCAACTGACCCTGGAGAGGGGTGCGTTGCCACTGGACGGGGATGAGGGTGCGTTTTTGGTAGAACGCAGCAACTATCCGTTCAATTTATCGGTCACAGACTACGGTGAGGGGTTTTCTCTCGATGCTCAGGTGCACAGAACCGTCGATGTCGATCACTTTCTTAACTACTTTGAGACCTCTCTGGAACAGCTGCTGGCTGCCTTAACGGAGGCAGGTGATGTTCAGGTCGACACACTCAGTGTCGTGCCCGATTCGGAAGAAAAATTACTGTTGCACTGCTGGAATAACACGACCGAAAATTTCCCGCAGGAAAAATCAATTCATGCTTTGTTCGAGCAACAAGTTCGGTGCAACGGAGGTGAAATTGCACTGATATTTAAACACCAGCAATTGACTTATCACATGTTGAATCGGCGAGCGAATCAATTGGCCCATTTTCTTCGCAGCCGAGGCGTGAGAGAAAATGCATTGGTGGCCCTTCATCTGGAACGCTCTGTGGAAATGCTGATAGGTGTGCTCGGGACGTTAAAAGCGGGTGGTGCCTATGTCCCCATCGATCCATCCTATCCTGCAGAACGCACGAGTTTTATGTTGGCAGATTGCGCCGCAACGCTGGTGTTGAGCCAATCCCATTTGCAGCAACACTTACCAGATAAACATGGAGCGTTGCCTGTGATTTTTCTCGATAGCGACAGTAGCAACACCGGTGAAACGGGACTTCTGTCAGGGCAACCGGAAACGAATGTTGACGCTGCTTTTTTTCAGGCTCAGCAACTGGCTTATGTGGTCTACACTTCTGGGTCCACCGGTAAGCCCAAAGGTGTGATGGTTCACCATAGTGCAGTGGTGAATTTTCTGAAGGCGATGGCGGCAATACTGGATATCAGAACCGGGGAAAACGTCTTTGCCTTGACGACACTCTCCTTCGATATAGCCGGTTTGGAGTTATATTTACCACTGCTTAATGGGGCGCGAGTCGTTCTGACACCCTCGGCGCAAGTCAATCCCCAGGCGTTGGCCGAAAGTCTCGAAGAACACGGCATAGATATGATGCAGGCAACACCGGCAACCTGGCATATGCTGCTGGAAAGTGGCTGGCAGGGGAAGAAGGATCTCAAAGCCCTATGCGGTGGTGAGGCGCTGTCGCATGACCTCGCTCAAGCATTGGTACCGAAAGTTAAGCGGCTCTGGAATCTGTATGGTCCCACCGAAACCACGATCTGGTCGACTTATCAGCCAGTCGGTGTTGAACAACTTAGTGATGCGAACCGGAATGTGGCTATCGGCAAACCCATCTCCAACACGAGAGTTTATGTGCTCGATCAACACCTTCGCCCGGCGTTGCTGGGCACTGAGGGTGAGTTATACATAGCGGGTAGTGGCGTAGCTAGAGGGTATTTGAACCAACCTGAATTGACCGCGCAGCGTTTTGTTGCCGATCCCTTTACCACTCAACCCGGTACACTCATGTACCGCACCGGTGATCAGGTGTGTTGGTCACGCGAGGGAAAACTGCACTACAAGGGACGTTTGGATGATCAAGTCAAGGTACGTGGGTTTCGAATCGAAACGGGAGAAATCGAATCTGCACTGGCTGCCAGAGAGGAGGTGCGGCAGTGTGTGGTGGTGGTTCGCAAAGACTTGGTGGGCAATGCGCGTCTAGTCGCCTATTTAGTAAAACATGAGGAGTTGGTAAAGCAAGAAGACTCGGTAAAAGATGAGAATTTGGTTAGCAGTAATAATACCGAGAGCTTGCGCAAATATCTGCAAAACCTGCTGCCGGATTATATGGTGCCCAGCGCCTATGTTGTGTTAGCGCAATTGCCGATGACGCCCAATGGCAAGGTGGACCGCAATGCTTTGCCGGCCCCGGAGGGGAAGGCTTTTGCACAAGAGGACTATATTGCGCCTCGCACGCCTATTGAGTTAGCGCTGGCAAAGATCTGGGCAGAGTTACTGGGTTTACGGCCAGAGGTAGTGAGCCTTACGGCTGATTTCTTTACGCTGGGCGGGCATTCGCTGCTTGCGACGACGTTGGCTAATCGAATCAAACAGGATTTATCCACCGATATCCCTATCCGCAGTATATTCGAACACCCGCGTCTGGCGCAGATAGCACAGCAGGTCAACGAGGCACAGCGCAAAGCGTTGCAATTTCCCGTTATTAAATCTGCTGGTGCCTCGGCAGAGGTGAGCCCGTTTAGTCAATTGTCTTATGCGCAACAGCGGCTATGGTTTCTCGCGCGTTTGGAAGGCAATAGTGCCCATTATAATATTCCTCTGGCGATTAATTTGACTGGCAATCTTAATGATAGGGCATTGATTACGGCATTACACCGTTTGGTAAACCGTCACCAGGTGTTGCGCACTTACTTTCTGGAAAAAGACGGTATTCCTTACCAAGGTGTTCGCCAATCTGATCAGTTTATTATTAGCAAAGAAAACTTGGCCA
This sequence comes from Porticoccaceae bacterium, assembly GCA_050289385.1. Lineage (GTDB taxonomy): Bacteria > Pseudomonadota > Gammaproteobacteria > Pseudomonadales > Porticoccaceae > JBNKFQ01. The sequence goes on along the minus strand of JBNKFQ010000124.1, from coordinate 10,869 downwards.
ATGACGTTGATCGACAGGCGATCTGTGCCGCAGAAGCCTTAGCGCCGTTTAACTTAAATGGTGGTTCACTGTGCCGCATACGATTGTTAAAGATAAATGCCATAGAGCATTTGTTATTGGTCACCATGCATCACTGTATCAGTGATGCATGGTCGATGGGTATTTTCTTTCGCGAACTGACACAGCTTTATCAAGCGCTCGATACCCATCCGTCTTGTGATCCTGCGGGTCTGATGCCTCCCTTGCCATTTCAATATACCGACTTTGTCCACTGGCAACGGCAGTGGTTGAGCGACGGCGGGCTGCAACAACAAAAGGCCTACTGGTTACAACAGTTGCAAGGTTTGCCTGAGTTGCTGGACTTGCCAACCGATTTTCCCAGACCGCAGGAAAAGACGTACAACGGGGCATGTGAGCCAGTGCATTTTCCCCTGACTTTACAACAACAACTTATCGATTTTAGTCTTCGGCAGGGGGTAACGCTGTATATGACGATGTTATCGGCTATTACCATCGTGTTAAGCCGTTACAGTCATCAGACCGATATTGCCCTTGGGTCGCCGGTTGCCAATCGCAATCATCCTGGTGTTGAAAATCTGATGGGCTTTTTTGTCAATACGTTGGTTTTACGGAGTAATGTTTCTGGTAACCCACGGTTTGTCGATTTTTTGTCGCAGGTCAGACAGACGGCACTGGACGCCTATTCCCATCAGGATATTCCCTTCGAATATCTAGTCGAAGCGCTGCGGCCCAGGCGTGCGCCGGCTTATTCACCTTTGTTTCAGGTAATGTTTGCGTTGCAGAATATTCCGGTGCAGCAACATGATATTGCAGATGTTTCCCTGCGCCCGATAGAGAACCCGAATACGGCGGCGAAATTCGATATCACCATTAACCTTGCGGAAACGGCAACAGGGTTGCGTGGTAATGTAGAGTACAACACGGATCTATTCTTACCTGCGACAATAACCGGTTTGATAGCGCAGCTGCAGAATCTGTTGCAGGCGATAGTTACTCAGCCTGAGTTGCCGATAGCACACTTGGATTTTCTCAGCCAGACAGAAAAACAGCGAACTGAAAACGCAGGGCCGCAAACCGTCGCTCACACTTCTGCTTGTGAGTGCAGTGTCGTCGCCCTGTTTGCGGCGCAGGTTGTCTGCACGCCAGATAAACCTGCAGTACACTTCGCGCATCAACAGATTAGCTACCGGGATTTGGCGATCCGTTCTCAACGACTTGCCGATTATTTGATGGACTATGATCTGGGGGAGGGCGCTGCAGTGGGTGTTATTGTGACATCCGCTATCGAATACGCAGTGGCTCTTTTGGGCATTCTCAAAGCCGGTGGTGTTTGCGTACCAATTGCCCCGGCTAGTCCGACCCATTGTATCGAGTATATTGTCCGGGACGCTGAGATAGGCTTGATGTTAACCCAGGGGGCATGGGAATTCCTTGCCAGTGTCGGAGTACAACAGATTGACTTAGACAAGCTGGTAAATGAGATGCCCCAGGATAATGCTCCTAGAGGGCACATTAGGAATAGCAGGCATAGTGGGTGTTGGTATAGTATTGCTGCCGCCCAGAGAGGGGGGCAGGCAGCGAGTTTAATGTACGCTTGGGATATTGGTAAGCCCAGAGTCCGTGTCTTCACTCACCTCAACATCACCGCTGCGTTGAATACCCCTATATTGACTGAATTTGCACAAGGCCCCGTGGCATTTCTTAGTGCCTGGGACCCCGAAAGTTGGGGGGGGATGCAATCGCCGTTTTGGGCGGGATTACTGAGTGGGGCAGGTGTCTGTTGGGTGACTGAAGCGGTGGAGCATTTAAAACCGCGGTACCTTGAAGACGGTGTACTTTACTTGAGCGTAGTGGCATTTGAGCGTCTCAGTCGTTTGGATAGCGAACTGTTTTCGAGTTTCAGCCACCTAATTCTAGGTGGCTCTGGGTATAACCCTGCAGTGGTTGAAGAAGTGGCGGAGGCTTTTCCCCTGTGCCGAATTTCTTTCTGTTGCACCCTGCCTGAAAGTCTGGTTCCCATTGCTTTTTACCGACAGTTGCCACGGCGGGCACTGGGCATTTCTCACAGTGATGGACGCGTGTATTCTGTTAACTATGGGGCATCCATTCCTGTCGGAAGGCTGGGGGGATGTTTCCGGGTATTCATTCTCGATGCGCTGGGCAGTCATGCCCCTGCCGGGGCGATAGGGGAATTGTGTTTGGCGGGGCCGGCGATTTCTTCTGACCGTTATGCCTCTTCTGAAAGCTGTGGCTCTTCTGACGACTGTCGTGACGGTGACTGGCAATGGCCGCAATCCAACCTACGGCCTCCAGCGTGTGAACACGGTGAGCCATTAGTGTACACAGGGCGATTGGCCAGTTGGACACCGGAAGGTGAGCTGGCGCTATTTGGACGTATACCCACGCGCGAGGAAAACGTCCAATATGAGTTGGAATCCGTATTACTGGAACAGTTGCCACTGCTGTCGGTCGCGTTTGTACAACCGGATAATGATGGTCAACCGTTACTGTACCTGCAGGCGTCCAACCCAGTCGATGATAAGGATAGCTTTTCGAAAAGCGTGCGCCGAGTGCTGCGCAGCCAGCCCTGGTTATACATTCTACCGGCAGACATTATATTTCTCGGTGACAATGCACCGCGTAATCACGAGGGCAGTCTGGATAGATCGCGTTTGCCGAAAGTGCTCCCGGAACCCTTAGACTATATTGCGCCACGCACCGCGACAGAGCATCTGTTAGCGAGTATCTGGTCGGAGCTTCTGCCGTTAGCCAAGGAAGAGATCAGTTGTGATTCAAACTTTTTTGCCTTGGGTGGGCACTCATTATTGTTGACTCGACTGTTGGCAAAGTTGCGAGAGCAGGGGTTATATACCGATATCCGCAGTGTATTCAATGCCCCGACATTGGCGGCGTTGGCAGCAGTGCTCGACCAGGTGGGGCAGAAGCTGGCGGAATTTACGGCTCCGCCGAATTTGATACCCCCTCGCTGTGAACATATTACCCCCCAAATGCTGAGCTTGTTGGACTTGAGCACTCGCGAGATAAATGCAATCACTGCTACAGTGAGTGGCGGTGCTGCGAATATTCAAGATATCTATCCACTGGCACCTTTACAAGAGGGCATATACTTTCACCATAGTCTGGAAGGGGGCAAAGATCCCTATGTATTGCAGATGTTGTTATCGGTTGCATCTGAAACGCAATTGAACGCCTTCGTCAACGCTTTACAGACAGTGGTTGAACGCCACGATGTATTGCGCACAGCTATTGTTATGGAAGGTCTGTCAGTACCTGTTCAAGTGGTTTACCGTCGGGCTCCACTGGTAACAAAAGCGTTTCAGTTATCCCCTGGTGGGGATCTGCAAAAGGAGTTTATCAATCGGGTAGCGCAAACTCCGGCGATGGATATGAGCCAGGCGCCCCTGCTGCATTTGTATACCACCAGGGATCCCGGCGGCTCGCGGTATTTAATGTCGCTGAACCTGCATCATATCATTATCGACCATGTCGGTATGGAGCAGGTGTTACAGGAGATCGGCGCGTTATTAACATCTGATCATGCCCGACTACCGGCACCGGTGCCTTATCGAACATTTGTCGCCCTCGCGTTACACCAACGCCGAACTTCGGCGGCGCAGGATTTTTTTAGTGAGCAATTATCCGATGTCAAACACACTTGCGCTCCCTTTGGCCTGGTGAATGTGTATAGCGATGGTCAGCGGGTGGACGTGGCGAATCAGCCACTGAGCCGGGATTTGAGCAAGGCGCTGCGCGGTCTCGCCCGTGCACAAAAGATCAGTTGTGCGACCCTCTTTCACGCCGCCTGGGCAATGGTCGTGGGCGTCTGCGCCAATTGTGAAGATGTTGTTTTTGGTACGGTGGTGTCCGGGAGACTGCAGAGCTTGCAGGATGGGGATCGGGCGTTGGGGCTTTTTATTAATACGCTGCCATTGCGTATTGTGTTGTTCGGAAAGAACGTGGCGCAACTGCTCGAAGACACTGATTCGGCGCTGCATCAGTTGCTGAGTTATGAGCAGACGCCTCTTTCATTGGCGCAGGGTTGCAGTGGGTTGAGCGGCGGTAAGCCGTTGTTCAGCGCAATTTTGAATTACCGTCATTCATCAATAGAAGCTGCTGAAGACGGCGACGATATCACAGACTTTGGTATTACACCGTTGTCGTTGCAAGAGCGAAGCAACTACCCGTTGAATATATCGGTCAACGACTATGGTGAGGATTTTTCCCTCGATGCGCTAGTGGATAGCAGTGTTTCAGCGCAAAAGGTTTTAAACTATTTTGTCACGGCGATTTCACGCTTGGTCGATGCAGTTAACGCTCACGACGATTCCCCCGTCACTCAATTCACGTTGCTACCCAATGAGGAAAAATATCAGTTACTGCAGCAATGGAGTAGTGCAGCGCGTTGGTCCCATAGCTATTTCTCCAAGCGTAAAACGATTGAAGGTCGTAAAGTTTACGTACTCGATCAGCATTTGCGGCCAACACCGGTGAGTGTGGCAGGCGAGTTGTATATTGATGTCAAGGCCTCCGCAGACGGTGAATGTCACAGTGAAGACTGGTTGGAAAATCCGTATACCACAGATAAAGACAGTCATCTCTACGGTACAGGTGACCAAGTGCGTTGGCTGGAAACCGGCGAGTTACAATGGCTCGGGCGCAGTCCCCGTCAGCGCCGCAGAGATTGTCAGTCATTAACATCTTTGATCTGTCACTATGCTGGTGTGAGGGAAGCCTTTGTGCTTGATCACGGTACTGTATACGCACAACCGTACGCCTATGTGGTTCCCGGTGAAGAGGGCTCTGCAATTAGCCCCGCTGGGCTGCGAGACTACATTCGCGGTCAGGCACCGTTATACCCATTACCGGTGCAGATTGTCGTGTCAGATAAACTCCCTCTGACCGAAGATGGAAGTAGCGACCCTAGTGCGATATCCCCTAGCGATAGGCATGAGACTGGCGCGGTGGATTACGTCGCTCCCGAGACGGGCGAGGAAAAGCTATTAGTTGAACTTTGGGCGCAGCTCTTGCCCTACGAGCAGGAAGACATTGGAATTGAAGCGGATTTTTTTGCTCTGGGCGGTCAATCTTTACTGGCGACCATGCTCGTTAATCTCATTAAACAGCGTACCGGCATCGCTTTGCCATTACGCACCGTATTTGAGCGACCCACGCTAAGGATGTTAGCGCATGAACTCGCGACCCAGCCTGTGAATAGCCATGCTATGCCTATCACGCCTGTTGAGCGCAATCGACATATCCCTCTTTCTTTTGCTCAACAACGGATGTGGTTTCTCGCTAAATTAGAGGGCGTTAATGCGCACTACAATATTCCCATGGCGTTGAGGCTATCAGGCACCTTGAATCAGGATGTATTGATTGCGGCGCTAAGGAAAATTATTCAGCGCCACGAAGTATTGCGCACTCATTTCGAGGAGGATGCCGGCCGTGCTTTTCAATGTATCGATAGGTGCGACGATTTTGTAATAGAAAAACAGTGGATAGAACGCGAAGAGCTTGTCACTCTCTGTGAGAGAGAAGCCAGTATGCCTTTTGATTTGAGCACAGGTCCCTTGCTGCGAGCGCGTCTGCTGATACTGTCGGCGCGTGAGCATGTGCTGATTATGACTGTTCATCATAGTGTTGCTGATGGTTGGTCAATGACGATATTTTTCCAGGAGCTGGTCGCGCTCTATCAGGCGATCAAAGAGAAGGCTGCCATCCCCCTAGCACCCCAAAGGGTGCAGTATGCGGACTACGCACATTGGCAGCGACAGTGGTTAACCGAAGCAGTACTGCAGCAACAGCGCGACTATTGGCTGCAGAAGTTGGCAAACTTACCGGTTTTTAGCGGACTTCCCACCGACTATCCGCACCCGGAGAAAAAAACCTATCGCGGTGCCCATCAGCCTTTGAATTTTTCCCGACAACTAATGGATCGTTTAAACACATTGAGTCTGGAGTATGGTGTCACACTCTATATGACGTTGTTGGCCGCGTTTGCTTTATTGGTTAGCCGCTACAGTCATCAGACAGATGTTGTTATCGGCACCCCGGTGGCAAACCGCAACCACCCGGGTACAGAAGAATTGATCGGCCTTTTCGTCAACACTCTGGTGATGCGCAGTGATTTGTCGGGTAATCCTCTTTTTTCCACGTTATTAAAACAGGTTAAAGAGACGGCATTGGATGCGTATGCCAATCAGGATATTCCTTTTGAACATCTTGTGGAAAGTTTTAGGTCTGAGCGCAGTCAGCGTTACTCGCCTCTGTTTCAGGTGGCGTTTGCGCTGCAAAATATTCCCTCTCATCAACACCGCCTCGACGACCTGGAATTCAGCTCAGTCGATTTTGCTGTGTCGATAGCGAAATTTGATTTAACACTCAATCTCCATGAAACGGCGACGGGATTGCAGGGAAGCATGGAGTACAATACGGATTTATTTACACCCGCAACCGTAACAACACTAATTGCGCGTTATGAGCATTTGTTAACTGTCATAGTCGATCGACCTGAAGAGAAGATTGGTGCCTTGTCCTGTCTGAGTGATGCGGATCTTGATCAGATAGCCGAGGATTGGCGCCATAGTTTATGCACAGCTGCAACCGATGTTTCACTGTGTGAGTTGTTCGAAATTAGGGTGGCGCAATCACCGCAAGTGCCGGCCTTTATTTACAATAAAAGTGTTTGCAACTACGGCCAGCTAAACGCCAGGGCCAACCAGCTGGCCCACTATTTATTGCAACACTCTTTGCCAGGTGAGTCTATTATTGGCCTTTGCCTGCGGAATTGGATCAACTTGACAGTGGCTAAGCTGGGTATGCTCAAAGCAAATTTTGCCTATGTCATCATAGATCCCCAAGATTGCTCTACTCGACAGCGCTATATTATAAATGATTGCAATATCGCCTTGCTCCTAACAGAGACTGGCATTGGTATAGAGGGCTTGGCGGGTGATCGGCATATTGTGTATTTCGACTCTGAGCGAGATAACCGAGGGGCCGATGAACTATTGTGCGGACAACCGGTTACGAACCTGACAAGGTGTAAGTCCGCCCTGCATTTTGAATCACTCGCCTGTGTGACCTACCCTTGCGGACCTTCACCGTTTAAATCTGGAGAACGGCCTGTCGGTGTGGCTGTTCAGCAGAAAAATATTATCAGTGCCATTGTCGCGGGTAATGTCAACGAAGGTGATATCATTGCTGTTGATGTTCGCGTGGGACTGGCTTCGATAGATCTTGAGCTTTGGGGGGCATTACTCAGGGGAGCGTCTGTTACTCAATGGGATCGACAGCAACTGCTCTCCGTTTCTTCTGCGGAAACTTCGTGGAGCGATGCCAATGTGATTTTTGCCGACATCCGTTCAATGCTGCTTGGCGTTGCGCGGGATAGTTTTTTGTCAAACAGTGTTAACAGGGTTTACTTGACGGGTGAATCTGTTCATGAGTCTGAACTGGCGAAAATGGTGAAGACGAATTCCGAAATCGAATTTTACTACCTGCGCTCGCCCATGGAATGTTATCGTCTAACGGCGCTATCCCCCGCTGCAGCGAATGCGGATAAACCGTTGTTGTCCTGTGCTTTATCCTGTTCGGGAAAGTTGTCTGCCTGTGTATTGGATCGTCACGCGAATCCATTGCCTGAGGGGATGGTGGGAGAGTTGTGCATCGGGGGGGGGGGGCTGCCGATACAGTTCTTTAACCGACCGGATCTGTCTCGACAACGGTTTGTTACGCCTTCCTTCATTTGTCGCGGCTTTGAAAAATTATACCGATCAGGTCTGATTGGGCGCATGCAGCGCGATCATACTTTTGCGGTGTTGACTGACGATCTCCTGCAGCGGGAGTACCGGCGTCAGGAAGTCGAAAGACTATTATCTGCTCATGCCTGGGTCGTCGATTTAGTTACCTTTTATCATAGAAAGCGACCGAATAATCTGATCGCCTGTGTGGCTTGTAATGATACTCAGTTGCAGATGACCGAACTGGCCTCTCAGTTGCGCCGGCATCTGCGCCAGCAGACCTGGTTGTACCCCTTACCCACTGCTATCCACTTGGTCGAGGCTTTCCCCATGTCGGCCACTGATAACGTTGATATCGAAGCCTTGTATTCCATTGTTGGTGATATAGATGGCGGTGCCCCTTTTATCCCGGCGGCAACAGCAACAGAACAACGGCTTGCGATGATTTGGGCCGAGCTGCTTGAGTGTGAAGCGGAGGAGATCAGTGCCGATGATAATTTTTTTATGCTGGGAGGCTATTCTTTGTTGATGCCGCGTTTGAACTACGAGGTGGAAAAATACTTCGATTGTGAGTTGACGCTACCGGTAATTTTTGAAAACCCAAAGCTGAGAGATATGGCTGCGGCAATCGAGCAGTGTATGATGGGCGAGCAGGCGTCACTGGCAATGGCCAATGAGATCGTTAATCTGGATATGGAAGCGGAGCTTGCTCGCTTTTCCTTTGACTTACAGGGTGTGGCCGAACCGGTACTGCCCCCCTCGCATATTCTCCTCACTGGGGCAACAGGATTTATTGGTAGCTTTCTACTGGTTAAGCTGTTGCAATGGACCCAGGCGAAAATAACCTGTCTTGTGCGGGGGAAAAACGCTGCTCTGGCCCGTGAGCGACTGATCGAGACGTTGCATGGTTATCAATTGCTGGCACAAACAGATCTCTCTCGTGTGGTGGTTGTCGCCGGTGATCTCATCTTTGACAATCTCGGCATGGAGCCAGCCCACTACACCGAGCTGGCCGAGTCTGTACATGCCGTTTATCACTGTGCGGCCAGTGTCAATCACTTCGCCACCTACGAACAGCTCAAACCGGCCAATGTCCAAGGTACACTGCGTCTGCTGCAATTATGTACCACTGCCATTATTAAGCCGTTTAATTTTATATCCACTATCGGTGTGTTGAAAACAGAAGCAGACAGTGACACTCAAACACTCACGGAAGATAGTGATATCAATGCCATGATTCACCTCCCTTCCGAGGGGTACAACGCCAGTAAATGGGTGACTGAAAAAATACTGATAAAAGCCAGATCGTTGGGGTTGCCTACGAAAATTTTCCGGGTAGGGTTGGTCTGCGGGGCTCGACAAAGCGGGGTAATCGCAGAGAGTCTGTGGATTTTTTATTACCTTAAAAGCTGTGTGAGTATCGGCTGTTATCTTGATTTGTTTGACACTACCTATATCGATCCGGTGGATGTCACCGCAGAGAGCATTGTGCGCTTAGGTCAATTCAATGGACAATCCAATGGACAAGGGCAGGACGATGATAGCTGGATTCACCATGTATTCAGTGTTGGTAGTATGTCATTGAGCGAGCTTTTTACAATCTATAACCAAACGGCTGAGTATCAACAAATACGGGTACCGGTTTCCCTGTGGTTGCAGGAGGCGGAGAAATACCAGAAAAAGCATGGAGTTGAACTGCCTTTTGTTTCTTATCTTGCTGGTATCACCATGAATCGCGTTGCTGGTGAAGCAGATCAGACCGATGAGCTGATCATCAAGAGTGATAAAACGCTGACCCGGCTGGCTAATGTGGGTATGGAATGGCCTCGGTTTGACGATGACACCGTGAAAAAAAGTATCGAATGGGTTTTACATCACAAGAGTACGATTTTAATGGATGATGAGGTTCTGGATATTTGAACTGGAGTAGGAATATGAAACCAAAGGTAGCGGTTATAACAGGTGCGTCAACCGGGTTGGGATTTAGTCTTGCTCTGCAAATGGCGAGTCAGGGTATTACTACTTATGCGACCATGCGGGATTTTAACAAAAAACGTTTGTTGGAGTCCTTTGCACGAAGGAAAAAACTCGATATAAACATTACGCCGCTAGATGTCGCCAACCCAGGTGATGTCAGTACGTGTATAGAAGGTATTATTGCCGAAGAAGGTCGGTTGGATTATTTGATTAATAATGCCGGCGTAGGGTATTTTGGTGCGTTGGAATTTCTAACAGAAGATGAGTTTGATAAGATTTTCTCAGTCAATGTAAAAGGTGCTTTCTTTTGTACACAGGCGGTGTTACCGCAGATGAGGCAGCAAAAATCGGGGCGTATCGTCAATATATCTTCAGTCTGTGGGCTGGTAGGTATGCCTTTCCAAGAGTTGTACAGCGCTTCGAAGTTTGCCATCGAAGGGTTTACTGAAGCGTTGGCGAGTTATTTGCAACCCGAATTTAATATTCACTTCACCTTGGTTGAAGCGGGACAGATGTCGACGGAATTTGGTCACAATGCAATTAAAAACTCGACGTTGACTAAGGTCAAAGAGTACAAGGAAATTTTGAAAAAAATTCAACGCCGGTCAAAGATAGACAAGTTTGCACACGACAGCGTACAGTCTGCAGATCTGGTAGCGGAACAAGTAATGCTATGTCTGTTGCAGGAACGTCCACCGCTCAGGTTTAGAACGTCGGATTGGGCGGAACAAATGTGTAAATTTAAGACCCAGGCAGACCCTGACGGCAAGCAACAGTACAAAGCGTTGTGCGTGGAGTGATACCCAAAGCGTTTGAGATTTAGGCCTCCAGAGCACGCTCCTTTTTGCCCCTGACCGCGTCGCTCCTCCTTAAGCTTGGTATTTTCCTTACGCAGTTGCTTTAGCTCCTCAAGCAACTTTGCGGTATTGGATGCATCGTCCTTGGAACCCCCCGCCGATACTGTAGAGCGATATTTGCTGATCCAGGTATGAAGGGTATTCGGATTGATTTTGAGTTCTCTGGCAACCTCAGAGACCCGCTTTTCTTCTCGTAAAGCTAACTGCACCGCTGATAGCCTAAATTCTTCGGTATAGCTTTGGCTCATTTA
>JBNKFQ010000123.1:0-2266 GCA_050289385.1 Porticoccaceae bacterium | reverse complement strand
GGACGTTGGACGTTGGACGTTGGACGTTGGACGTTGGAAAAATTTTTCGGCTTGGGGTGACCCGATGTGAAACGCTTTTCCGATTCTTTTACTTCCGACTTCCGACCTCCGACTTCCGACTCAACCACCATTCACTCAGATGTCGTATTGCCCGGCATGGGTGGATAGGGAAACTGGGCAACATTGCCACCGCCTTTCGCCTCGGTGATTTTGCCTATGCCTTCTTTTTCAACTTCATCTATGCGCACGATGGCGTGCATGGGAATAAAGCTGCGCTTGATCGACGCAAACTCATTTTTGAGCTTCTCTTCTGCGGGATCAACAATCACCTGGCTGCGCTCGCCAAATACAAACTCTTCGACTTCCAGAAACCCCCACAGCTCACTCTGGTAGACGTGGCGGGCATAAACTTCGTACACCTGCCCCTGATTGACGAAAGTGATACGGTAGATCGGTGACTTTGGCATAGTTTACAGAACACGTCAGATGTCGGTAAGTGGGCGCGAAGGATACCACAATCCCTCACCACTCGAAAATACATCGCGGAACCCTGGCGAACACGTAAACATGCCCGCCAATCCCGCATGGCACGGGGCTATTCGCCAATCAGATGAACTACCGCAATCTTCGATTGATCGGGCGATATGGCAAGTCGGGTGATGCCTTGCAAGTTCAGGCCCGCAGGGCTGTCAATTGCCCGCCATGAATCGTTATCCGCAGTGGACCGAACCAGCAGACGCTGGCCGTCTGATCCAACAATCACCTCTTTTGAATACCAGACATAGTCTTCGTGCCCTTGCGGCAAGGTCACCAGCGGCGCAGTTGTTTTGCTGTCAAAGTCGTACCGGTGGACAGTGGCTGTCGATTCGTTCAAACGTGTATAACTGATCGCATTGCGCCCGGGTATTTTCTGTATGCAGCGGCCTATACCCTCGGCGACAACTTCAGTTTTTTCTTCGCCAAACCGGGTCACCTGCAAGCTGGCGGGTTCACCCAAAATAAACATGGCAATATTTTTGCCCGACCAGGCGTGATACCCCACCGGCTTTACCGTTTCAAAAATCAGCGAAAAACCCGCGCCCGGTTCAAATTTCCACAGGCGTTGCGTGCCGTCCTGCTCAACTCGAATCATGGACAGGCTGGCGGTATCAAAGGGCATTTCGGTTGGCGAATACTCACCCTCCGGAGTTGTCATCAACCGTGTCGCCTTGTGGCTGCCCACATTCCATTTCCAGGTATCACCACCACCGTTTTCGATAGTGGTATAAAACAGCGTTTTACCGTCGCCGGAAAAATGTGGCTGGTTGTCGTAACCGGGACCATTGGCAACAACCGTTGGGTTTGTTATGTGATAGCCCTGATCATCCACAGATAAATCAAACAACGTAATATCATGATTGGGAAAAGCCGCAGGCTCTTCTTCACAATAAGCCGGGGCAGCAACAGCCAGAGCGCAGAAAAACGACGTTACAAGCGGAATATAATTTTTCACTGTTATACCTGTTTTTGATGACAATTTTGATGGCAATCCGGAATTCAGCTGGACCGGGTATCAAGGCGCGGCATCGGGGCACGTTGTGCCCTTGCCGCCTGACTCCAGGGCATACCAGTCTACCTTGCGACTGACCAACATCGCCCCGGTCAGCAGACCAAACAGAACCAGCGAGCCACCAAGTAGAGCATAGTCCTCTGATTGCAGCAACAGGTATAGCACAGCGTACAAACCGCCCAGCGCACCCGCAAACGCCGATGCTCTGTGCCACGACCCCAATACGCCAGACAGGTAAAAACAGATAAGGCCAACACACCCCGTTGTCGCCAGCAGATACGCCACGGCAAACCCCAGGTGTTCAGACAAGCTCAACAACAACAGAAAAAACAAAGCCTGCGCCACCCCGACCAAACCGTACTGAACCGGGTGAATGCGCAACCGGGCCAGCAGCTCGTACAAAAAGAAACTGGCAAAGGTAAGCCCTACAAACAAAAAGCCATACTTGAGCGCACGATCGGTAACCGAATAGACAGACACCGGTTCTGCCAGCGACACCCCCATGCTCTGGGTGCCCCACAAGCTGATTTTTTTGCTGGCCAGCGCGCCAAGTATTTGAGACGGCGCGGAACTCGCCATCGATGTTACCCGCCACTCTGCGCGAAAGCCCTCGTCGGTCACCTCCCGGGTTGTCGGTAAAAATGCGCCATTAAATGCCGGGTGCGGCCAGGCACTGTCCAGGCTCAGGCGATTGTCGCTCGCCAACGGCACCAGTGA
>JBNKFQ010000122.1:0-2514 GCA_050289385.1 Porticoccaceae bacterium | reverse complement strand
CTGGTTGGCCTGCTCCTCCCGCATTTGAAACGTGGTACGCAGGCTTTCATGACGTAACACCAGCGCGCAAAACGCCTGTTGTAGCGCGGGCGTATCCAGGGGACCGACTAAACGCAGAGCCCAGGGAATATTGTATTGGGTGTCCTCGCCACCCTCGAACTGGTTTAAAAACCACAGCCGCTGCTGGGCAAAGGACAGACACAGCGCCTTACGTTGTGCCAGAGGGGTTAAAGGAAGCGCCTCCCGCTCGCTCAGCGGGCTGTGGCGCATCAACTGCTCCACCTTGGCCGACAGGCGGCGAATAGTGGTTTCCGTAAACAGATCCCGGATTTGGAGTTCCACATTCAGCGTCTTTCGGATCTGACTCACCACCCGGGTGGCCAGCAGCGAATGCCCACCCAGGTCGAAGAAGTTGTTCTCGATCCCCACCTTCTCGACGGGCAATTGCAAAACATCGGCCCAGATGGCGGCCAGGGTCTTTTCCACCTCCGTGCGCGGCACCACATAATCCTGAGTCAATACCAGAGACTCGTCCGGTAACGGCAGTACCTTGCGGTCTACCTTGCCACTGGGGGTTAAAGGCAAGGTATCGAGCACCATAAAGAACGACGGCACCATATAATCTGGCAGACTCTGCCTAAGAGCTGTGCGCAACGCCTCCTGGTTGGCCACAATGTCCCGCTCACCAATAAGATAAGCAACCAGGTAATGATTACCGTCCGCTTCCTCTTGTCGATGCGCCATGACAACTGCTTCTTTAATACCCGCTTGTGCTCTTAATACATTCTCTATCTCGCCCAGCTCAATGCGAAACCCCCGCACCTTCACCTGAAAGTCGCTCCGACCAACATAGACTATTTCACCATTCGGTAGATAACGCGCTAAATCACCAGATTTATAGAGTTTGGTCCCCGGTGTAAAAGGGTTGTCTATATATTGCTTGGCGGTCAATTCCGGCAGGTTGAGATAACCCCTGCCCATACCGTCATTGGCAATACACAGCTCTCCTGCCACACCAACCGGTACCGGATTCAAGTTTTTATCGACAATATAAATTCGGGTATTGGCAATGGGTCTGCCCACGGTAATGGGTCTGTCCGCTTCAATACGGCCGGCGGTACACCACACCGTAGTTTCGGTGGGGCCATAGAGATTCCACACATGGCAGCCTGTTGCCATAAACTGTTGTTTCAAACATTCAGACAGCGCTTCGGCACCGCATAACACTTTCACACCCGTTTCATTTTTCCACTCCGCTTGAAACAGCATTTTCCAGGTCGCCGGTGTCGCCTGCATAAAAGTTGGCCGATAACAGGCCAATACCTGTTTTAGTAGTACCGGATCTTTTGCCGTCCAGCTGTCACACAAAACACAATGCCCGCCTTTTATCAGCGGCAAAAATAGCTCCAGGCTTGCAATATCAAAACAATAAGTCGCCAGCGCCAGAAAACTGTCTGTCGCTATAAAACCCGGCTCGTCCCCCATACTCACCAAAAAATTGTTCAGCCCTTGATGGGGAATCATGACGCCTTTCGGCCTGCCGGTACTCCCTGACGTGTAGATAATGTAGGCGAGATGATGGGGTTGCACCCTGCGCTCCAGCGGAGTCGCGGTTTCCGCGACAGCGGTGTTCGCCGCCCAATCCCGATCGATAACAATTGCTCGGATATCAATAGTGAGGAGTTCCGATAATTTATTGGATAAGCGTTTTTGTGTTAGCACCAGTGATACTTGACTGTCCTGCAACATATACCGCAAACGTTCGGGCGGATAGTCGGGATCTAAAGACACGTAGGCCCCGCCTGCTTTCGCGATGCCCAGTAATCCAATGACCATATCTAAAGTACGTTCGACAAAAATTCCAATCAGATCATCAGGTGTAACACCCTGGACTTGTAAATAATGTGCCAGTTGATGACTTTTGTTATGTAACTCTGCATACGTCAATTGTTGCTCTTCAAACACCACCGCAATGGCATCCGGCGTTCGCTCCACCTGCGCCTCAAACAACTGATGAATGCACTTGTCTCTCGGATAAGCGACCTCGGTGTCATTCCACTCCACCAGTATCTGTTCGCGTTCTTCCTCACTCAGCAAAGGCAAGTCCCACAACCGTTGCTCTGCATTTGATGCCATAGCCTCCAACAGCAGTTGATAATGGCCCATCATCCGCTCAAGGGTCGTGGGGTCAAACAGCGCCGTGCTGTATTCCACCAACCCTTCCAACCCCTGCACCGACTCCATCAGGTACACCGTCAGGTCATACTTGGCCGTGCTAATCTCACTTTCCACCGCCGAGACACTCACCGCCGGCAACCTCATGGCTTCTTGGGCCATGTTTTGCAACACCAGCATCACCTGAAACAACGGCGCGTAACTCAAACTGCGTTGCGGTTGCAGCACCTCCACCAAGCGTTCAAAGGGCACATCCTGGTGCGCGTAGGCTGACAGTGCCGTCTCTTTTACGGCGTGAAGCAGGTCTTTCACCGTTCCATCCAGTTTCGCCTCCGTGCG
>JBNKFQ010000121.1:0-23715 GCA_050289385.1 Porticoccaceae bacterium | reverse complement strand
CGTTGCCCGGCAAAGTTAATACCGCTTAATGGCGTAAAGTTGCGCACCAGTACCTTTTTATCATCGCTGGTGTGAAAATCTGCCGATACCGATTGCTTGGCCAGTACCAGTTTCTCGGTAAACGGGGTCAACACCCAAAATACACCTCGAATAATTGCTGCCACCAGCGGTTGAATCCACTTGGGGAAGCGACTCTGGGCAAAAGTACTGGGGTAGTGCTCGTGCACATCAAACACGCATCTTTTTTTGCAAAAAATTCTCAGCCATACACCGACAATCCAGGAATCGACTTCGTTGCAATGGATAACATCGGCGTTAGTTTTTAATGCCAGGCAATACAGCTTGGGGAAATTTTTGATCCGGTTCCACAAACCAACGGTCCGTTTGAAGGTTAAAAACTGAATACCTTTGTGTGTATATTCACGCGCCTCAACATCGGGGCATACATGGAATACTTCTATGCCGTGCGCTGCCAAGGTTGCGGCCTCTTTATCCACAACCCGCTTATCTGACACTCCATGCTCTGAAGAAAGAAAGCACACGCTATCCATTACTTATACCAACCATCAAATTTACCCACACTCCTGAAAAAGACGCTGCATAACCTGCTATGCAACAACCGGACGATGATGTGGTAATGGCTGCTCCCCACCAAACCGACCAAACGTAAACAACAAAGACAACGCATAAAATATAAACCCATCACCCAGATTTAATAAAAAAGACGTGCCAATCATGGACTCGGAAAACAGCGATAATGCAATAAACAAAATATAGGGGCGCCCGCCAAAAAAACCCCTGTGTATCCCTTTCACCATAATAACGATGTAAAAGAGAAATGCCGAAATAGCAGCAAATATCCCAAAAGACATGTACGTTTCCAGAAAACCGTTATGCAGCCTCATACCCTCTGGCAAGCTACCGCCGGGGAAAATATACCGTTCTCCCTGGCCAAACCAGACTGACTCAATATCAGCAAGTGCGTTTTGCCAAATAGCCAACCTGCCAGAACTCACTTCGGTACGATTAAATATGGTTTCTGCCAAATCTGCGCCCACCCAAAAAACACCCACAACGCCAAGCATCGACATGGCCAGTAGAGATCGGTACATTCTCCGCTGCAACATAATATGAAAAATAAACAGTACAGTAAGCACAAGCGGCGCCCGGGAACCGGTCCAAAGCAGAACAGACGTGAACAACAGCGTTACCAGAAACCATTTGTTACTTCCCGTTTGCAAATACAGCGCACCAGCACAGGCTGATCCAATAACCACCACTTCGGCCAGCACTCGCGCATTCATCGGTCGCCCAAGACGTGTAGTCCATTCCGGCGCAGGACCATATATAAGGAAGGACAGCACACATAAGCCAATCAGACAGCAGGACAAAAACAACGTGTATTTGAGCACTGACTCAAATTGCAGATTAAAGGACGCGGACGGCACTAAAACAATAGCGTTGAGAATAAAAACCAGAAAAATTGAGACTCGTAGCAGCCCTTCGTATTTAACATCCTTTTGCAATGAAATTGAGATAATACAAAACACCAGAAACAGAATCAGAGGAACCAGTGCAACTCCATTCAGTTTCACCTTTCCAATTTTCACAAGCCACGCCATAAGCGCAAAAAATATTGTCATATGCATGGCAAGACGAATGACATTTGCTATGTCGTCGGATAGTGAAAAACCCGGATTGACATAAGGACTGTCCACCATACTGGTAATAAAGAAAAAACTGAAAAAGCCAATCAAAGGATACAGGTACGCTGTTCTCTCTCTGGCAAACAGGAGCCCTGACAAGGCGGCAAGCAGCGTAAGCAAATAAATCACGAAACCGTCCTTTTATACATAACCAGGGTAATTATTGTCCCGTATACATAGAAAAAGCCAAACATTAACTGGCTCGAAAAAACAGCAGCGTCTGCACCATCGCTATTTGACATAAAAAACGACGCAACAAACAGTAACAGTGCAAATAACAAGGCATAAAGATTTATTGGCGATTTGAATCGCAGGTCAACAAAATTTCGCAACGCATAAAAAATACACACTGCTGGCAAAAAAGGCATCAAACGGTCCAGCAATGGTATTACCTGTTGAAAGGAACTGGGCAACCACAGGGATACCAGCCAATCCCCCACCAAATAGTAAAATCCAACACTCAAACCACCGCCCGCAAACGCCAACCCACACAACCAGAGTACACGCCGCTCTTCCAGGCTCTGGTCATGGTAATGACTGTTGGCGCGCAGCGCCAGAACCTGTGCCACCGGCAATACCACTGCCTGGGCTAGCCGAATGGCGGTGTAAGACAAAATCAGATAACCGGCTTTTTCGGGCTGATGCTTTAATAGCCACGGACCAAGCACAAGCGTACCCATATCAGCAAAAGCGGTCAGGGCACGGGTAAAGCCAAATTTGCAGACGTCAGCGTCCGGTTTCCAACGGGCAGTTCTCAGCTCTGACTGTCCGCCATTTTTATTCATAAACCAGACCAGCGACAACAGCGGTGCCACCACGGTCAGACCCGCTAACCAAAACACCAGAGCGATATCCCCGAGCTGATGCCCAAGCAACAAACACAGTACAAAAATCAGACTACCGTTGAGCCAATCAATCAGATTGGATTGCACAAAACGAAATTCTGCCATCCACGAGGAACACGCCATATAGCCCAAAGCGATTCCCGACATATAAATACCAATGGCCCAGCCAAACGCAGCATCTGACCTGCCGAGCAAAGCGAAAGAGATGGTGTTACCGAACAAGCCACACAATAGTATGGCTATACCAGTCGCCAAAGCTACCCATCGCACCAAGGTGGCCCAAAGCTGGCGTCGTTCGCGATCATCGGCACTGGCGATATAAAATTTTTGCAAACTCTGGGACAAACCCAGTTGCAGCAAATTACCCCACAGAGCGCCCTGGCGCCGCAGCAACAGTACCAGCCCCATCAACGGAGCAGCAAGCAGGGTATCCGCCAATGACAAGCTGAACAGGACAAAAACGCTTTTGAGCAGCGTAAAGCCCAGATTTATCGCAACCTGATTACGTGCCGAAGAGGTCATCAAGCTGCCAGTCCTTCTTGCCATACCAGCATGTTGTAAATAACCCACAACTGAAAAGCTTCGTTAACGGTTCTCAAACCATGGCGAAGATGGTGGTGAATGGCCCCGCGATCAAACAACTGACTGTGATCGTGCCGACTGCTGGACAGCAGATCCATCAGGGCATCACCCAGCTCCCCTTTGAACCACTGTTGTATCGGAACTCCAAAACCGGTTTTGGGGCGATAAATATCTTCACGGTTTACATAGCTGGCAGCCAGGCGTTTGATGGGCTCTTTTGCGATGCCATCACGCAATTTGTAGGCATCTGGCACACGCATGGCAAAGTCCATTAAATCCCGATCCAGGAATGGCACTCGTATTTCCAGTGAATTGGCCATCGCCATTTTGTCCGCACGCATTAACAGCAACTCGGGCAAACGCAGCTGCAGTTCAATAAATGTCATTTTTTGCAAAAAACTGGCGCCTGGGCAAGCAGCCGCAATGCGTTCGTAGTACGGAGAAACCACATCAAATGAATCTGTTTTTGCCATATCACGACGCAGATCTGGCGACAAAATACGTTGTTTTTCCAGTTCGTAATACGCCACGGCAGAGGACATAAACAACTCTTGCCCTTTGGCACGGCGAACAAATACGTCCCTTATTTTTCTGTTGCGTGGATTATTGCTCAGCGAAAGCACGCCCGCACCCAGACCTCCGACCCATCGCGGTAGCCGCGACAGCGGTTGCCAAAGTCGGTCGTGATGCGTCATAAATCGTCGATAATTGCTGTAACCGCAAAACAGTTCGTCAGCACCTTCCCCTGCTTGCAGCACAGTTACGCCCTGCTCCTTTGCCATTTTGGTCACAAAGTACAAGGGTACCGCCACTGGATCGGATATGGGCTCGTCCTGGAGCTGGGCAAGTTTTTGCGCTGCACCGAGCAGATCTGCTTCGCTGATGCGCACTTCGTGATGTTCACTACCCAGCCGTGCAGCCATTTCCCGAGCGATGGCCGAATCGTCGTGAAAAGCACCGGCATTGTCCATGCCAATGGTGAAGGTTTTAACCCGCTCAGGTGCTACCAGTTTGCCAAAAGAACACAGGTTGAGAGTGGAGTCCACGCCTCCTGAAAACAGAACCCCTACAGGCACATCCGACATCAGGCGTTTTTTTACTGATGCGGAAAACAAGGCTTCCAACTCGTCATCAAGGTCGCTGAAGCTGCGATTATTTTCAACGTTGGGCAAGGGTAACCAATATTTTTTCAAATCAGGTGTAAATCCCCGGGCTGGTGACAAAACCATGGCACTGGCCGCCTCCAGTTTTGAAATTCCCTTTACCAAAGTTCCTGGCGGTGGTACCACCAGAAAACTGAGATAATGATAAAACGAGGTGGGATCAATACCCTTCTCAATTCCCGGGTATTTGAGCAAGGCTTTAATTTCAGATGCAAAAATAAAGCGCCCATCGACATGAGCGTAATACACCGGTTTTACGCCTGCACGATCGCGGCACAAAACAAGCTGCTGTTTGTCACTGTCCCAAAGTCCTATACCAAAATCACCGTCGAGATATTCGTAAAAACTATCCCCATACTCACGATACAAATAAAGAATAACTTCGGTATCAGAGTTCGATCGAAACGAATAGCCCCGCGCTTCCATATCGCTACGCAATTCGGGGTAATTGTATATTTCACCATTGAAGGTTACCCAAACGCGCTCATCGGGCGTAGCCATGGGTTGATGACCGGCGTCGCTGAGATCCACAATAGACAATCGCCGGTGCGCCAACCCGCACTGGGCATTTGGCTGAATCCAGACCCCTGCGCCATCCGGGCCCCGATGCGTCATGGTTCTTGCCATATCCTGCAACATGGCCGGATCGACCGGGTGCCGATTTTCAATATTGACGATGCCGAGAATTCCACACATTTATTGGTACTCACACTTGGGGTTTCAGTCTGAAGCTTTCCTGGGCCTGCTACAACTCTCTCTGTTCTTTAGCTACCCTTCAGACTAATCACTTTTAGACTGCCCCTCATTACTTTCCGTCTGCTCCGCAATAAACTCCGGCAGATCGATACGACACCCTTGTTCTGCACTGGCAATAGCGGCTTCAGTAATAGCGGTAGCCCACAGTCCAGCCAGGGTGTCAGCACCACCATCGGACTTGCCATCAACAATAGTCCGGGAAAACTCGGCCATTGCCCCCGCCTGCCCCTTGTCACCCCTGCCCTTGCGACTACTGATTGCTTTGCAACCGTATGCGCTTGTTTGCCGGTAATCGTCCATCACCACCGTGCGGCCATTACCAAACAATTCAAAATATTCCTTACCGCGCCCGGTGTGACCAACTGTTGTATAAGTAATATTTGCGACAGAACTATCTTCATAACCAATACTGATGCTGGCGTCCGGATTCAAAGGGTCGACCTTCCCCATAAAAGTTGCGGTAACAGATTGCGGCGCACAGTCCATCATCCAGTTGGCGAGGTCAAAAAAATGTACGCCCTCGCCCATTAAGCGACCTCCTTCATCTGAAGTATTAGACCAGTGGCCGCCAATGGCGCCAACATTAACGCGGATATTAAACAACTTGCGGCCCTCGCCTACTGCGGCTTTCATGCTTGTTAAACAGGGCGCGAAGCGCCGGTTATAACCGACACGAACAACCCGCCCGGCCCGTTGTTGTGCCGCAACGATCTTGAGACAGTCTGCCACTGTTGTCGCCATCGGCTTTTCTACAAAAACATGTTTGCCCGCAGACAGCGCGTCCAGAACCAAACCGGCATGTGATGCGTGGCGAGTGGAAATAATCACGGCGTCCAGTTGTTCGTCTGACAGCAACTCGCCAACATCAGAGCTGGCGTACGCCGCGTTTACTTTTTTGGCAACAACAGTTGCCGACGCACCAGACTTGCTGGCCACGGCACGTATTTGCATATTATCCAGCTTTTGAATATTGGGAACGTGCACCGCTTTGGCATAACTGCCAACGCCAATGAGCCCAACGCGAACTTTGTCCTGGTTACCCGCAGCCGGTTCTTCATAACGACACACAAACGCCAGATCCGGCAGCTCGGGTTTTTCCGGCAGGCGATAATCGAGCAAGACACCGTAAATGTCGGGGTCATTTGATTTAATCAGGGAATAGGCATTTTTGGCGTCGTCTATTTCTATTTTGGCCGACACCAGGTCAGACAGATCCAGCTGCCCGCGGGAAAGCAGCTCAAGAAAATATTCCAGATTTCGACGTTCGGTCCAACGCGCGTATGGCAAGGGATAATCCTGACCACCCACTTCATAATCAGGATCATAGCGCCCCACCCCATAAGAGCAGGACAATCTGACCTCAAGCTCTTTGGCGTACATTTTTGCGCGTTGCAAGCCAAGGCCAATGTCGCCCACTACCGACACACGACCACGGCGGCGACAAAATTCAAAGGCCTGATTGATAATGCCGTCCACTTTGGCTGAGGCGCAAATCACTACGCCGTCTACACCGACCCCATTTGTCGCTTCAGTTATAGCTGCCACCGGGTCAGTTGAGGCAGAGTTCAGAACAGTGCGAGCATTGCCGTGCTGACGAGCCCGGGCAACACGCTGGTCGTCAATATCACAACCAAACGCCTGATAGCCCATGGCAGTCGCCAATCGTAATGCCACCTGCCCG
The DNA here is from genome assembly GCA_050289385.1 of Porticoccaceae bacterium. GTDB lineage: Bacteria > Pseudomonadota > Gammaproteobacteria > Pseudomonadales > Porticoccaceae > JBNKFQ01. The sequence continues at coordinate 16,982 of JBNKFQ010000121.1, read as the reverse complement.
ATCAAACCCAGGCCAACGATCACGATACGTTCACCAGGCGACAGGTCCAAACGTCGAATGCCTTGCATCGCTATACAGGCAATGGCCGCAAACGCCGCCTGATCCAGACCGACATTGTCGGGCAAGGCAACGGCCAGATTTTTGGGAATGACAGCAAACTCGGCATGGTTGGCAAACCCCGTACCCATGCAGGCTACCCGTTGCCCAGTCTTGAACCCGGTATCGTCACTGCCAGATTCCAGAACCACACCAGCCAGGCTGTAACCAACCGGGTTCTTATCGTCGAGCTTGTGGCGAATCAGGTCCATGGTTTGTGTCAGCCCCTGGCTTTGCACCATGTCCCATACCTGCCCCGCCCGATCTCTGGAGTTCATCACCTTTTCGTACAAGCCTTTCACGCCATCATTTTTGGTAACAGCAGCGCCTTCTGTTCCCGCACTGATCAGCGAGTACGCGCTACGAACCAAAATGCTGCCACCTGCACGGCCAGGCACCGGGGCATCCAGAACATCAACTTGTCCTTGTCCAGAGAGGAAAACCTGTTTCATAAAGTTATCTGCCAACTGTCAAAGCGATAAAAAACGACATTATGGGTGTTCCCTTGCCATAACAGCAAGATGCTGTCATGGTCACCCTTGAATTGCTTCAAAGCAAAATCTGTACTGGTGTTCTCCTTCCGGTACTCGCGCTGTTATCTCGATAACCTGTCCGTCAACTTCCTGTCCATAGCCTTCGCTATATGGCGCGGATACAACGGTTACCGGCAATTGTGCTTTAAATGCGCAGCTGCAGTCCGAATTTTCCACTACCCAAGTGCCCCGTTCATCAACCTTCTGCACCATCGCTATGCCCACAGGAAAATGCCAACACGCCGGAGTTGACTGAACCGGAGTTTGAATCAAATCTGTGATATGCAAAATCTGCTGGTCTGGACAAATGGTAAATGTTCTGGTTACGCGGCAACCCTCTGCGATGCGCTCATACCCGGTATGGGTAGCACTTATCTGTACACCGCCTTCAATGTTTTGTACTGAGATATCCAATGGCAGAGCGTCGTTGTGAATGGCCCAATGACCAGCAAATCGCGCCATCTCTTGCGCAAAAAGTTCAACCGTTGAATGGCTTGCTGTACTCCTGTAGCGGGCCTTTTTATCCAAATCTGCGGTATAACCTGAACACCCCGGGTCAACAACCATTGTCTTGCCCGAAACACAAAGCTCAAAAGCCAGCAGATCGTTGTGCCCATGACCACCGCGACCAGCCATACCCACCTCACCAATATCAACCATGGCAAAGAAGCCTTTTGCCTGGTGACGCACTACAACATAGCCACCGTCCGGAAAAGACAACACTTCCGATTGTGAACAAGCCGTCTCACTCTGCCGCGCAGCACCCAGAAAAAACAGTGAGGACAATTGGTATTTGTCGGCAAAAGCAACTGTGCCTATGGAAGAATCGAAATAATTGCGAGCCAACTCCACTACGGAGCCATGACTGCGCGGGCACTCAATATCAAAGGGCAAGACAACAGCGTCATCCGTATCGCCAAAATTGGCAGCAAGTCCATCCGGACGCGTCAGGGCATCGCTGAAGCGAGCAGCACTCTGCAGCAATTTCTTGTGTCCTGTAGAAAAAGGATTACCCATTTTGTCGCGAACAATTGCCGTCACCAGAAAGAGTTCCAGCACCAGCTTGTGATAAGCACAGGACTTTTCAAAGTTGACACCGTCACTGCAAAACTGCAAAAGCACTTCCCGGTCCAGCCACTCAAGCGCGTAATCGACCCAATTACGATGACGGCGTTTTTTGCAATGCAAGGCTTGCCCGACCAATAACAGGGCAACAAGGTTAGCTGTAAAATGGTTGCCCCGAACATCAGTAAATTCACGATTGGCCCAAATAAAAGCGCCATGCTCTTCCAGCATCAATTGCAAAAAAAGTTCCAGATCTTGTAAAACAGTTTTCTCATCTTCCCGAGCAGCATCCTTTGATAAAACACAAACAAAGTCCAGCATCAAGGCCAGATTTATCGCGCGCATGGAAGCTTCCATGGGATACCAGTTCACACTGTATGCCAAGGGGTTTTCGCCGCGCCAGCGCACCAGAAAATTGTGTACCCAGCGCAAGGTGGCAACATTCAACTTGCCAACCCATTGTTCAGCCAACACTGGAATCAAATAGTGCATACGCGACAATTCCCAGGGAAATTTTACGTCATAGGGAATTTTTTTATATTCGTAGAATTGATAATGCTTAAAGTATTGTTGTTTCCAGTAATGATCGAACCGCCAGTCCGTGGAAAAATCACAGGTATCGAGATCGGGTACCTGCTGACCAAAAATCCTGAATCCGGAAGTAAGCACGGATTCTGCTACAGCCTTTAACGATTCACTCTGATCACTATTCAGGGTGGGTTTATCATCAGGCAATAACGTGGTGTTCACCTGCATCGACCGGGAACATAGAGCGCTTCGCTCCAGCCGGGCAGACAGGATCGGCCAGACACCAAATCTCGCCATGCATGCCAGAACAAGACTTTGCTTTAATCGAAACAAAATTACCGGCAGTGGCTTGGACAGAATACGTCTGACAAGACTCGTATTCATTGACTGCCTAAAATTCCCTTGGTGTCAATCACTATGGCAGGAAACCCATGCCAGTCCAATTGCCTGAATTCTTTGTGATCGACCAGAATAAGAACCACGTCCGCTTGCTGCTGTGCCTGACTACTTGTTACCAACTCTGCCCCCGCATCGACCAAATCTGCTGGCAAATCTGTGACATTCGGCTCAACCACCAGCAAATTTACACCCAACTGTTTGGCCAGACCCAAGGTAATATTGAGTGCCGGACTTTCACGCAGGTCATCTATATCTGCTTTAAAGGCAATGCCATAACATGCCAATGTCACATCTCTTGACGTTTTATCCGGGTTGGCTTGCATAAAGTCAGCAATTGTTAATTTCACCTTTTCAATGACCCATTCTGGCTTACTGTCGTTCACCTGTCGGGCTGTGTGTATCAAACGTGCGTCTTTCGGCGTTTTACTAACAATAAACCAGGGGTCCACAGCAATACAGTGGCCGCCTACTCCAGGGCCTGGTTGTAGTATATTCACTCTGGGATGTCGATTTGCCAGGTTGATCAGCTCCCATATATCAATGTTTAATTGGTCGCAAATAACAGATAACTCATTTGCAAAAGCAATATTGACATCGCGAAAGCTGTTTTCCGTCAACTTGGCCATCTCTGCAGTACGAGCATTGGTAACCAGGCATTCACCTTCTACAAATATTTTGTAAAGGCTTATTGCAGCTTCTGAACACTTTGGTGTCATGCCACCAATAACGCGATCATTTTCCACCAGCTCACGCATCACATGCCCAGGTAAAACTCTCTCGGGACAATGAGCAATACGTATATCCGATTCGTCGCCACAGCTTTGCGGGAAGGTCAGGTCTGGTCGTTGCAGCGCCAGCCACTCTGCCACTTTTTCGGTGGCTCCCACCGGTGACGTAGACTCAAGAATAACCAGGTCGCCTGATTTCAACACTGGCGCGATTGAATCTGAGGCAGCTTTGATATATTTCAAATCCGGCTCATGAGTAAATTCTGTTTGACTGCCATTTTTAAATGGCGTGGGAACAGCAATCAAAAAAGCATCGGCAGGCTCGGGTGTGGTGGTTGCTTTCAAATAACCTTCGGTAACTGCTGCATGAACCACCATATCAAGTTCAGGTTCCACGATATGTATCTCACCGCTGTTGATAGTATCAACAACGTGTTGACTAACATCCACACCAATAACTTTTTTTCGTCGTGATGCAAATGCAGCTGCGGTTGGCAACCCTATGTAGCCAAGTCCTATTACGGAAACAGTTTCAAAAGACATGCTTTTCCTTTAATGGATTAAATCCGGGCAATTTTAAATTATGTAGCTAACATTTCTGTAATTCTGGCACAGGCATTGCCATCCCCATACGGGTTATGGGCGGTACTCATTTGCTCATACAACGCCTCATCCAACAATGCACCAACCGCATTTGTTATTGTGTCGGCGCACGTGCCAACAAGCTTCACTGTGCCTGCCTCTATAGCCTCCGGCCTTTCTGTTGTCTCTCTCATCACCAGCACTGGCTTGCCCAATGAAGGCGCTTCTTCCTGAATACCACCTGAATCAGTAAGAATCAGGTAAGATCTGTCCATTAAGTAAATAAACGGCAAATAATCTTGTGGTGGAATCAACTTGATATTACCGGCATCCCCCAGCAAACGATTTACCGGTTCCTGAACATTCGGGTTCAAATGCACCGGGTACAGAATCTGAACATCCGAATATGTATTGCTAATATTTAGAAGCGCCTTGCAAATTTCCTCAAAACCCTGCCCAAAATTTTCACGACGATGGCCGGTCACTAAAATCAGTTTTTTATCTTCATCCAGAAAATCGTATCTGCTCGCCATTTCAGCTCGCAGCATTTGGTCAGACAGAAGTTTTTCTCTAACCCAAAACAGCGCGTCAATTACCGTGTTTCCTGTTACACAAATTAACTCGGAGGAGATACCTTCTGCCAGTAAATTACGACGCGACGTTTCCGTTGGCGCAAAATAATACCGGGTAATCACGTCAGTCAGTTTTCGGTTCGCCTCTTCGGGCCAGGGCGCATAGAGGTCTCCGGTACGCAAACCCGCTTCGACATGCCCCACCGGTATTTGCATATAAAATGCAGCCAGCGCAACCGCCAACGTGGTGCTGGTATCACCATGCACCAGTACGATATCGGGCTTGCTTTCTTCCAGCACGGGTTTGACTTTGAGCAAGATATTGGATGTGATTTCAAACAGGGTTTGTCCCGGCTTCATTACATTGAGGTCATAGTCGGGGTTGATATCAAACAAGCCAAGCACCTGATCCAGCATTTCGCGGTGCTGGGCGGTAACACATACTCTGGCGTCAAAACGTGGATCGCTTTTCAAGCAGTGGACCAACGGCGCCATTTTTATAGCTTCTGGCCGAGTACCAAATACTACCAATACCTTTTTTGACATAATCCATCCGATTATTTAGCCGACATGCGGGATCACCGCCCGGGTGGTGGTGACGGTCACGCCCTTTAGTTCGGCATTCCCACCAAAACAAGCCCCAAAAATGAGCCCCAAAATGAGCTGGTGCAAAGAGCCAGTTCGATCAAGTGTGCAAGGCGAGGGATTATATCGTCTGAGATGTTGTGATGCTATGAGAACGCAGGGTTGACGAGCAGGTTTGAGACTCTGTTTGCGGGGAAGCGCAGCAGGCAGGCTATGCGTGCTGCGCGGCGGGTGGCTACAGCGTTACTTGCCCCCTGATTTTGTCCAACAGTTTTTCCCCTATGCCTTTGACTTCCAGCAACTGTTCAACGGACTTGAATGGGCCAACCTGGTCACGAAAGTCAACAATTGCCTGTGCTTTTTTAACACCTATACCCTTAAGTGAGGCAATAGCCTCGGCATCTGCAGTATTGATGTTGATTTTGGTTATGGCCGACTCGGCCCGGGTTTCTGCGGCCTCGTTAATTGCAAAGCTGAGAGCCGGTGTAAGAATCGCACTGATGGCGATCAGACAAATAGCGTAGATACGCTTCATGGTACACCTCCTTGGTGTGGTTAAAAATCCTTTTAATTCAGCGAATTATACAGTTTTTCAGCGCTCTTTATATTAGCAACAATCTGATATTAATGTAGGATATATCTTACAGACGGGATCGGGTTCAGAAGTTTGTTGACTCAGAACCCGGAACCGAATGGCACTGACTTAAGCTTGAATACGACGTTAAATGCTCGCACGTCGGTAGTCCGCACGCTTAAAACAACATGCCTCTGTAGCCCTCTGCCACGGGGCATTTGGTTTGTGCGAAGACGTGTTGGACCAGCCTTAAAAGCGTGCGACGTATAGCGTGCGACGTGCGACCGCCCTTAAGTAAGCCATTCAACCCGGAACCCTCTTACCCCGTCCGCTCGTGCAGCTTGTCGGGATTAACCACGTGCCAGCTGGCCTTTGGCCCATGCTTCTTGTCCTGGCGTTGCCAAAGCCGATGAACGACAAAATGCTCCGCCTGGCGTTTCAGCTCGAAGTCCATGCCAGGAAATGGGCTGAACGGGTTACATCGGCTGAATGCCCATATTTCCAGGCGCGAGCTTGGCTGGTTTGACTGACCACGGCAGTGAAAGCCATGGGTATTCGCAACAACCAGCGTGTTCTTTGGCACCTCCAGTGGCGTTGGTTCAGTCAAACCCATCCTTTGCAAATCGTCCGCGGATGCACGGAATGAGCCTTTTTCGGAATACCCGTCGGGATTCGCCCGAACCGTTATACTCCGGCGGTATTCCCATTTCAAACGCGCCCAGGTCAGCTTGTGGGATCCTTTCACATAACTAAATGGACCATTGGCCAGGGTCACATCATCCAGAAACAACCACGCCTTCATGGTTGCGTGAAAGGTGTCCGAGTGGCAGTTTTTCTGTGGATCTGGCCCCCCACTGGTACTTTTGTTCTTGATACTTTGAATATAAATCAACGGTGCCGATAAACTGGTGGCAGTGTATTTCAGCAGGTGTTGAAATGGCGCGAAGGCAATCAATTTGTTGCACATTGGCAGGGCTTGCAGTGCCTTGTCGTCTAGCAGCAGTCGATGAGTTAGCGTATCTCCTTGCACGCACTCCCGAACCTCGCCCCGAGCATGGCGCACCTCCTGGTTTAGTGCGGCAAAGGTGTCTTTGTTCAGAAAATTCTCTTTCAGGATAAACCCATTCGTACGCAGCTCTTTTCTGTCTTCAGGTGGTACCAGCCTGGCCAGCAATATCATTCGCCAGTTTGCCATCAAGTGCGCCACCAAAAACCGTACCACGTGCAAACCACAGCGGTTGAGAACCACATTCCCCAGAACAGGGTTCGCTTTAAATGATTTGCCCTGCCCCAGCAGAGACAACAGCCAGAGCGGGGTTTTTGCCATATAAATCAGGCTATTGCGAATAAAGCTCACATCGCCACCTTCTGTAGTGGGTTATTTGATGTTCGATGTTCGATGTTCGATGTTCGATGTTTGATGTTTGATGTTTGATGTTGGACATTCGATGAAAACCTCTGCAGTCACTGCTCCATGCACTTACGTGGGATTGGGGCTACGCTCGCAATGCCAATACCCGGTCGCGCCAACGGCTGTCGGGTATAACGCCGACCAGCAATGCGTCCTCTACCCGCTTCCAGGCCTCGTCACAGGTGTGATCGATACGTTTGTAAAAACTGCCGTCAACCTGGGTTTGTTCGTACAGGTAACTGCGAAACTGTCGGAACAAAGCCTGGCTCACAGGTTGTGGCAAACGCCAGAAGCTTTCCAGGCTTCCCTGGTGAGTCAAGCCCTCGATGTCGTAGACCGCCCTGCCGATCACCTTGGTTGGTACATGATGCACCAACGCAGAAATGCCGACGGTACTGTTGACTGTAACCACGCCTTTGGTGTGCCGCAACAGATCAGGCACTGGCACGTCGTAGCAATAAATCACTCTGTCGGACACCCCTTGCTGGAGGGCCATGGTTTTGATGTAGCCGCGATAGTCGCAGAAGCCGCGGTCCATGGGGTGGTGCTTGATCACCAGCGCGTCATCAGTGGCGGCAGATTTTGCAAACGAGGTAATGACTTTTTCTATGGAATGTTCCATAGACAGGTAGTCAGAATGCTGGCGCATCTGGAAGTCGTCCATCGTTTGCAGCGGGTACAGAAAGAAGTGCCCGTCCCATTGCTTGATCAGGTGGGCAAGTTTGTGCCACTCGGTAATCTTGTAACGCAATTTGCGTTCAAAGCTCCTCAGCCAGCAACCCAGCTCTTTCCACCCGGAACGGTTGCGGTGGTGATGGTATCCGCTGAAACGATCTTTGTTTATTTGAGAGGCCAGGTAATAGCTGGATGCGTACCAGGCGCGATGTCGGAAGGTGCGGCCGACCCTGGGCCCCGGCTGGCGTCCATTTGCCTGGTAACTCTCTATGGTAGCTGGTGTGCAGTCCATACCGGAAAAAGCATTCACCCCACCCTGCTCCATGGTAATGAAATTGGGCCTCAGGTAACCCTCTTCAAACACCCAGAAGGATACCCCAAGCTCGCGGCACACTTTTTTTGCTTCCTTGTGGTAATACCGGCAGTCGCCATAGACAAAGACCAGTTTGATCTCGTGTTTTTGCAAATAGTGCTTGAGGAAGCCGGGCCATTCGGGTTCGTTGCCGACAAAATCTACCTGATAATCGGCGTAACCATAATATCGGTCACCGCCATTAAAGTTGATTTTGTGGGTTTTGGTGCTGGTAGACGCACAACGTGCCAGCTTTGCGAAAAAAGGCCCCAAAGGCCCCTGGAGGAAAAGAATTGCTGACATGATTTACCCCACCATCCCTGTGAACCAAAGCAATCGGTCATTGTTAACCGAAGTACCATCAACCAATAAACCACACCACACATTAATGGCCGCCATTTTACACCCGATTTGATGAAATTTGTAATGGGGCGCCTCTATTAATTGTTTATGGCCTCTGCGCAATCTGACAGGCACTGTCGCAAGGCGGTTCGCGCAGGGAAAGGCTGGTTGTCCTTTGCAAGCGGACCAACGCGGTGACAGTGCCTGTCAGGCCGCGCCTTACGGGGCATTCAGGCTGGTCCGCACTCTGCGTTGCAACCTCTCGACAGGCAACCAGCATGCCGTCGACGTTGCGCCTTGATTGCGAACCAGCCTGAATGCCAGAGGCTATAAACAATTAATAGAGGCGCCCTTAGTCACGTATAGCCAGGGCTTCCAGCAAGAAAGCGAGCTTTCTGAGTTTCTTGAGTAACCACCCCGACACACCACTGCCTGAAACGTTCTTTGGCCGTGATTTTTCTTCTGTTATTCGATTAATAACACCTTCAACCGGCAAAAGACGCCCTTCGGGCCATCCCAAGTAGAGGGGGTAGCAAATCAGAGTCGCCGCTGCCAGCTCATACAACGAACGTTGACGGCCGCGCCGATTGTGGGGATAGCGATCCACGGTTAAACCCCACCCGGAATAAAAGGGCTGGCCATAACAGGTGACCAGTTTCCCGTGAATTAGTGCTTCAAACCCGGCCAGGGATGTCATGGTGTGCACTTCGTCAACAGCTTGCAGGCAATCGATAATATTGGCGTCGACCACGACCGCGTCACAGGCTTCGGACAGTGTCTTGTGATCAATCGCGCCCCGGCGGTTGCCACTGCTAACGTCGGGGTGAGGCTTGTATACAATAAACGCGTGCGGGTTTGCCGAGCGAACGGCTTTTAATAAACCGCAATTTGTTTTTATATCTTGTGTTCCCAACCGCACCGACGCATCGTCGCTGACCTGCCCCGGTACCAGAATCACTGTCCGTTCACCGGCCTGTACGCGAAAATCCGGTAACGCGCTGTCACCAATATTGTATTTGCTGATTTGATTATTCCGCAGGGTTTCGATAATCCGTTTAGCCCTGTCCAGCTCTACCTGGTTGAATTCCCGTTCACGCAGCAGAGTTTCCAGGTCGCTCGGCCGGGTTGGGTCGTAGTAGATGCCTGATTCGTCCAGCACAAGGGAAGCCGGGCGGCGTAAATCCGCCCCCAAACCGACTGATCGCAAAAAACCGTCTTCCATTCGCCAAAGGGGCACACCGTTGGGAAGCATTGGCTCCAAGTGGTCTTGATTACGCCCCCAACCAAGAACTGCATCACCGATCGCGGCCTGTTTTAGAACGCGCCCGGATGAGGCAAAGCGTAATTTCTGAGCACGATGCCTGACAAAACGGCTAACGAACGCTCGCTTCCAGAGTGAAAAGCCTACACACCAGAGTGTTTTGACCAGGGGTTTGAAATAGCTTTGGGTTTGAATAAGGTAATCGAGCACGGGCTCCAGCTCGCAACGTTTGTTGGTTACCGGGTCCAGGTAGCGGGGATAAAGCAGGCAGGCAGCGGCAAATAATTCGGGCAGGGTACGCCGTACCTGTCGACGGCTGCATATTTGACGGTCGTCTGTTAGCCCCCAGCCGGCATAAAAGGGCATGCCAAAACAGGTAACCGGTTTACCCAGCAATAAGGCTTCAAACCCCAATTGAGAGGTAACTGTGTACACTCGGTCAAATTGTTCCAATAGAGCAATGGGGTTGCAGTCGTCGTAAATCAGCGTGATGCCCTGATGCTTTAAGTCTGCCAGGTATCCCTGCTTCAGTCCCTTGAGCACATCGGGGTGCACCTTGGCAAATATCTTCGCATCCGGGTTTTCGCGCAGCGCGGCATCGGCCATAGAGTCGAAGGTGTTGGCGTTAGCCAGGCCCAGTTCAACAGACATATCTCCAAAAGTCTGGTCTACAAGCAAGATTTTTGGGTGACTACCTGTTTTCAGATTTTCGACAAGCGCAACAGGAAGAGATCGGGAGCCACAATGGTTATATTTGCTTAATCGATACTTTGTGATTCGAGCCATCGCGGTCTCGGCTCGTTCCAGCAATGGGGGTGTTATCCAAAAGTCACTGTTTAGCAGGTTTTCCAGTGCTGAGGGACGGGTCGCGTCGTAGTAAATACCCGCGGAATCAACAATGAGCGAAAGGCGGTGTAAATCTGAGGAGGGGTGACCACAATAACAGTAGAAACCATCTTCAAGTTGGTAAAAATTGAGCTTGTACCAATGAGCAAATTTAACCGCAAAAGAAGTATTAGGTTTCGCTCCCCAACCAACCACCAGAGTATTGATCGTCGACGGACGCGCCAATATTCTGTACCACAAAAATTTTATGTGTTCTATATCAAGAAATTTCGCAAGCCCCGGCATAGTTGACAATTTGTAGGTACTGGAAATGCACGAAGTGTATTTTACGCGCATCGGTCAAGCTCCACCGTCAAATGGGTTGCTAACACCCGCAAGCGACGTATTTCACAGTCGCGCCACAAGTTTCTACCACCAGCCTGAAACGCCATGCCCAAGCGGCTCGCCCATCGCCGCAGTACTTCACACAAGTGTAAAAAAATAAACAATTCTTGCTGAACTTGCATATTGGGGTCATAAGCATCTAAAAATTCTTTTGCCTCTTTGCTATAACTGGTGCCCATATCAAATTTGGCCACCGTCATACGGCGAACAGCTAAATAGGTTAAAAACCGTGTAATATCCCTGGTAACTGGTAGCATCACGTTTCGTGAAGCGGTTAAATCAATCCCGTAAACCTTGTCCCTACTCTTACTCATCATGATATTTGTCGGAGTAAAATCACCGTGAGGAACTGAAGCGGGTATCAATATGGTTTCTGGTGCTGAAGTAGCGAACCGCTGCATGACTTTCCGCGCTTTGATATATAGTGAATCTCTTAACAATGTAGTTTCTATATCAGAATGTTTAATAAGTGTTCTATCGATCCTGCTCGATTCCGCCTGCAAATCCAGCGGCTGTAATTGTCGACCCCACGCATCATGAAATGCACGCAACCAACGACCAGCAGCATCAATCAAAACAAGTCTTTTGGATGATTGAAAAGTGTTTAACCACAATAAAGTATCCAGCGTCTTGCCAGACAACCACTCAAACAATAAAGCCGGGCGCTTTTCCGCTACTGCCCAGGGACGTGGCACAGTATAAGTATCTTGACCCATGCGTTGCAGAGATTCCTGCAATAGCTGATATTGTATCTCAGCTTTCTTTGTACTCTGATAAGTTTTCAGTGCAAAAAGTTGACCGTCATTCAGGTTTTCCAATTTGAAAAGTGAGCCAGTACGAATCTTTACCCTGGGTTTTTCTACTCGCCAGACAGGGTTTTCCAAAGGCAATATGTCCAATTCCGGCAAAATTTGTGCGATGACATGGTTGACGTCGAACCTGGACGGCTCGAGGGTCTCAGTAACATTCATAGCCAATTGTATTTCTGGGTTGCCCAAAATACAGTCGTGATAGTTCTGACCTCAAAGGCATATCAAGACAAGTCCTCTCGATGCACTGCCGAAGCAAATTCAATGTCCCTCACAACTTTTCTGCCTAATATATTATCTAATTCTTTGGGTGGTAACCCAAAACCGGGCCTTACGCTTCGCACACAGTCTGATGTAATAATCTCTCCCGCCTTCATCTCTTTGACAAAATACAGCGAACGCCTGAATTTGACGTTGTCCATTTCACTTGACTTACGACCGTAGTTAACTTCCCCCAGTGCTTGCCAAGCAGTTTTGGCTCCCAAACAAAGCTGCTTTAGCCCTTCTGGTTCCAAAGAAAAACTATCATCAGGCCCACCCCCACTCCTATCAAGCGTTACATGCTTTTCTATTATACTTGCCCCTAAAGCAACTGCTGTAATTGCTGTCGTGTTATCTAACGTATGATCTGACAGTCCTGTTACAAGACCAAAGCGCTCTTGCATATCGGCGATTGTCTTGAGGTTGTAATCCGATGCTGGAGCGGGGTAACCACTAACACAATGCAGTATCGCCAGTTCTTTACAACCTGCGTCACGAGCCGCCAGGACGGCTTCGGAAATTTCGTTTTCATCAGCCATACCAGTTGATATAATCAACGGCTTCCCGGTCCCTGCCACATATTTAATTAATGGTAAATCTACTGCTTCAAATGAAGCAATCTTATATGCAGGGGCACCCAAATCCTCTAACAGGTCAACAGCGGTGTTATCAAAGGGAGAACTGAAAATAGTGATGCCAATTTCGCGAGCATACTCGAAGAACTGTTTATGCCAATCCCAAGGCGTGTGGGCCCACTCATATAATTCATAGAGAGACTTACCACCCCACAAACCATCCTCAATTTGAAAATCAGGTTTATTCGAATTAAGTGTAATAGTATCAGGCCGATAGGTTTGAATTTTTATTGCATCCGCACCCGCTTCTTTGGCAACTTCAATAATCTTAAACCCATTTTCTATATCACCATTATGGTTAGCCGATAATTCAGCTATTACGTATGGTGAAAAACCCGGGCCTATTTCTCTCCCCTCGATTTTCATACTTTAACCCACCCATTTCAATCAACCTTTTCAAGCTTCACAACGTATTTCTTTCCCTTAAGGTAAAAAAAAGCAGGGAACCGCCGATTATCAGCCACTCTCAAGTTATTAAAGACCTCCTTCAGAGACCTATCTGGATCTATCTCACTGTCATCAGGTGTTCGACGCCTATAAAATGAAGACATTACCTTGGTATTTTGTTGGCGAGGAACTACCTGCCCCCAATTTTCCACCGCGTAGTCCATTAGCTGCAATTCCACATTAAACAATAGTGCATTTATTTCATCATAGAGTTCGTGACCTTGCAAAAGCAATTGCAATTGATGCCAGATTGCACCCGTATCAATTTTATCTTCTGCCTCCAACAGCGTAACTATTATGCTATTTTTACCTTCAAGTATCTGCCATATATGAGGACTCCAGCCTCTACCTTTAGGTAAATCGCTTGCATGAATGACTAGTGTACTTTTGTATAAACCTCGCACACTCCTCGCAACAACTTCGCTGCAAGACACCAAAAATAATACGTCCCCTCCACTAAGCTGTTCTACACTGCTAACAAGTTCTACATTATGTTCCCCACTACGTCGCGCAACCCATTGTTCTAAGAATGGATACACGGGATGTAATTTTGAAGAACAGAGAATCGAAATTTTCATCAGTCTTTCTCAAACATAATTTTCGCCACTTTGCTGGTGCCAGCACCATCGCATATTTCTCGCGCAATTAAGCTCATTTTATACAAACTTGATGTATCGCTCATAACTTTTCGTAAAGCATCAAAAAATCCGTTTTCATCAAAGCGCTTATATTCGTCAATCAGTATAGCAGCACCTGACATCTTTAACGCTTGAGCAATTTTCCTTTGATTATCTGCCAAAATGATGACAATTGCTGGAATGCCAAGCGCACAACGCTCCCAAGTTGTACTGCCTGCAGCACCAACGCAGAAGTCGCTTTCTGCCATCAACTGAGCCATATTTGACACGTTGACGTGAACCTCCGTAGACCACGGCATACTTCCTGTTTTTTCTCTAACGCTATCCAGCCAAGGTGCCGCCGATCCCATCACTACCGTGATGTGTGCATCTTTTGGCAAGTCGCACTGTTTCAGCGACTCAAGCACACGGCAGGTATGGTTTTCCTTATCCATTCCTCCCAAGCTCACTAGAATTCGTTTCAATACGGGCGAACGCCGACGACGCAAGCTAAAATCCCTCCAGTCGCGAAATTCCGGTCTCAACAGTGCGTAATCCGTCCCAAGCAAAAACTTGCACTGAGCAGGCACCAATGGGCGATAAACAGATTGTTCGCAGCCATGGGTCTGATCCAACAGCAAGTCACAAACATGTAGCCTATCACCAAGGTCATCAATCACCAAAATCTTACCCACCACCAATCTGAGCGCCGATTCCCAATGCGCATCCAGCGCATAATGATCAACCACCAGCCAATCGGGAGCGATCTGCCGGGCGATCTCCATAGTTTGTCGAGCATCACACTGCCAATCAGCCCCCAACCAATGGGCATGAGCTGGCAATGATGCTTCAGCAACCTGCCCTGGCTGCACACTGATCAGCTCAGCGGGTAATTCATGGACTTGGTGGCCCTGCTGACGGATCCGCTCCAGCAGGTGACCGACATGGGCACGGCAGACAAAATGGCACTCAGCTCCGGCGGCTTTCAGAGCATCGGCGAGCGTCAGGCAACGCATTACATGGCCGGTACCTATCTCCACCGAGGCGTCTGAGCGAAACATTACTCGCATCGGCTCAACTCCCAGCCTGCAATACCTTGAACAGACACTCGGCGCGCCGCCAGTCTTCCGGCGTATCGATATCCTGAACCCGGTGACGGGGCAGTATCAAGGGCATCGCGGAATGGGAAAACAGTGGCACCTCCCGCACCCATGCATCTGCCGTACCCCAGTAAAATTGACCCGCATCGTGATACGCCTCTTCCAAATCCTGAGAACGAGTATGGAAATGCTCGGGCTGGAACATATCCACCCTTTCCTCTTCGGTAATTCGAATTGCCCGCTGAATCGGGAAGGCGTAGCTGGTTACCGAATAAACATAATCACAGTCGTTAGCGGTCAGCTTTTCCAGTCCAGTCCTTAAGTCTCCCGGCTGCACGAAAGGTGCCGTGGCATAGAGGCAGCACACCAGATTTGGCGACTGACCATCGGCGAAAAACCACTCCACCGCATGCCGAATCACCTGAGTAGTTCCTGCATAGTCATCAGCAAGCGCTTCGGGGCGCAAAAACGGCACTTCGGCATCATAGTGCCTTGCCACATCAGTGATTTCAGCATCATCGGTGGAGACCAATATTCGGTCGAAACAACCACTTGCCCTCGCTGCTTCTATCGACCAGGCGATCATTGGTTTGCCACAAAATGGTTTTATGTTCTTGCGCGGTATTCTTTTACTGCCACCACGAGCAGGAATAACACATATCTTCACATCAGCACCTGCTTCAAGGCATTGACCACCGTATCCTGATCTTCAATGCTCATACCAAAGTAAAGCGGAATACTAATAGCCTGCCGGTAATAAGCCTCAGCAACAGGGAAGTCCCCCCACTTGAAGCCGAGCGATGCGTAGTAAGGCTGTGTGTGTACGGGGATGTAGTGGACGTTGACGCCGATTTCCAAAGCCCTTAACTTTGTAAATGCATCCGCGCGAGACTGGCTCGAAGAATCTATATCAATCTGAATCGGATACAAGTGTAACGCGGAGTAACTGTCAGGCGACTGGAACGGAAGCACCAAAGGCAAGGATGTCAAAAGCTCACTATATCGTTTAGCCAGGCTATGACGCTTTAAAATGAACTCATCAAGCCGATTCATTTGGCTGATACCAAGAGCGGCTTGCATCTCAGTCATTCTGTAGTTAAAGCCGAGGGCTACCTGCTCATAATACCAACCACCAGTCGGGGAATTTTCCATTTGTTCAGGATCACGAGTAATACCATGTGAACGCAAAAGGTTCATCTTTTGCGCCAGCTCAGGTGAGCGAGTTGTAGCCACACCACCCTCCGCTGTAGTAATAATCTTTACCGGATGGAAGCTAAACACTGTAATATCGGAGTACCTGCACCCACCCACCGGTTCATTGAGGTATCTTGCACCGATGGCATGAGACGCGTCTTCAATAATACTGAATCCATACTCCAGGCTTAACTCGTGTATGCGTTTCATATCACAAGATTGCCCTGCCAAGTGAACAGGAATAACCACTTTCGGCAACCGATTTTGCTTCCTCGCCTGGACCAATTTTTCCTCAAGTTTTTCTGCACACATGTTGTAGGTTTTATCATCAATATCAACGAAGTCGATATCTGCCCCACAATACAAAGCACAATTGGCCGACGCTACAAAAGTGACAGGAGACGTCCAAAGAATATCTCCTTTCCCCAACCCAAGCGCAAGACATGCAATATGCAAAGCTGATGTAGCGCTATTCACTGCCAATGCATGATCAGCCCCACAATAGTTAGCTATTGCTTTTTCAAAAAGTGGAACCTTTGGTCCTTGCGTCAAAAAATCTGACTCAAGAACCTCAAGCACAGCGTTAACATCTTGTTGTGATATATTCTGCTTTCCATATGGAATCATATATTAACTCACGCGGGGTTCGTTTCAGACATCATTTCCAGCAACCCTTCATGGTTTAACCAGTTGGTATTGTTACCTGAATTATATTCAAATCCTTGTTCAACCGCCCTCCCTCTTTCACAAAGCCTGTTTTCCCTAAAGTCCGACTTATGGGCAAACTGGATGGTGGGACAAATCACATAATGGTCATCAAATTCAAGAGTTAAGTGACTATCGTCGGCAGGACACATAATTTCGTGTAGCTTTTCACCAGGGCGTATCCCCACAATTTTATGGGGCAGGTCAGGTGCAATTGCATTTGCCAGCTCGGCCATATACATAGAAGGAATCTTTGGAACAAAAATCTCCCCCCCCTGCAT
>JBNKFQ010000120.1:0-15181 GCA_050289385.1 Porticoccaceae bacterium | reverse complement strand
GTGGCGAGCATGGCCGAAATAATGCCACCCTCGCTCCAGCCAAGGCAAGCGACCCGGTCGGTATCAATCAGGCCCTGGTCTTGCAGGGTTTTCACTCCGGCCTTGATATCTTCTGCGGGACCCACACCGAGATTTTTCAGGTTACTGGACTGGAACGCTTCACTATAGTTGGCGCTGCCGCGGTAGTTGGTTTGCAAAACAAAAGCACCGCCGCCTTCGGCGGCCAGTACCTCGGGCTGATAAAACAGCCAGGTTGCGTACCTCAGTGAAGGGCGATCGGTGGCTGCGGGGCCGCCGTGGGTTACTACGTAGAGCGGGTATTTTTTGCCGGGCTGGTAGTTGTAAGGACGGGTGAGTATGCCTTCGATCTCCAGACCGTCATAGGATTTCCACTGGATCAGCTGTTTTTGAGGTAGTGTAAAGTCCTTCAGTTGGGCAGTGTTGTTGGTGAGTTGTTGTGATTTTTTGTTGCTGGCCACCATCACCTCGGTCATGCGTTTATCACCATTGGCGAGATAGGCGCGCTGTTTGCCGTCACGGGAAAACGTGTAACCGCTGGTCATCAGATTCCCGCTGGTCAAAGCTTTTATATCGCCATCTGACGGATCCAGGCGGTAGAGATGCTGGGTGGTTTTGAGGCCGGCTTCAAAAGTCAGGCCATTTTTGTCAAAGCGCAAGAGGCCGGGATTGTACTTGATCATATCGATCTTTTTTACATTGGCGCCACCGATGTCCCGAATTTCCACATCAGAGTAATCGTAAAAGCTCAATCCGTTGGTATAGGCAAGCTTGTCGCCACTGGTGTGCCATACTGGCACACCCTTGCGGCCGGCGCCACCATCCAGAAGTTTAGGCTTGCCGCCAGTGGTGTTTACGGCATAGATATGACCGTTGTCGAGATCGATGATATGGGGAGAAGCCCATGTGGCAAAGGCGATTTGCTTGCCATCAGGTGATACACTGAATCCACTCACGGAAAAGTCCCGACCGTCGGTGAGTTGCCGGGGTTCACTAACTGGTCGCATGTGTTTGTCGAGTGCCACCTGCCAGATGTGCTTGTAATTGCCATCTTCGCGATACACTTCGTAATTTCCATAGCGTTTTTCCCGGGCCTCGAGACGTGCCCTGTCAGTGCCAACGGCGGTGAAATAGAGCGCAGAGTTGTCTGGTGCAAAGTGCAGGGCACTTATGCCTTTGGCGTCCACCTTTGCCACCAGAGCCTCGCCCCCATGCGCGTTAATAAAGTGCAGCTTGTCATTGCGGATAAAGGCCAGCCATTGACTGTCCGCAGACCACTCGTAATCCTCGACAGCATTATCATCAAACGTCAGTTGTACGGGTGAGCTACCCCTGGTTGGTGCCAGCCATAACTGATAGATATCTTTATCGGCCTCGAAATCGTTGTGAAATTCCCGGTAAGCCACGTAGTTTCCGTCAGGGGATATTTCGGCCGAAAAAATTTCACTCATTGCTAAAAAATCTTCCGGGGTGGGAATTTTCAGTTGCTGACTGTGGGCTGAAAAAGCAACCAGGGATGGTAAGAGGAAAATTGCTGTAATAACTTTCCACATGGTTATTGTCCTTGTGTAAATAAAGTTATGATGTCTGAACCCGACAATTGGTGCCAGGACTCTGCATCACATTGTCGGATCCTGATTATTTGTGCGGGCAGGCTACTACCGGATTGCCGTTACAAGTTAGTGCTTGATTTAGAGCAGGGTATTGGGACTTGTCCTGATGTGGAACACACAATGACCGCATAGTTTCGCTGAAATTCCCGTGGCGCGTCAAGTGGTCAACAGACTCCGTGTTTCTTGTTGCAAGTGATATTCATAGCGTAGCGACCTGACTTTTTATGGCTCTACCCACTACCCGGCGACTTTCCGGCCTACCCTGTTCACCAGTACGATTTATTTGAGCGCTGGGCTGCGTGGATGAATGCACATTTCAGGTGACGCTGACAGATGCAGGGCATTTCCAATTAACCTACCTGAATGCAAAAGGACAATTCATGCCATTTTGATGGTTACAGGACGGCAGGGTCATCCGGGTAATCACCCTCGCCAAGGCCTTCAATGTGAAGGCCTTGAAAGTCTTCAATTGCTCTTTCGACATGCGCAGAATTGTCAAACAGGGCAATGTGAAATAACGCATCCCCTTCATTTATTACTGGCAGGCTATTGCGGCCAATAATAATACCGGTTACCGGAGAGGTGACGTTGGTTTCATTATCGCCGACATTGTCGGCGATTTTTCCGATAACCTGTCCTTTTTCTACCCGGGCGCCCAACGGCGTTTCAATGCGCAACAAACCCGCCTGATGGGCTCTGATCCATCGGGAAGAACGTGCTTCGATAACTCTGTGTTCGTGAGATTTTTTTCGTTGCGGCAGCATTTTCAGGGCCCGCAATACATTCAGAATACCCCGAACGCCTGCGCGAATAGACAGGTTGTCAAAGCGCAAGCCCTCACCAGCTTCGTAAAGTAACATGGTTAGCTCATTTTCGAGGGCATATTGCCGCAATGAACCATCTCGCAAGTTGGCATTAATAATAACCGGTGTACCAAAAGCCTTTGCCAGTCTGGCGCATTCAGGGCTGTCCAGATCGGCTCGTATATGCGGTAAATTGGTCCGGTGATTTGAACCGGTATGCAGGTCTATTCCATAGCTTGCTTTTTTGACGATTTCTTCGCCAAAAATATATGCCACTCTTGCTGCCAGCGAGCCATGTTTTGATCCCGGAAAAGAGCGATTCAAGTCGCGCCGGTCGGGAAGGTAGCGGGTGTGATTAAAAAAGCCATAAACGTTTACGATGGGTACGCATATCAGCGTACCCCTCAAGTTGTTCATCGCTTTGGTGTGTCGAATACGGCGAATAATTTCAATGCCATTAATTTCATCGCCGTGTATAGCGGCAGAAATAAATACCACGGGGCCGTCTCGTTTGCCATGAATGACGTGGATTGGCATTGACAGTTCTATGTAAGAAGACTGGCTTGGCACCGGCAACGCCAGTGTTGCCCTGTCGCCGGGAGCAATTGAGGTTCCGCAAATCTCGAAAGGGGCTCGTGCCATTAACCCTTGCCTCGTGTTCTGGTTCGGTTCGGTTTGGCATTATTTTCGATAAATTCAATAATGAGCCCGGCGATATCTTTTTGTGTCGCCCCCTCAATACCTTCCAGTCCGGGAGAAGAATTAACTTCCATAACCAACGGACCCCGGTCAGACCTGAGCAGGTCTACACCACACACATTAAGCCCCATGGCTTTTGCCGCATTGACGGCTGTTCGCCGTTCGGCTGCTGTCAGTTTGGCCAGTTGCGCGGAGCCGCCGCGATGAATATTTGAACGAAATTCACCCTCTGGTGCTTGCCGTTGCATCGCCGCAATAACTTTGCCACCCACTACAAAGCAGCGCAAATCTGAACCGCCTGCTTCTTTAATAAACTCCTGGACTAAAATGTTGGATTTCAGGCCCATGAATGCCTGAATGACGCTTTCTGCCGCTTTCCTTGTTTCTGCCAGTACAACACCGATGCCCTGTGTTCCCTCCAAAAGTTTAATAACACACGGAGCGCCGCCAACTTCCCTGATGACACCGCCAATATCATCGGGGGAATGTGCAAAGGCTGTGGCCGGGATGCCGATGTTTTTTCTTGATAACAGTTGCAGGGAACGTAACTTGTCACGGGCGCGAGAGATAGCTACCGATTCATTGACACTGTACACGTTCATCATTTCAAACTGGCGTACTACCGCTGTTCCGTAAAACGTAACTGAGGCGCCAATTCGCGGAATAACAGCATCAAAGACATTTTTATCAAACTCTTCATCTTTGTAGTGAATGCTGGGTTTGTCGGAAGTAATATCCATAAAGCAGTGAAGGTGGTCCAGAACCCGAACGGTATGCCCCCTTGCTTCAGCGGCTTCCACCAGGCGGCGAGTGGAATACAATGATTTTTTGCGCGATAGAATAGCAATATTCATGGCATCTCTCCTGAGTGTTTTAATTCGGGGTAAAGGTTTTCTTCATCTCGGTCACCAAGGGTAAGCGATAAACCGGGATCAACCAGAAAACGCTTTGTCAGTGATTGCCTGCCAATAAGCATGCGATACCCCATTTCATCCCGATTGGTTAGTGTCAGTTCTGTTAAAAAAGTGTGAGGTCCAAATGCCATAGTAGTGTTAATGACAATACGACTTTCTCTGGCGCCATTGGAACTTGTTACATCCCGTATATCCAGAATTGGAGATTCGCAATAGATTTCCGGGTGTCGGTGTCGTTGTATCGGGTGTACAGCAAAACGTACCCAGGGTTTCCCTGCGCGCGAAAACTTTTTGATCTTGAACGCATGTAATGCAGATGTTTTTGCGCCGGTATCTATTTTTGCCAGTACTCCCGGAAGTTCAAGGTCGGGCAGGGCACACCATTCGCGCCAGCCAATAACCAATTTTGATATATTTTTTTTCATTATGCTTGTTTCATTATATTTGTCGTTATAAAAAATTCATTAAAAGTGTTGCAATGCCCAGGAAAGAGAAAAATCCTGCGACATCGGTTACCGTTGTCAAAACTATGGATGACGCCTGGGCCGGATCCTGCCCCAGGCGTACCAGAGTAATCGGCACTATAGCACCGGCGAATCCTGCGGTAATCATTGCAAATATCATCGAAGCACCAATCACAACCACCAGCCCCAATGATCCGCTCCAGATATATACCCCCAAACCGCATGTTACCGCAATACAAAGGCCATTGAGAAAGCCAACTCGAACTTCCTTGAACATCACGGCATACCAGTGGCGAATGGTAATTTCCCTGAGAGCCAGGCCGCGCATGGTTACTGCCAGCGCTTGTGCACCGGCGTTGCCTGATTGGCCAGCCACCACGGGCAGTAATATAGCCAGGGCAGTAAATTGTGCAATGGTATTTTCAAAAATACCAACCACAGCTGCTGCCCAAAATGCCGTTAACAGATTAATTTGTAACCAGGGCATTCTCTTTTTTACGGCGAACAAGGGCTTCGATAATGCCCGTTCCTCTCTGCTGGCACCCACCATGGCCTGAATATCGGAAGCACTGTTTTCCTGGGCGGTTTGCATCAGGCTGGAGTGGACAATGACGCCAAGCATAACGCCATTCAGATCAACCACTGGCAAGTCCAGCAGGGCGTATTTGGCAAATACATCGGCAACATCTTCGTGGCTAACTGTCGCCAGCACAGTTGCCCGAACCGGTTGCGAGAGGCTCTCCAGCGTTGCTGACGGGTCTGCCAGAGCGAGGTCTTGCAGCAGCACACGAGCAATAATTTTACCGCCTGAATCTACAATAAACAGGGAGCGAGCCGTTTTCATTTTGGCTTTGCGTAGCGAATCCAGTACCTTGCCAGCTTGCATTGACCCCCGGTATGAGGGAATTCGAGTATCCATCAGGCGCCCGGCAGAATTTTCCGGATAAGACATCAGATGAATGAGTTCATATTTTATTGTCTGATCGAGCAGGCCAAGCAATTTGGCGCGTTGACCTTCATTCATTTGTGTCAGAATTCTGACGGCAGTATCGGGGGTGATTTCTGTCAGGATTTGTTTGGCAAGATTATCGGGCAGGCATAGAGTCAGTTCAGCCGCAAAGCGGGGCACCAGCTTCGCCCATACCGGAACCAGCACATGGGCGGGTTGCTCAACAAGAGAAGGTAAAATGTCATTTACCGCCATGGATTCGATATGGATGGCAGCGTCGGCAGGATAGTCCTGCAAAAAATGCCGGTTGAGAACTGCCAGTACTTTCGAAGTTTCGGTACTCATCAGTTATCTTCTCGGGTTTCTGATTGCATGGCTCGCAAGGATTTGGGGGTGGTATTGGCAGGGCCAGAAATTACCTGCAGCAGCCCGCTTAACGACACCAGAAAAGATCTGCCTATTTCTGTAACCAGAGGAAACCTCGGAATATTGCCAGTTTGATGTGCAGATTTTGCGGTGCCCGCTCGCAAGGCACCATGAGTCAGCGCACCCAGTACAATATTGTTGTGATCGGTTACCGGTAATGCGGGAAACCGGGTCCACCCCTGGTGTTCTTCCACTTCCCACAATGTTGCCACTGGCCGGCAGTGGCTCTACGCCTGTGTCCAGCAAGTCGGCCAATTTCTGGCCGCCGTCACTGGTAATCAGTTTTTCTACCTCTACCAGGCCCACAAGAATTTTTTTGTTGTCTACTACAATTATTACACCGCCAAGATGGCTTTTTTGGCGTTTAACCATATCCAGGCAATGGTTAACGGAACTGTCTGTTGTAAACGAAGGTACAGTAGTGTCCATCCAGGCGCCGACTGTAGTGACCGGATAGATTAATTTGTGAGTGTAATTTTTTGCCATATCTTCGGGCATATGTTTGAGAATGGCGTTACGTTGCTTGTCCGGCATAAGGCGCAACAGGGTTTCTGCATCATTGGCAGGCATTTTGTGCAACACGTCGGCAGCTATGTGTTGTGACATAACAGAAAGGAGTCTGGCTGCGGGCCAACTCGCCATATTGTTAACAACCGGCACCAGCACAGGAACAGGTGTTTGTTCTATAAACTCAACGACCTGTTCGGGGGCAAACTCTTGCAAAATCGTCGCAGCGGCTTTTGGCTGGTACTCCAGAAATGTCAGGCTGAGTACGGTCGAATCATTCATTGTCAGAGTCCGCCATGATCAGTGTTACCGCCTGTTCCTGGCAAAGTTTTGCCGGTATGGATACACGCCCCTCCGGAGTGTCAATAATTACGGTGGTAACCGATACGTCCAGGATGGAACCCTCCCATTCTCCAATGCGTACCTTCTGACCCGGTGCAACCAGCTCTCTGGTGTAATGTGCAGCAATCAGATTGCTTACCAGTGTGCGTGCGCCCAGACCAAACGCCAACGCAAAACCTGCCAGCAGAGCGGCGGTAGTGACCGCCAGTATGATGGTCAGGAAGGTAACATCAACACCGACCTGATCCATGCCAATAATAAGTGCCGTTACCACGGTAATAACCTGCACCAGGCGGCTGAATAGTTCGGCCTGAGCAAGTTCTGCAGAGCGGGCGGCGGTGAGGGTGACATCTTTGAGCAAAGCGCCGAGCACATAACCGGCAAGTATGATCAGGCCACCGGTCATCATGGCTGGTAAATAATCGACAATGCGTTCCAGCCATGTCGCAATTCCCGAAAGACCGGCAATGCGCAGAGCTGCCGTGACAAAAATAAACAAGGTAATCCAGAACAATATGCCAGCAACCAGCCGAGACATGCCGCTGGAAAAACGAACGACCGCACGAGTACGTCCAGTTAGCACTCGTTCCAGAAAACGATTTAATACATTTAACAAGCGCGTGGCGGCGAAGCGCACCAGTCGTGCAAGTAGCCAGCCAACAATTACTAATGCCAATGCGCCGACAATACCGGGTAGATGTTCTATGATGTCACTGGTTACGGCAGAAAGTGTGCTTTTTAACTGTTCTGAAAAGTTAGCAGCGCTTTTCATAATTTTCTCCGTGCCTGATAAATCATCGGGGAGTAAACACCCGGGGTGAGTTTAACTTGTCTGCCGTTAACATAATGTGCGCTCCTTGTGTGGAACAGCACCATTGATTCAAAGAATAGCAGTATAAAATGGGCCTTGAAAGTTTTCTCGCGAGGGGCAGTCAAATACATTTGTAGCGATTGTTTGCGTGCAGGCTGTGCGTTACAGCAGATAGGGGGACGATGTGGCAAACTATGCGATTTGGACAGGTATCATCTTTTGTTTAAGTCAATCGGCGATGTTCTCCGGGCTCAATCTGGCGTGTTTCAGTGTTAGCCGGCTACGTTTGGAGATTGAGGTGGCAAACGGAAACGCCGCTGCCCAAAAAGTCCTGCAACTGCGTAAAGACTCCAACTTTTTGCTCGCCACCGTTTTGTGGGGCAATGTTGCTATAAATGTATTGTTAACCCTGTTCTCCAATTCAGTAATGATTGGCGCAACAGCTTTCCTTTTTTCTACATTTGTTATCACAATTGGTGGTGAAATATTGCCGCAAGCGTATTTTTCCAGAAATGCCTTGCGTATGGCGTCACTACTCTCGCCACTGTTGCGAATGTATCAAATATTGCTTTACATCATCGCAAAACCGACAGGGTTGATGCTGGATATGTGGTTGGGCGAAGAAGGTATTCAGTATTTTCGTGAAAGAGATTTGCGGCAATTGATACACAAGCATATTGACTCCGTTGATACAGATGTCAGTGCTCTGGAGGGTATCGGGGCGCTTAATTTTCTGGCTATTGACGATGTGCCGGTAACCGGCGAAGGGGAGGCGGTTGCTGCCGAAAGTATTATCAGCTTGCCTGTGGAAAACGGGCGCCCGGTGTTTTTTTCTGCAGATAGTGCGGAACGGCAGCAACGGGATTTTATTCAACGTTTGGCTGCGATCAGGTACAGGTGGGTGATATTGGTGGACCAGGAAGGCTACCCCCTGCGGGTGCTGGATTCCAGCGATTATCTGCGGCAAGCGCATCTGGCAAGTAGTAAGCAGCTTGACCCCTGTGACTTTTGCCACATACCGGTTGTTATTACCGACCCGTCCACAAGACTGGGTACGGTTATCTCATTTTTCAAAAATAAATCGGCGGCACAATCAGATTCACCGCTTGTTGAGGATGTCGTCCTGTTATGGGGCAGTGAAAAGCGCATTATCACAGGCGTTGATATTCTGGGGCGCCTGTTTCAGGGTATCGGCCTACACAGTGCCCTGGATGGGCAGCGTACGGAACACAAGTGACGCAATTATTACAGGCTTGTCATATTTGATTAACCGTTTGGCGCGGGGGCGTCTGTTTCGGTATTGCTTGACGATTGTGTTGTTGTATCGTCAGTGGGCAACCAGTGCTCCGTTAATTCGCAGGCGACGATATCACCGCACACGTTTACAGCGGTCCGGCTCATATCCAGAATTCGGTCTACGCCCATCAACAGCGCAATGCCTGCGGTCGGAATACCTGCGCTGTCGAGTACCAGCGCCAGGATAACGATGCCAACGCCCGGTGTCGCCGGTGAACCCACCGATGCGCCCACTGCTGTAATCACGATCAGCAATATGGCGCCAATACTGAGATCAATGCCAAATACCTGAGCGAGAAAAATAGTCGCCACGCCCTGGTAAAGCGCCGTGCCGTTCATATTGATGGTCGCGCCAAGGGGAATAACAAATTGGGCAATGGATGCCCTGATATTGAGTTTTTCGGTTGCGGTTTTGATAGACAACGGCATTACTGCGGCTGAGCTGGATGTCGAGAATGCCAGCAACAATACATCGCGCACCGCTTTTAGGAACGCCACAGGGGGCCGCCGTGTAAACATATACAGCAAAATCAGGTAACCCATAAAAATCAGGAGCAGGCCAAGCAGTACCGTGCCAACATACATGGCCATGCCCAGCAATGCCTGAAACCCCAGTTTGGTGGTGAGTTGCGCCATTAGGCCAAACACTGCGAACGGTGCCAGCAGCATGGCCCAGTGCACTACGGTCATGCAGACTTCCTGCAACGATGCCATCAGGTCGAGCAGGGGTTTTGATTGTCTGGGCGCCATGGTAATCAGGGCGACGCCAAAGATGATGGCGAACAACACCACTTGCAGCATTTGCCCTTCAACCATTGAGGTCAGCGGGTTGGTGGGCAGTAAGGTGATTAGTTGGGTGGGCAGGTGCTCAAGGCTGGGTTGGGTCACCGCGTCAGATGGTGCGGTTGTGCTGACGGAGCCCAGGCTACTTTGTACCAGCTCGCTGCTGATGTATTCGCCGGGTTTGATTATCTGAGCGAGGGATATGCCCACTACGATGGCAACGGCGGTTGTTGCCAAAAAGTACAACACCACACGCAGGCCCATTTGCCGCAATTGATCAACGCTTTCACTGGCGGCGATGCCGCGTATAACGGATGCAAACACCAGCGGAATTACGATCATCTGGATCAGGGTCAAGAACAGTTGGCCGGGGAACGCCAGCCAGTTGCCTATTATTGATGCGGGTCGGGGTGAGATCAGGCCCACCGAGGGCCCAAGCAAGATACCGACAACGATACCAAGGACCATGCCGATCAGCACCTTCATCCAGAGCCGGCCTCGCACCAGACTGGAGAGATAGTCGCTGAGGTATTCCAGCGGGCGGGCGTAGCCCAGATGCAGGCTGGAGCGTTCGTTGTTGTTTGTCATGCGGCCTCCTGCTGGCTGAGTAGGGTACTTTAACTACTAACTATAGTTCAGGGGGGGGCAGGGTAATTGATCTGCTCCAGGTGAAGCTGGATGTTGCGGTAGTTGAGTTGAGAATGGGGAGCTTTTACCTTTTTGATTCTGGCTTTACCTCATGTCCGACTTGAGATCCTCACCCTTCCAAGTTAGTCTTGCTCGCTGACCATGGATGTCTCCTCTCTATGCATTGATGCGACCTCTCTGGCTAAAACAACGATTATGAAATGGAAGGCGAAAACAGGTGCCGCTTCCGAGCCCTGTTTGAAGTCGATCTGATACGGTGTGCTTTGCCAGTGACCGAAGTGTGGACTTTAATACGGAGGTCGTCGGGGTGGAATGCCATCAAGAGGAATTCGCTCTATTTCCCTTCCCAAATAAAGGACAGTCGTAAATGTCATTATTTGAAAGAACAGGTTTCGCTTTGGCAGGAGGTTTTGTCTCTGCGGCTATTGCTATGGCGATTATGTTTTGGACCAGCTATGAACATTCAGATCTTTTATTTAAAATTTTGATTCCGGCGGGTTGTCTTGGTGGATTTATCTTCGGAGAGAAATTCTATGGGTTTTTGACGAATCTATTTTCAAAAATCTGGTAAATATCAATGTTCATTAGATTTGTTATTCACTACAAAGATGTAGATTCAGGAAAGAGAGTGGGGTTGTTTCAAGCATCCCGTGAACTGAGAGAGGCGTGGCAAGTAGATAAGTATGAAGAAGGTCAATTACTTTATATTCGAGATTGGTTCAATGAAAATTTAGAGAAGCCCGATTCATTTAGCAAGTCTAAAAAGCCAAATTCAAAAGGGGTAGCCATAAGTTGGTTCAAGGATTCAGTTAGAGAACACCTCGCGAAAATGTATAAATTCAAGGCAATTTAAAGATTGTCGTGAAAATACTTGAAATTGTAAAAGTCCCTGGCAAGCAGAACAGGCGGTGCGATTTTCCTTTCGTTGAGTATTATATGGAGTGGCTATTATGGAGTTCCTCGAAAATTTCTGGTTTTCCATATTGATAGGCATTGCTTTCTTCTTTTATGACTATTTTAGGTCAAAGTTTGATGATTTGAGTTTGATGTTGCTATTTGCGCTGATTGCGACAGCTATTTTCGCGTTAATATTGATCCTGATCTCTTTTGATTTGGACCTGCCCTTTTCTGAAATTTCATTAACTCCTGTAGATGGGCCTGGTGGGAAACTCGTTTATATGCTTTGGGCATTCGTCACATTATCTGTTCTTTATCTCGTTGTGTTTGTAAAGAAGAGACTGATGGGTTAATGGTGTATGACGGGTGTATCCAGGAATTTTGAGAGCATTTTGCAATGGTGCAACCTTCAGAACTGCAATTGCTGGCGCCCAGGAGGTTGTGAAAAGTAATACGTCACAAATTGGTGAATTTGACCTTGAAATCAAGAGCGCAACACTGTTTATATCAAAACCAACAAAAAGGAGTGTACTGAAACGAGTGAAGACCAATCTACAACTGAAAAGGCTGCCGCTGACGATACATGCAAGCTGGACCTCTCGTCTTTTTATTGAGCAGTTTGCACCGGCGGATGCCCTCAAAACCCCGGAGCCACTTGCCAGATACAGTGGCGAGCCAAAGGCAGTACTGATCCATGGGAGGGCAACGGAGGCAGGGAATACGAATACGAAGGCAGCACCGATGAGGAACGACGCCGCGATTTTGACAGCAAGGAATTCAGATGCGTCTGTTTATGATTAGTGCATAGAAAATCGGGGCAGGTTAGATTTGCCCCGTTACTCCCCTAAAGGCTGCAATCAATACAGTCGTAAAATAGTTGACCTGTCGGATAATATTGACGGCTCAAATCCAGATGAATTTCTTTTGAGCCCAGGCCCGGTTGGGCTGGCCATCTCGAACCCTCAATTCTCCAGGCAATGCCAGCATGAGCTATTATTTCTTGAGTAATCAGGGACAGAATACCTTTAGCTGTTCCAAATTAAGAAAATTGGAGGGTAACCTAGGGGCCGTTAACAATTACCCAGCAGGCGCTGTTGCCCCTGAAAAAACGCCAGACAAGGCATGAGGAGAGAAGTTTGGTACTTTCTTTAGAAAATGAGGTAAATGAACGACGAATAACGCGGTATGGCGCTTTTTCAGGGGCAACCCCCTCTATTGAAACGAAAGGGGCCGGGCCCATTTTTCCCTCAGCGGCACTTTCTTTGGCTGGAGAATCACTCGCTCATGTAGAATGACTACACCACGCTCATTCTGCCTTGCTGAGGAAAAAAATGGACTCCGGCAGCGCCTGCTGGGTAATTGTTAACGGCCCCTATGGATGTTCGTGCCTGGAAGACAATGTTTTCTGCCATATTTGGTGTAATGGTTCTTTTATATGCTATTCAGAATGTAGCCAATATTACCGGCGGTATGTATGCCTCATTTCAATATGTGCTCGGGCAATCGGATCACGTTGCATACCCGGCGTCTGTTGTACCGCCGTTAACACACCCCGTGTGGATCTGGATGGCACTTACTCTGGTACTGGTGCTGGAATTTGCCTGTGGCGCATTTGTGCTGCTGGGGGCATGGAAAATGTGGATGGCGCGCGCAGGAACCAATGAGGAATATCGTGCAGCCAAACGCTACGCCCTTAACGGTTTTGGCATTGGTGTTGTAGTCTGGTTCCTGCTGTTTGGTGCTCTGGGTGGTGCGGCTTTTCAGATGTGGCAGACCGAAATTGGCGCCAGTTCGTTTAACGGTGCTTTTCAGCTGGTCGTCTATAGCCTGTTGCTCTTTGGCCTCGTAAGCATGGATGAATAGCATTGAAAATTCCGGGAGCAGTCTGCTTGTGGCTTGTAAGGCTCAAATCATCTTGAGATATCCGGTTTCAAAATTGGCTGGAGCACCCGGAAATTTTCCACCTGAGCAATTGACAAAAAATGCAGGGCCATCCAGCGTATCGAACAAGTGCTATTGCAGCGAACCAATCGCGTATACGCCAGCGTAACCCACACTGTATGCCACCAGTAATGGAAGTATGTACCGGCAGTACACACCAAAAGTCAGTTCTCTGGCCTTGCTCATGGCGACAATACCGGCCGAAGAGCCGATAACCAGCAGCGATCCACCCACACCCACGGCATAGGTCAGCACCATCCAGTCGCGAACGCTCATGTCTATGGATGACTTTAGCAAGGCTGCGGTTAATGGCACATTGTCGACCACGGCAGAGAGCAGGCCCATGACGTAGTTTGCCGCAACCGGGGAGAGCAGTGTGTACAAGTCAGATACGTAATCGAGTACATGAATTTCCTTTAGCGAACCAACAATAAGTAGTACGCCCAGGAAAAACATCAGGGTTTCGAATTCGATTAAACGTATGTAATCCATGATCGGATCGCGGTCGATGTCTTCCTTGAAGAAGTGAGCCAGTAAAAACATTGCTGACATACCAGCCAGAAACGTCAGCATCGGTGGAATATCAAAGACTACATTGGCAACCATAGAGCCGACAATTGTGCAAATAAACAACACGGCGATGGACACATCCACAGGCCTTACATCGGTTCTGTGTGGTTGTACCCTGACATCGTCTTTCAATCCTCGTGATAACAACAGGGCCAGAACCCCGGTTCCCACGAACGACGGCAGGCTGAGCCATAACAATTCGGGGATAGTGACGCGGTGGTCGAGGAAGATCATCAATGTCGTCACGTCGCCGGTAATCAGTGCCACCCCGCCAGAATTGACGGCGAATACCACAAGTACCATATATTTGATGGTTTTTGCTGTGGGCATTTTGAGGGATAGCACCAGAGCGACCGACACCAGAGTGGCAGTGATGTTGTCGGCCAGAGATGAAAACAGAAAACAGAACAGCGCGGTCAGCATCATCATTTTAAATTCGCTGATTCGCTTGGGTAGCAAGATATAAATCAGGTTTTCGATCATGCCCTTCTTGTTGAGGTAAGCCACAAAAGTCATTGCCGAAATCAGAAAGAGCCACAGTGTAGCGATCTCGCTGACATTGCTTTCGAATTCGGTTATCACATTCACGTCATTATGTTGTTTGGCCGCGGCAAACAGCAGCAACCAGGAAAACGTGCCAAAAAACAGAGTAATTTTGGCTTTGTTGATATGAATTTTTTCTTCGAAGACAACACCAATCAGTGCCAGCAGGGCAAAAATAACCAATACGGTATCAAGCATGGTTCAAAATCCATCAAGGCAATAACAAACAGGGGCGTATAGCGGCATTTTGGCGCGAATGGAGCCTATGTCCAAGGGGCTGGTACCGGAGGCCGGACTTGAACCGGCACGCTATCGCTAGCAATGGATTTTGAATCCATCGTGTCTACCAATTTCACCACTCCGGCACAGAGGGCTTGTTCCTTACTCTTGTTCCTTCTTGTGTTCCTTGTTGTTGCGGGTATCTTGTCCTTCAGAAACCCATTGCCCGTCGCCGGACACAGGCCGGGGATTATAGCAGCGCTCCGCTGCCTTTCAATAGCGTAATGATCTGATTTCCAATAAGATTGCACCCCTTTTAAAAGAGGGTGGCCCAAAAGCGCCGTTGTACGCCGGAAAAACCATGCGAAAAGACCTGTTTCACTATGAATTGCCGCAAGAGCTGATTGCCAGCCAGCCAGCCGCCAGGCGGCGCGACAGCCGACTGCTGTGCTTGGATGGCAGCACCGGGGAGACGGCCCATTCCCGGTTCCCCGATTTGCTGGCCCAGGTTCAGCCCGGTGACTTGATGGTGTTTAACAATACTCGCGTGATTCCCGCCCGTTTGTTTGGCCACAAGGTCACAGGGGGCAAAGTCGAGGTGTTGGTAGAGCGGATTACCGGAGCCAACACACTGCTGGCCCACGTTCGAGCCAGCAAGTCTCCCAAACCCGGTGCGGTTTTACTCTTTGACGACGGTGTGAGCGGTACCGTAGAAGGGCGGCAGGGCGAACTGTTTGA
>JBNKFQ010000119.1:0-1889 GCA_050289385.1 Porticoccaceae bacterium | reverse complement strand
GCTGTCAGGGTCGGTTCATCATTCACACCGGTGACGCTAATGCTGGCAGCGCTTACACCCGGGTCAGTGCTGTTATTGCTTGAGCCCGCATCGGTGATGTTCGTGATATCAAAGGTGCGGGCCGTACTGGTTGGGTCATCGCTGTTGTTTTGATACGTCATACTGCCGATAAGCGTACCAAAAGCACTATCACTCAAACTCAGGCTGGAGAATGTGACAGTGGAGGTGCTGCCACTAAAACTCACACTATAGCTATAGCTATTCGAAGAAGTGGTTGCAGACCCCACGGTTGTGGAAAGATCAATCGCTGACCCATCAATATTCAGAATTTCATTAGAGCCATCTGCTACGTTGGTAACCTGGACTGTAAAACCTGTAAAATTCTGGCCACTATCCTGGGTGCTGGCGGAAACGCTGGAGAAGAGGGTAACGGCAGATCCATCTTCAGTAAAACTGGTGTTGGCTGCAGTAGCTGAGAGGGTTGGTGTGGTATCGGAGGCAAGGGCGGTCCAGACGACAGTATCAACAACTGCATCCCAGTCGCCATTGGAGCTTGTGACAGTGAAACTTGTAACGTTGGTCCAATCAGACGGACTTACAACGGTTGTGGCAGAATTGGTAAAGTCACCCGGTGCCGTCATTGTAAATGTCGAACCCGTTCCGGTTGGCGTGAACGTGTAGGTGCCAGCGACCGTGCCAGTCTGAATGCCAATTACAAATGAGTCCACCTGAACGGATGTATCGAAAGCGACGGTAACAGTGGTAACTACTGAACTACCTCCAGATGCACGCAGATAGTCTCCCGTTAAATCCTGAACTGTAAGGTTTGGAAGCGTTGCGTCATCAGATGCGTCAGCACCGCCCAGATCATAGGAGACCGTCATTGTGACGCCGCTTTCAGTTTCCTGGAACTGATTATCATCAATGCTGTCGCCGCTGTCAGCTGTACCGAGCGTACCGCCTGTGAAATCAAAGGTGGGCAACGTATGAGGGTAGGCTTTTCTGCTTATGGATGAGAAAGGAGGCAATATCCCGATATCCCATGTGCCACCGCCATTTTGCGCTCCCACGGGTTCGGTTGCCGCAAATACAGTTGCCCCGGTCAGGTTACTTAACGCATTTACGAATTGCGCGCCCAATGCCCCCTTGGCAACAGAACATGCCCACAGACCGATTTGTCCTCCGGCTTTCATCAAAGAGGACAGCGCCTTTCCAAGGCCGACATCGGCGGTTATTTGCGCTGTATTAATCTCTTCACCGCCCAGAATAAAGGCGCCGGGTTTACCATGTGTTAGTATGTGCAACTCATCAATAGGGGGGTGGTTTTCGAGCTTTTCGGCAAGCTGCTCCCTCCCATCTTCAACCATAAGAACCGTAATTTCAGGGGACAAACCGTTAAGGAGGATATCACGATTTGCTACAGACACATCGACAATCACCAGTTTTTGCGGCAGATTTTTCATGGAATGCTTTCCTGTGTACTTCATAGTTTGATCACGAGCGATAGAGTGCTCACCCTCCAGAGGTTTCTGTAACAAGTTATGGTTTCTTTTTTGAAGAAAATGGTCAACCAAAATCTGATTTTATTCTAAATATAATTGATATAAATATTCACCTATAAGAAGAAAAATCATATAATTTAGATTGAAAACTCCCTGATATTCAACATACATAAGCTTTCCGTCATTTGGCGAATCTCACACAGCCCCACTTGAACAAGTTGAAAGATACTAAAACTCATTAAATCATAGATATCTTTATTAAAACAATACTTTTTAGGGTTACATATAAAATAATACCCTTGGTTATTTAATGTGTTGGATCACACTATTAATAATCCTGTAGTGATGTTTATTATTGTATTTTATTCGTAAGCTATTTTTTTAACA
>JBNKFQ010000118.1:0-2885 GCA_050289385.1 Porticoccaceae bacterium | reverse complement strand
AAACTTTTATCCCAAAATGCTAGTTATCGCACACCCTTGATGTATGAAGCAAGCTGTCCTGCCGGCCCCTTAAATTATACATCTAGTGAAAACATAAGTCAGAGAGACATTGGGGAATGCATGTTTGACTTTCTTATGGATTTATCTCCAGAACGAATAACGATGAACCATAAAATAACATTTGACACACCGGCGGAATGCGCTTCTCTTTTAGCTTTTATCCTATGTAGAATTTATCCAAGCCATATTGAAAACAACGATTATCAAACTGCCTTTTCAACAATAAATAGCAAGAATAATTATCTATGGCATAAAAAAATACTGCAACTGCTTCAATACGGTCACACCATCCGGCCTTGGCTGCTAAAATGCCCAACACATATTCATTATTTGGAACAAGTTTTTGAAGTATACCCAAATGCACGCGTCAT
The DNA here is from genome assembly GCA_050289385.1 of Porticoccaceae bacterium. Taxonomy (GTDB): domain Bacteria; phylum Pseudomonadota; class Gammaproteobacteria; order Pseudomonadales; family Porticoccaceae; genus JBNKFQ01. The sequence goes on along the minus strand of JBNKFQ010000118.1, from coordinate 2,454 downwards.
TCATACACATCGAGATCCAATAGAATCAATTCTGTCAGCCATGAGCATGAATCAAAAAGTGGCGCCAATATTATCTCCGTAAACGCTCTAGGAAGTACACGGTTTCCATGAAGGCTAAAGCATGCTAGAGACTATTTTTTACGTGGTGATATTCCAGGGCAACAGTGCTTCAAAATCTTCGACGCAGGTTGCCAGAGGCAAGCGGGAGTAAACCCGGGTGAGATAGGCGTGTGGTTCCAGCCCGTTCGCCTTGGCCGATTCGACGAGGGAATACAGGTTGGCGCTGGCTGTCGCACCGTTCTGGGTGTCACAAAAGACCCAGTTGCGCCGCCCGATCACAAAGGGCCGGATACATCCCTCTGCACGGTTGTTGTCCAGCGGCACGCAGGCGTGATCCAAAAAGGTAGAGAGTTTACACCACTGCCCTAACGTATAGAGCACCGCCCTACCCAGATCGTTGTTGGGTGGCACCTTCAACGCCATATCATCCAGCCAGGCCCTGAACGCCTGTAAAACGGGTAACGCATGTTTCTCCCTGAAGTCCAATATGGCCTGATCGCCCGGTGGTGGTTGCGCTTCCCGCAGTTTGCGCTCAAGCGCATAGAGTTGGCCAATATAATCGAGCGCCACCTTGGCCCGGCTATCATCATGCCCCGCCGATTTTTTGGCATCGTGGAACTTTCTTCTCGCGTGCGCCAGACATCCCGCGTGGACCAGCCCCTGGGCCTTGGCGATACTGTCGTAACCTTTGTAGCCATCCGAGACCAGGATGCCTTGAAAGCCTTCCAGTAGGCGTTGGGCGACATTTTTCGCGCGGGAGGCGTCGTAATCAAACAGCACTACGCAGCGGTCTGTTGCGCCAGTGGCCCGCACCCACACCCAGTGATCGGCGCTGGGAGCCTTGTGGCTTTTAAGCACCTGCACCCGGGTTTCATCCATATGCAGTAGGCGGCTGTTGCGACATTCGTCGTTCAGCAAGTTAATCAACGGCTGCACATGGGTGCCGCCAATCTTGATCATCCAGGACGCCATGGTGGCGCGGTTCAGCTCAATGCCCAGGCGGGCAAACTGCCTTTCCTGCCGATGCAATGGCAAGCCGTCCACATACTTGGCGGTCGTAATATGAGCCAGCAGTGACGGGGTCGCCAGGCTTTTGGGTAACAGGGTGTTGGGCTTGTCCGCCGTCTTCATCGTTTCGCCACAACAGCCGCAGGCGTATTTGTAGCGGATGTGCCGTAACACCCGTAGCTTGGCAGGAATGTAGTCCAACTGCTCGCTGGTGATCTCGCCAATGCGCTTTAAGAAGGTGCCGTCATTACCGCAGATCTTTTCGTGTTCCGGTAAATCGTGAATGATGTCCACCCGGGGCAGGTCGGCGGGGATGCGCTTGCGGCCTTTTTTCTTGCGGATGTGTGCGGGGATGGTGACCGATTCGTTCGCGGTCGGTAATAGCTCCGAGACAATTTCCGCTTCGTTGAACAAATGGTGTTGATCGGGATTCACTTCATCTTTGGGGGTCTTCTCGGAGGAACGTCCAAAGATCTGCCGTTTCAACCAGGCGTTCTGTTCCGCCAATCGATCCGCGCGCTGCTTTTCCTTTTCTCTCCCTTGTGCCGCCTCCAACAGCAACGCAATCACCATGTCCTTGGTGACGGAATCGTCCTCTAACTGCTGGGATGAGATTGCCATGGGGCGCAGTATAACGGCAACAATACCGTGGTCAACTGGCCAAACTATATCGGAGCTTCTGGTGGGGCTTTAAATCAAAAATATTGTAACCATCCAACAGCCAACTCAGCTGCTGTCCGGAGAGGGTGATGGTCTCAGCGGCTTCCTTCACCGGCCAAGAGAACTTTTCCGCTTCCAGCCGCTTGTAGTAAACCACGAACCCATTGGTTTCCCAGTAAAGGATTTTCAAGCGGTTCCTGGCCTTGTTGATGAACACGAACAGGGCACCACTGAAGGGATCGCGTTTCATGATTCCTTCCACCAGCGCCGACAGTCCGGTCATCTGGCGGCGCATATCCACGGGCTTGCGATACAGATACACCGCATCCAGCTTGATATCGGGCCGGATCACTCCGCCCCTCCCAGCGAGCGCAGCCACTCAACGGGTGGCCACTCGTGGCAGGACAGGGTCCAGCCGGCCTCGTGGCGAAGGGAGCAAACGGTTTTGAGTCCGTCATACATGTCACTGGCAAATCGGACTTTCACGAAGTCATTGAGGGACGGCTCGTCCTGCTCAGCGCCCTTGAGCAATGCCAGATCAACACCATAGACCTCTGAGTACTCCTCGATGCTCACACCAAATTCTTTCGCCCGCTCGATGTGTTCCTGAATTTCTTGATTCACAGGTTTCCGAGCCACTGTTTAACCTCGCTTCAGTAAATCTCGGCGAAGCATGGGGCACGTTTCCGGGTATGTATAGGGTGTACTTCACTGATCGTTTACGAA
>JBNKFQ010000117.1:0-3545 GCA_050289385.1 Porticoccaceae bacterium | reverse complement strand
ATCAAGGCCTCTGGCCTCCCCCGGCTCAAGATCTCCACTGTAGCGAAATAGAGCAGCCCCGTGGTAAGCCCACTGACGGCTGCCATCCTTACGCGCAAGCGCCGAAAATTCCCCCACGGTTTTTGCCAGCTCGGGCATGGTCAACGGTACCCATTTGTAAAGACAGTTGGCGCCACAATCTGCCTTCGCCTGTTCCGGATCGCCTGTAAAGGCATACAGCGTCATTCCTTTGGCGTCTGTAAAACCCTGACTGTTTAGCTGCGGGATTTCTGCCATCGAGATGCCCGCCGGCTTTACAGTATTCGCCAGTGGCTGAAACCTTGCCACATGCCAACCTTCGGGAGGCATCAACACCTTGTCAGCGTCAGGCAGTTCGGTTTTTTCGATCAATTTACTATCTTGTGCTTCTGCGGCAAGTATATTGTCCACCACTTCGTTGATACGGGTTTCTTTTGCAAAAGTGTAAAGGGGCTTTCCCTGATAGGCCCACTGCTGGTTGTTATTTTCCCTCAGCACCAGCGTCCAGTCGCCAGCCTCTTTAGCGCCAGTCAGCGCAATAACAGGGGGGAATATTTCGGCGCATTCTCCCGTGCAGTGCGACTTGCCCAACTCCGCATCTTTGTCGGAGAAAAATAGAGTGCGGCCTTCTGCATCTCCCAGGCGTGTCCACAAATAACCTGACGACACCAAAAAACCCTCACGCCGGACCTCAACAAGGGTTATACCCGGCGGTGTTGACGCAGATGTTTCAGCTTTATTTTCATTGGCACTGGCCGCATAAGCCAGCAGACCTAATAGTGAAAATAACAGATTTTGGACATTTGCCTCAATCCACCACCGACGAGCCATCACGCAAATTACGCGCCGAACTGCCATGAACTGCAAACTGTACGCTGTCAACTTGCCTCTCATCCCAACACCTCTGAAAACGGTTCTTTGGATTCATTGGAACCTGTTCCCCAACTTTTAACCGACAGGCCCAGTGCTTTCTGGCAAGTAAAACCAACACGACTGGCAGTGTCTCCATTGGCGGCAACATGATATCCGGTATTCATGCCTCCTCCTGCGCGGCCAGCAGTAAATAATGGAATCCCTTTTAACGAGTGCCACTTGGCAAAACCATGTTCTGTGCACGCCATTAACAAAATGCGATCAAGCAGGGTACCGTCGCCCTCTTTAATGCTGTCCAACTCAATGACAATGTCACGAAATGCTTCCAGGTAGTGCCGGGCAAACCAGTAACACATGGGCTGATAACCCAGTTCAGGGTCATCTGTTTCCTGGTGAGTGTAAGTGTGGTAACTGGTGGGATCACCCGCTTTCACCACATTGCTGCTTAGTACGACGTTAAAAATCCGTGTTTGCCCGCAGGCTAGCGCGTGGGTCAATAAACCGGTAAACAGAGAGTGAGTTTCCACTACCCGGTCTATTGCCAGATTTGGTTTTTCACCTTTCGGTGTATCAGGTAGGCTGCAGGCGGGCATAGGTTCCGGCTTTTCCAGCTCTAGCGCCAGTTTCTGTTCCAAATCGCGCAATGAGGTAAAAAATTCATCCAGACGATTGCGGTCATTCCCACCCACTTCCTTCATTAGCAATTGGCGTTCCTCGGTCACCGCAGACAAGGCGCTTTTACGCAGCATGACAGCGGGATCTGGAGTAAACTCTGTCGAGTTGGGGTCCTGAAAGCCCACCCCGAAAATACGTTTGTACAAAGTTACAGGTGACACTTCCGCCGGATTAATACCAGTTCCACCGCGGGCGCTAAAGCTGGCTCCCGGATCTCCATCAGCAGATACAGTGATGGATCGAAAACGATTGCGCACCTTTAATTTGTCGGCGACCAATTCGTCTATACTACGGCTGTAACCCTCCTTGTAGGCCGACACATGGCCAGTCATAATACCCTGTATGGTAGAGACATGAGCCAGGTTTTGCTTGCCGTCCAGAAATACTTCCATATCGCTGTAAATATTAATTTTATCGATGATTGGCGCTAGCGGTTCCAACTGGGGAGTCAAGGTATAATTCTTGCCTGTTTCTTTTGGTTCCCACATTCCGGGACTTAAACCCAGGCCCCAAAACCAGGTGCCGAAACAGACCGGGAGTCGGCTGCCATCAGCTAGCGCAGTGCCATTGTTATTCAGGAACAGATCAAGCATTGGTAGACCGACACCAACTGCACTGCCCTGCAGCATACCACGCAGTAATCGCCTGCGGTTGATTCTGTTGTGTTTCACGGTTCGTTCTCCTGTATTATTGCCCGATGCCTGAACGCCCTGCCACAATATCCGGCTCGGGTACACCACCTCGGAAAAATTCGTCACTTGTTCCAATCCGGCGCAGCAGTGCAGTAAATCGGTAGCCGTTATTGCTAAAGTCCTTGCGTACAGTTTTTAGCCATCTGCGATCTATCTGCCCAATTTCTTTACCTGTGCCATAGGCGTATACGCGATTTACCAGACACGACACCACATTTGGATTATTCCGAATTGCTGCGCTCAAACCCGCAGCGTCAGAATATTTGACACCATCTATTTCTCCGCTTGTATCTATCAACACACCGTTTTCCCTGGTACGATAACTTCCATCTCCATCAAAGGTTTCCAATGCCAGTCCAATGGGATCGGTAATTTTGTGGCATCCTGCACAGGTAGGCATGACCGCATGCGCCGCCAGGCGCTGGCGCATGGTTTTATAGTCAGGATTACTGCTGTCTTCTACCAGATTAAAATCGACATTGGGCGGTGGCGGCGGCACCTCCTGGCACAGCAAATTTTCGCGTAGTGCTTTACCACGTTTAGTTGGCGACGTACGCCCGGTATGGGCATGCAGTGCTACAAAAGCCGGTTGAGCCAGCAAACCGACTCGCGGGTCACCCTCGGCAAACTGATACGCCACCCACTCATCCGGGGCAAGGTAGGCACGACTCTGGGGCAGCGGGATTCCAAACAATGCGGCCAGCGCCGGAGTTAAAAACGTTTTTCGACTGGTAAACACATCCCGATAATCAGCATCTCTTACCAGCAAGTGGTTTACCAATGTATGCAGGGTTTGCTCTTTGGCGTCTTCCATTACCTGTATAGTAAATTGCGGGTAGATCTGCCGATCTTTGCTTAAGGTATCGAATTTATCAAAAGCCAACATATCGGAAAAAAAGGCCCGTACACCATCCTCAAGGCGTGGGGAGAGCAACATTCGGTCTACCTGTTTTTGCAAACCCCGCCGATTGTGCAACTCACCTTTCTCGGCTGCAGTCAGCAAGGTGTTATCCGGTGTGCTGTTCCACAACAAAAAGCTCAAACGCGATGCTTTTGAATACGCAGTCAGGCGATATTCAGAAGAGTTACCCGGATCTGATTCGGCGCGCTCCATACGAAATAAAAAATTTGGCGATACCAGCATATTGCCCACACTGCGTTCCAGACCAGCGTAAAAATTGCGGTGTTCTGCCGCCGCCGCTGCCGATACCCGCATTTGTATTTGAAGCTCTGCTTCCAGCAAAGGCCGCCGATATAACAAGCGTCCTGTTGCAGTAATAAATTGGC
>JBNKFQ010000116.1:0-21830 GCA_050289385.1 Porticoccaceae bacterium | reverse complement strand
ATCGATCACTTGCACGGTATCTTTTTTATCCTGGTCGGTATATTTTTGATGCCATGACCTCGGCGGCTCCCGTCGCTCCCATAGTGACTCTTGCCAGTTTTTTGCTTTACCAACCCCCATGTTTACTCCTCCAGATAGCTGTCGTCGTAAATATCGATGTCCAGCGTGATAGCGCCCTCTGGCTCATCGCGTATAATCAATTCCTGATGGTCTGCACCAAACTGTTCCAGTGAGTGCAGCGTGTCGGTGTGATCGATGGCGCCGCGTTCTTCGGCGCGAATCAATTCGGCCTTTTTCTCCAGCCGTTTCAAGCGGCCTTTCTCGCGTTTTTTGCGTGCTTCTTCCAGGCGCGATTCTGGCATCCAGGCGATTTTGGTTTTTAATGGCGCTTCGCAAATCAGCCGGTTTTTGTCGTCGCAAATCCATACGCGGTCGTCGGTGTGCACGTCGTATTCCACGCGCACCGTGCGCCCGTCGTACTGGGCCAGTGCGGTGTGTTCGTAATAGCGATTATGGAGCTGCACACAACAGCGGCGCACAGTACGTTCTGCTTGTGGGCGAATAATCGCAGCGGCGGGTAATTCCACCGGCACTGGTTGCAGTTGTTGCCAGAGTTCGATCGGGCTTTTGCCACCCAGCGAATTTGTGGCGCGGTGGTTGTAAGCGTGAATAAACCGGGCCACGCTGTCGCGGTATTCGTTAAAACCCAGCAACTTGCGCTTGCCCTGTTTAATGTGGTCGGACAAGCGGCGATTGATTTCGTCGGCCATATCGTGGCCGCAATAGTCCTGCCCACCGTTGAAAAATTTATCGTGGTGATCCCTGAATGTTCTGAACCAGTGTTCGACCAACCCCTTGCCTTTGGAATTACCGGGGATGGAAAACGATGTGCTCATGTTGAAGCGCGCATAAAAGCCGGTGTTTTCATCGCTCATCAATTTGGATTTGTAACCGCTGCCGTTATCGATATGCAGCCAGGCGGGTACGTGGTCGTGTGTGACCAAAGCGTTTGATAAAGCAAACAAGGTAGACAGCGCGCTTTCTGCTTCCGATAAATACCAGCCCGCAATGTAGTGGGACCGCACGTCGATCCACACCGTTAACTCGGGCCGCCAGGGGCCGCCGTGGTTGGGGTGAGCAATATAGGTATCTACGGTGTGGCCGTCGCCCTCGTACACCTCGCCCACCTGCAGCACAGTGGCGTCGCGCATTACATACTTGCCACGATTTTGCTGGTGGTAATGTTTGCCCAGGCGCATGGGGCTGTTGGTGTTAAGCGTGGCCGGCAGGTTTTTCAGGTAACGCCGCACCGCCGAGTCGCTGGCGTCGGCAAAACCGTACTCTTCGCGCAGCCGAATCGCCACCGCTGAAAACGACGGTTTGGAGGGGATGTTATACAGCTGCACCGCTACCGCTTCCCAGCCGCGATCTTGCCGCACCCGGCCGGTGTAACTGTCCAGCAATCCGTTGCGGCCGCTTTCGCGGTAATGCTTTACCCAGTTCAAAATGGAGCTGCGACCGGGCACTTTATTATTGCGCCCGAGTGAACGCGCCACGCTTTCAAAGCGATCGCCCAGCAGCCCGGCTTCCAGGTGCGCCAGCAAATTGCGCACCGCTACATTCTGGCTAACGCCACTGTGGATATGGTCCAGCACCGGGCGAATAAATTGCTCACGCAGCAGGGCCGTTTCTTGTTGTTTTTGGGTCGCCTGCCGCCAGGGGTCCACCGACACGGCAGGCAGATTGGCCTGGTCATTCATAACAGCGACAGTCTTGTTAATGGGTACAACAGCGCGCATGTGTTTATCCCCCGATAATTAGCGGCTTGTTACTGCTTGCTCTTTTTGGGGCGGCCCCGGCCCTTTGGCTTGGCTGCCTCGCGCTCGTTTTCGCGAATCTGTTTTTCCTGCTCGTGCTCGCGCATCATCAAATCGCGGTCGGCGATGGCGGCGGCCAGTTCGTCGTCGCTGTACAACAGGTCTGCGGTTACCTCGCCGAGTGCATCGGGGCAGGTTGCGCGAATGTCGTTAACCAGCTGATAACAGCGTGCTGACAGCGCGTTAACGTGGGTGTAAAGGCTGCGCAGGGCGATGTTGTGGCTGGCTTGATCCGTTGTCACCACCGTGGACAGCTCGGTAAAAATACGCTGCAGGTCGTCTACGTTGAGCAAGGCGCTGCCGGTTTGCGCCGCCGCCTCGTGGCGTGCTGCCAGCACAAAGTCGGGGTATGGTCCGGTGTCGAATCGCTGGTTGAGCTTGTTGCGCAGTTCGCCGCTTTTGGCGCGTTCGGTGTCCAGTTCCACTTCCAGATCGGTGGTGCGGGATTCGAGCTGGCGCAGCTTTTTGCGCATGGATTGGTAGTCCATTGTGCTCAGATCGTGGAACAGTTCGTCGTCGTTGAGCGCGGCTTCGATCACTTGCGGCTCTGTCGATGCCAGGGCCAGCACCCTTTTCTTTGGCAGCTCCAGCACCTTGGCCCGGTCTTTACTTGGCAGGCAGGCAGTAAACTGGGCATAGCGCATGGCTTCGGATGCGCGCTGCGAGGTAATGCCGAATTGTTCCAGCTTTTCGCCAAATTCGCCGTGCTCGCACTCGGCCTTTACCGACAGCAGAATCACCCCCGCCTCGGTTATGTTTTTGATGGCGCTGTTGAACCGGCTTACAACACTTGTCAGTCGCTGCGCAGCAGACACCTGCAGGTCCAGTTGTAGCTCGTCGGCCAGATTGGCCTCGGCCTCGGTAAATTCAAATTCCCGCCGGACGGGGATTTTGCTGTCAGCCATTGGCGACGCTCCTTAGATCGGTTGAATTGCGTGGGTTGTAGTTGTAGGCGCCGGGCCACAGCCTCTCTGTTGAGGTGTTGAGCTTTTCGGCGATGTAATTGGCGACTCTGGTGGACTTGCGGTGGCGATGAATCACCAGGCTAACGGTTTGCGGTGTTACGTTACATTCCGTTGCGATTTGCCTGGGTGATACTCGTGCCAGAAACAAGGCATACAAGATGTCGTTTGGGTGAATCGTGCGTTGCTTCAATATCAGGCCAATTAATTTGCTGCTATCATTCATAGTCAATTAAGCTAAAAAAGTTGCCGTTTGAGTTCATTGTATTCAAATGAGTGCATAAGTCAACTGGAATAATGCAAATGAGTGAATTTGGTTCCCGCCTTAAGGAAGAGCGGCTGCGCCTCGATGTTAATCAGGATGTTTTTGGGGGGTATGGCGGTGTAAAGCGGAATGCCCAGGTGAAATACGAGCGTGGCGAGCGCAGCCCCGATGCCGGGTATCTGGAGGCGCTGGCCCAGCACGGCGTGGATGTGGCCTATGTGATAACCGGCAAGCGTGCGGATGCACCACCGGGGGGTGGTAAACGGCTTTATAAAGAGCCGGGGGACACGCTGGAAACCATACTGGCCGTGCAAAACCACATGGGTCTGCGGTTTAGCGCCGATCAGTTAAAGGCTATTGTTGGCTACGCTTTTCAGCACCAGGCCGATGAGAAGGCTCTTGGCGAATTTGTGCGCACGGCCTTTGTGTTGGCAGGCACGCCGCTTGAGTCGCCCGAGTAAACCGGTTTAGCCAGGTTTCAATCGCTTGAGGTGGCAGGCTTGCCAGCGATTCCATAAATGTGTGTAGAGCTTGTTGTTCGTTTGCGGTGAGATTAGAGAGTAAATCAACGTTCGGCATTTTCATTCCATGTACATCCTTCCCAAGAGCCGGTTAGCATAGGGATTGAGAACTGGTTTGCAATACCGCAAACCGTGTGGATAACGTACTAAATTTGTGGATTTATAAATTCTCTGGCAGGGATCGCCTCAGCCGGAGAGAGAAGGTGGCTATTGAATATACCCGGCGAGTGCCGGACAGATGTCGAATTGCGCGAGAAGAAGCCGGACTAACACAGATCGAAGCGGCAAAAAAACTGGGATGGCACGTTAACACCGTGCGCAAATACGAACGCAACCGCAGCAACCATTTGCGGCCCTACGTGGATATATGCCGTGCTTATGGTATTAGCCTGGACTGGTTGGTGCTGGGGCGAGGTGAACTGCAGTTTGTGGCCGCAGACTCGATGCTGGCGCTGCCCGAAGAAGCGCGCAAGCCAATTGAACAGTTGATCGAGTGGTTGAGTGGCCGGTTGCAGTACTGACAATAATCGTTATGGAGGAACACATGACAAGGAACGGGGGCTTTGCTCTGATATTGGTGGCACTGTTGGCAATGGGCGGTTGCGGAGAAACACAGCACACAGGGGTGGCTGTTACCTTTTCGGCAAAATCTGACGACCAGTTGCCGTTGCTGGAAAACGCCGTTAACGCCTTTTTGAATCAATGCACGTCGCTATCGGGTGAGGGCTGGCAGGATGTTACCGCTGCGTCTATCAAGATAGGCGATGCGTTGTATTACCAGGTTGAACGGGGCTGGGAAAAAGAAATCAGCATGGAAGTGGATATTTCCGGTGAACACTGCACCTATATTATGGATGAGAAGCTGACCGAGCTGGGGGCGTTAAAAGATGTGTGTATGCGGTTGTGCGATATTCCTGAGACGAGGGATGGGAGTAATGGGTATGTGCCAATATGAAACCGTGGGCAGCTTGCATGCAACGCTGTGGGGGAGGTAACGCTCTCTGGCATGTGGGCGGTGTCCTGAAAATACAGCTATTCGGTTATGTTAATAACAAGGACAGATAAATGAAAGTTCCGTGGTGGGCAAGCTTTAGCAAAATTGAGGTGATTATTGGTGCATTGGCTATAGTAGTGGCTATAGCAATTTTCTTTGCACAACGAAAAACCAAAAAATTATCGTATAGAGTGACATCAAATAATGAATTGCTGGGCGTTAAAGAGGAGATACAGCGCAAGGTGCAGGTTTTGTACGAAGGTAAGGAAGTAAAAAGAGTCCACCTGCTGACATTAAAATTCACAAATGATGGTAATCAGTCAATTTCTTCAGATGATTTCGAGCGTCCTCTGAGTGTTTCTGTTAACTCTGAAGCAAAAATCCTGACTCATGAAATCATAGATGAGAACCCCAAGGGTCTTGGCATATTAGCTTCTTTAGAGGCAAACAGGCTTACATTTTCCCCTGTTCTATTGAATTCTAAAGACACATTTTCTATTAAAGCATTGATCAGCAATCTTGAAGGGGAGCCCAAAGTTGATGGGAGAATAAGGGGTGTAAAGGCCATTAATAGATATACAGAGAGACTCTTTGTCTCGCTTTTCTCATTTGCGGGATCACTCTCTATAATTGGAGGGGCAATTATGTGGATGACGGTGTTTTTAACTGATCTTATATTGGAATTGGAAACTAGTTTTAAATATTTTCTTTTGCCGATGGCGGCGGCTTTTATGGTTACAGGAATAGTGTATTTAGCTAGATTAGCATTGTTTAGAGATAGAGGATTGTGAATAGGTGCCAATTAAGTAAAGATGGGGTATAGATATGTTTCTCCAGCAGATGCACACGCCGCCGTCCTGAGTGCATCTGCCTGTGGGCACCCCATAAGGTTTTCTGGCACATCTGAAGTAAACCGGTAACCACAAAGGTCCGTTAACAAACTGCTCGGCCACACTATTCAACAAAGAAAAAACCTGATGTAGGAAATATCCCACAACAATATCAGATTTTTACCAATGGTTAAGCCTGCCGGATTGTATTAAATTGCGCTCTGGTTGGCATGACTCAGGATGAGACTACCGGCCGCTGCCCCGGCTCAGGCTGGGGCTTTTTCTTATGTATTGGCGGGGGCACGTGCCCTCTCAGTCGCCGCCCCTGTTAAAACCCCCGTTAACCCCTGTTAAAAAAACGACGCCGATTTTCTTCGGACGTTGACGCCAGCAAAAAAGAACGCCCTGAGAATGGCTCACAGGGCGTTTTGTGGGATCGGTAAATTTTCGGGTTTCAGGACTTCATGATCATTCTCCTGGCTATTAATTTGAAACGCTGAAATATTTGCGCGTATTGTCACGATAAGATAAATGCAGTTACACTGTACGCTCCCCCCATAAAATTACTCACCCCGAAATTTTTCGGACTGAACAAGTGTGCGCTCGGGTCGGACAATGGCCCCCATGAACAAGCGCAACTCTCAAAATACTTCACACGACTTCGCCGGTTTATCGGACTGGTTCGCGGTCTTTGAAAGCGGGGAACGAACCGATAGCAAAGGTCGCACCCGAACATTTACCAATGCTGAATTGGATTCTGTTATAGCCAATCATAGCGACGAACAACCAGCCCCACTTGTTATTGGCCACCCCGAACACAACGACCCCGCTTATGGATGGACCGCCGGATTAAAACGGGTTGGCAATATGCTCTATGCAAAAGGCAAAGATATCGTTGCAGAGTTTGAGCAAGGCGTGGCTAAAAAAATGTGGCCTAACCGATCTGTTTCTCTTGAGCCCGATAGCAAGGGTGGCTGGAAGCTGAGGCACATTGGCTTTTTAGGGGCCAAACGACCTGCAGTAGAAGGGTTGGGCAATATTAATTTTTCGGCAAATGGTGATTGTTATGAGTTTGCCATGTCTACCGACCAAAAGCACGACACCGCTGGTGGCCTTTCTGCGGTGGCTCGCATGTTGCGTCGTTTCCGCGATTGGCTGATTGACGAAAAAGATCTGGAAACCGCCGACAACCTGCTGCCGGATTGGGAAATTGAACACATCAATACAGCCGCTGACCGTATTCGCCAGTCCGACGCCGATGGCGAAAACCGATTTTCATCCCCCGACGAACCACACGAGGAAATCAACGTGGATCCAAATAACGATAAACAGTTTAGCCAGGCCGATCTGGATGCGGCGGTGCAGAACGCCGTTAACAGTGAGCAGCAAAAACACGCCGACCGCGAAAACAAATTTCTGTTTGAGGCGCGCCTGCGTGATGCCAAAGAGCTGGTGACCGGTTTAACCAATGAGGGCCGTTTGCTGCCTGCGCAATCTACCGGGCTGGCCGAGTTTATGGCGTCGTTACCCGATGGCGACGACAGTGCGTTTGAATTTTCCGCGGGCGACGACAAAAAAGAACAGAAGACCCCGGCGCAATTTATTCGCGATTTTGTCGGTTCACTGGGCAAGCAAATTAACCTGGGTGAAAGCCATTCAGAAGAACCGGGCAGCGATAGCGCCGCCGATTTTCAAGCACCTGCCGGGGCAACCGTAGACCCCGAACGGGCAAAACTTCACAAAAAGGCCCTGGAATATCAGGCAACCCATAACTGTGACTACATCGTGGCTGTTACGGCTGTCGAGAATGGAGGTAATTAATCATGAACGGAGCAGTAAATTTTAGCGTATGCCAGATCTCCATGCTGATTGTTGGCGCGGTAGTTTCCCACCGTTTTATTGGCACGGATTTGGCCCAGGCGGGTGCAGCAGCAAATACCCTTGGCGTAGCTGCTTATGACGGCACCAACGAAGACACCACCGTAGATACGTTGGGTGTTGTCAGTGTAGAGGCTGGCGCCGCAGTGAGCGCTGGTGACTTGATTGAAACCGATGCGTCGGGGCGAGGCATTACCCGAACAGCCGGGCCAATTGTTGCTCGTGCGTTAGACGACGCAGCTGCAGCCGGTGATTTAATCCGCTGCATTTTGATCCCTAACTGATAACGATTTTTTAACGGAGTTTTTGCCATGCCAATGTCACGAGGTCAGGCCCGAGTTATTGATCCCATTCTTTCCCAGGTTGCATTGGGTTTCAGGGATCCAGAGTTTGTGGGCACAAAGCTGTTTCCCATTGTTGAATCGCCAGCCAGCGGTGCGCGGATTATTCGATTTGGCAAGGAAGCATTTTTAAAATATTTGCTGCGCCGCTCTCCCGGTGCCAAAACGGCGCGGGTACAGTTTGGTTACGCCAGCGATCCTATTGCGCTGGTCCAGGATGCGCTCGAAGGGCAAGTGCCTCGCGAGTGGATGCGTGATGCTTCGCAGGTACCCAATATTCAATTGGGCACCCGTGCGGTAAACAGTGTTATGCGCGTTGCACTGCGTGCTCTGGAAATTGAGCAGGCAGAGCTGGCACAAGATGCCAGTAAGTACGATGCCAACCACAAAACAACCTTGGCCACTGCGTGGACCGATCCGGCTGCGGACATTAAAGCGGATGTGGACGCAGGCAAGGCGGCTGTGCGAGCCAGTATCGGGGTTGAACCCAACAAACTGGAAATTCCCTACACCGCATTCCAGGGCGCGCAAAACAACACCAAGGTAAAAGAGCAGTTCAAGTACACCTCATCCGACAGTATTTCCGCAGAAATGTTGGCCGCATTTTTGGGGCTGGATGAAGTGGTTGTTGGCAAGAGTGTTTATGCAACCGATGAGGATGCCGACTTTGTCGATATCTGGAGCAAGGCGGTTCTGGTATACACACCGCGCACTGGCCAAACCATCGAAGAACCCAGCTTTGGTTACACCTATGTGGGCGAAGGCCAACCATTGGTCGAAGAAGCCTATTTCGACAAAACCGTGAAGAGCTGGATATACCCGACAGAATACGAGCGTCGACCTTATATCACTGCCGTTGAAGCGGGCTTCCTGTTTGACGGCGTGCAATAAGGAGAACGGCCGTGAGTAACGAACGCGAATATCTCATTATTAGCCCGGTCAGCAAGGGCGGTACGGTTCACAAAACCGGTACCGTTTCGCTGACCGACAAAGAGGCCAAGCGGCTGTTGTCGTTTCCAAAGCCGCCGATCGCCGACCCGGATAACCCCACCACCGATACAGGGACAGGAGAGAAATCCGGCACCAGGGATGGCGCCGGTACCCAACGGCAGGATCCAAAGCCATTGACCGAAGCCGAGATTGTCGAGGCCATTGGCCGCTTGAATCCCGATAACAAGGATCATTGGACTAAAGGCAACAAACCGGAACTGGCCGCACTGGAAAACATTCTCGGCCAGCGCCCCACCAGTGCCGAACGTGACACGGCGTTTGCTGTGTTTAAAGAGCAAGCCAGCGAATAACACCCCCCGAAGCAGCGGGCCGGTCTGGAGGAAGCCTCCCGAACCAGACGCAGTAAAGGCCGGAGGACTGAAAGGGGGGGCCGTTTGGCCCCCCCGATCTTTTAACCCAGGTGACCCATGTACGCGACTGTTGCACAACTGGTAGAACGATTCGGGCTAAACGAACTGGCCGAACTGCTTTGCGACGAAGAACAACTGGTTACCGACGCGTTGCTGCAGGCACACCTGGACGGTGACGTATCGGGTTATTCCGCCGAAGAACAAAGCGCCATCGCCGCCGCCATACAACGCGCCGAAAATGCGTTGTCGAAACAATCCGTTTATATCGACTCCAAAATTGCCAGCCGCTACAGCCTGCCATTAAACGACCCCGCTGCACTGCCGGTTGGGGAATGTTGCCTGGCATTAACCCGCGCCGCACTCACCGACGACGGCACCAACATCAGCACCACAATAAAAGAAGAACGAAAACACTGGCGCGACTGGCTCGACCAGTTGGCAAAATGCGATGCCGTATTGCCCGGCGAAAATGCCGTGGGCACCGGCGGCGCGGTAAACGGCCGCCACGTTGGCTGCATGCAATCCGGCATTGACTGGGGAACATACTAATGGCCGCGATTGCACTGAACGTTAATTTCAACAATCTGGATTTGCCGCCCCGAGTTTTAATGGGGCTGGCCCGCGCCAACACCGAACCGATGTTCGATGACATTGGCGACTACTTATTGAGCGAAACGCTGATCAATTTCGACCGTGAGCAAACCCCCGAGGGCGAACCCTGGACACCTTCGCAACGCGCCGCCAGTACCGGCGGTAAAACCCTGCAGCACAAAGGCCACCTGCGCGACAGTTACGTGTACGACGCACGACCCGACCAGGTGGAAATTGGCAGCAACTTAATTTACAGCGCCATACACCATTATGGTGGCGAAGCCGGTCGCGGCGGTTCGGTAGAAATTGACCCGCGCCCGGCGCTGGGCATAACCCCGGAAATGGAAAACGAGATCGGCGATATCGCCGTGGACTTTTACCGAAGGTTACTGCCATGACACCCGCGCAATTAATTGATGTGATGGTTGCCGACTTTAAAAAGCAGCTAAACAAACTCAAGGTCAGGGTATACCCCCACGCGGGCAAATTTACCTGGGCAGAATTAAAGGCCCGATCGTACACGGCACCTGCACTGTTTATCAGTTGCCTGGGCTGGCGCGAAGACACCCGCGACCAAATAAATTCCGTATTGGATGGCAAGGCGTACCGCGTGCGTTTTGCAGCGGGCATTGTGACCAGCAGCGTTAAAAATGCCGAAACCCGCAACGCCCAGGCACGGCAAATTGCCACCACCATCAGCTTGCATCTGGATGATCAGGACTGGGCGCAAGACGACGTAACCGAGGCAACAGATCTGCGTGCCGAGGGTTTGTTTAATCGCGAGGCCGAAGCCGACAACCAGAGCATGTGGTTGCTGGACTGGTGGCACGGCATGTCGTTTGACGCCGACGATGTGTTGGCATCGCTCAACGACTTTTTAACCGCCCACGGTGACCACTACACCGCCGAGGGTAATTACACCGATGCCCAGGGCGCTGAAATACCTGTTGCATCCGATACCACCACTATTCCGCAATCGTAACGGAGCAAGCCATGACAGATTTAACAACACTGAATTTAAAACCGGCAGACGGGCTGATCGTGCGCGACCCGCATACCGGAAAACCACTTAGCATCAACGGCGAAAAAAAGCCGCGCACACCATATTGGTTACGTCGTTTGCGCGATGGTGATGTGGTAGATGCCAATGCGCCCAAACCCAAACCCGCAAGCAAAAATGACAGCAAAAAAACGGAGAGCGATAAATGATTTCGTTTAACAGTATCCCAGACAACTTGCGCACACCCGGTGCGTTTATCGAATTTGATTCGACGCTGGCCAATGCCGCGTCGCAAAATTTTAAAATGCTGGCCATTGGTCAACGCCTGAACACCGGCACCCAGGCCGCCAACGTGCCCGCCCTGGTTAGCAACCCGGCGCAAGCCATTACCCTGTTTGGCGCTGGCTCTATGTTGGCCGCCATGCTGGGCGCCATGCTGGCAGTAAACAGCACCATCGAACTGCACGCGATAGCGCTGGACGATAACGGCGCCGGTGCCGCCGCCACCGGCAAAATCGCGATAGACAGCGACCCCTCTGCTGCCGGCACCCTGAATGTGTATATCGGTGGAGAACGCATACAGGTAGCGGTGGCCGCCACCGACACCGCCGCCAACGTTGCCACCAATTTGGTCGCTGCCATTACAGCAAGTACTACCGTACCGGTAACCGCCGTGGTAAATGGTGGCGCCACCAATGAAGTGGATTTGACCGCACGCCACAAAGGCGAAATTGGCAACGACATTGATGTGCGCCTGAACTATTACGGTGAGGAAACACCCACCGGCATTACCACCACCATTACCGCAATGGCCGCTGGCGCCGGTAACCCCGATATCAGCACCGCCATCGCCGCCCTCGGCGATGAAAAATACAACTGGTTTGCCATGCCTTACACCGACGCCGCGAATTTAACGGCGCTGGAAACCGAACTGGACAGCCGCTGGGGACCAACCCGCCAGAACGACGGCCGAGCGTTTGCGGCGTATCGGGGCACCCTGGCTGCCACTGGCACTTTTGGTAACGGACGCAACAACCCACACGTGAGCTGTATGGGTACAGGCATAGTTCCCGAACCACCATATATATGGGCGGCGGTAAATTGCGCCGAGGCAGCCAGCCCGCTGAGTATTGACCCGGCGCGGCCGTTGCAAACCATAAAACTGCGTGGCCTGAAAGCGCCCGCCGTTGCCGACCGTTTAACTCGCGACGAACGCAACACACTGCTGTACGACGGTATTGCTACCTACACAGTAAACAACGACGGCACCGTGGCGATCGAACGGCAAGTCACCATGTACCAGCAAAATGCCGCCGGGCAAGCCGACGCGGCATTTCTGGATATCAATACCCCGGAAACCCTGTCCCGCATTCGCGACAGGCAACGCACCATGTTTGCCAGCAAATACCCGCGCCACAAACTGGCCGACAACGGTACCCGCGTGGGCGCCGGGCAAGCGGTCATTACCCCGAAGGTCGCCAAGGGCGAACTGCTGGCGCTGTACCGCGACATGGAAGCCGACGGCTGGGTGGAAGATTACGACACCTATAAAGAGCAGTTGATTACCGAGCGCGACGCCGACGATCGCAACCGTTTGAACTACCGCGACACACCCAACCTGATAAATCAGGCGCGTGTATTTGCGGGCAAAACCCAATTTATTGTGTAAGGAGCTGACCCATGAAAGCGGCGAAAAAACTGTATTTTGATATACCCGGCCTCGGTCGAGTGCACTCCATGCCCGGCGCGCAGTTTGACAGCGGCGGTGTGAATCGCGCAATGAAAAAGTCCGATCAGGGTTTTGTTGGGCACACCGAAGAACATGAGGAGCCCAAATTAAAATTCAAAATCGCACGCAAGCAAAACGACGGCGTAACCCTGAAAATACTGAACGATTTGGTGGACACCAACATCACCGTGATTGACGACCTGGACAACACCTTTATTTTTCGCGACGGCTTTACCACCAAGCCGGTGAGTTACAGCGATGGCGATTTTGATGTTGAGGCGTCGGCGTATTCGGTTGAGGAGGTGAGCTGATGGCGAGGGATAAATTCACGCTGGAAACCGGTTTAAAGCTCAACGACATACCGCAACTGGAATGCGAACTGCGTGAGCCCACCGCAGGCGATGTAATCGAAGCCAGCGAAGACAGCGAAAAGCCCGCCATGATTCCAAATGAAAAAGGCGTGTTGGAGCCGTTCCTGATTACCAGCCCCACGCTGGTGGGTGTGCATACCCTGCGCCGACAAATTGTGCGCATTGGTGACATTCCCGGCCCGTTGGAATTGCACGACCTTAAACGACTGACACCGGGCGATCTGAATTTGATCCAGGAAAAAGCGGAGCAGTTGGAAATTGCGTCTCGGGCGGTGACGCAACAGGGGCGAGGCGATAGCGCTGGCGCAGGAGATGCGACCAGCGGTTAATTTTTTACTGGCTCGTTACCAACTTTCTCGCAGCGATGCACTGGCGCTAACCAGACGACAGTTAGTTCAATTAATCAGAGATATCAATACCTATGGGTGATATGCGTACATCGGTGGTTGTGGATCTGGCCGGGAACCTCCCGCGCCAGGCCCCCCGTTTTGCGCAACAGTATTCGCAGTTTGCACAAACCGGCCGCCGTCAAACAACTTTGCTGCGCAGTTCTATTGCCGGGTTGGGCCGTGGCCTTGATCGGCTGGGCAATAAATACACTGCCCTGTTGACTGGTGCCGGAGCGATCGGTGCCATTCGCGGTGTTGTCGATTTTGATGCCGAATTAAAGCAGCTGGCAGTAGACGCCGACATTACCGACCAGCGGCTGGCAAACGTAAAAAAGCAAATTCTGGATATCGCCAACCGGCCCAATATTCGAGTAGATGCCGATCAGTTGCTGATAGGTATCAAAGAAATTACCGCCCGCACTGGCGACATTAATGTTGCACTCGACAACCTGAAAAATCTTGGTCTAACCATTCGCGCCACCGGTGCCGCCGGGGAAGACGCTGGCGCACTGGTTGCCAACTTTTTTGAAAAATTCCAGATTCGCGACAGCGCCACCATGTTGCAGGTGCTGGATGAATCGGCGCGCCTGGGCAAGGCCGGTGCCTTTGAATTGCGCGATTTGGCCACCGAGGGAAATTCGGTAGCAGCAGCCTATGCTGCCACCGGCAGAGTTGGCCCAACAGCGGTGCGCGAAATGAACACCCTGCTGCAAATCGTGCGCCGCACCACACCTTCTGCCGCCGAAGCCAGCACATCGTTTGAACGCCTGATTGCCACGCTCACCAGTGAAAAAGTGCAGCAGCTGCAGGAAGGCGGGATCCAGATTTGGGATTCAAAAAAACTGGCAGAGGGTGTCAAAATTGCCCGGCCAATACCACAAATCATCGAAGACATTTTAAGAAAAACCAAAGCCGACCCCGAGGTACTGGCCAAGATTTTTGACGTGCGCGCACTGCGTGCGATGAATGCGTTTGCACTGGAGTTTCGCGAAAACAACGCGCTGCCGTCGGTCGAAAAATTTATGAAAGTGGTGGGCGACGGCTCGCAAATTCTGGAGGATTCCAGCCGCAATGCCAAAACCGCCAAGTCGGCACTGCAGTCGTTAAAAAATACCTTTACTGAATTTTCCAACGAAAAATTATCGAGCCCGATTCAGGGTCTGGCCGAAAAATTTGATCAGGAAGGTCAGGACGCAGCCAAATCCATGCTGAAAACCGGCGCGACCATTGCCGGTGTGCTGGGTGGTGTATTGCTGGCACGCAAATTGGGGGTGGGTAAATTATTTCGCGGGCGCGGGGGTGCAGCGGGTGGGCTGGCCGGTGCAGCGGGTGCCGCTGCGGGCTCGCCCATACCTGTTTACGTAGTAAATTTTGGCGGTGCTGGTGCAGGCAGCGTAGTTGGCGATGTTGGTGGTGATGGTAAACGCCGCCGATCGGCACGCCGTGGTCGCGGTCGTTTGGGTCGCTTTCGGTTACCAGGATTTTTGGGCGGCAAACGCGGTGGTTATCGCCCGCCAGTGGGTGTGGCCAGCCCGTTTACCGGTGGGTTTACACCCACACGTGGTCAACGGTTAGCGAGTTTTGGTCGCAATACCGGCGGTAAATTATTGAGCGGTGCAGGCCGGGTTGCCAGGGCAGGCGGTAGCCTGTTGCGTGGTGCAGGCCGGGTTGCTGCTCCCCTGGCCGTGGCTGGCTCTGCCATCCAGCTGGCCAGCATAGTCACCGATAAAAATGCCACCACCGGCGAAAAACTCGACGCCGGTACCGAAGTGCTGGGCGGTGCAGCGGGTGGGCTGGCCGGTGCCAAACTGGGGGCCATTATTGGCACAGCAATATTGCCAGGCATTGGCACTGCTATCGGTGGCGCCCTGGGTGGTTTGGGCGGTTATCTGCTGGGTGAATTTGCCGGGGACAAGCTGGGCGATTTGTTTCTCGACAATGACCAGCCAGCACCGCAATTGATTCCGCAACCGGCCTTGCCAAAAACCGATGATCGTAAACACGACACCACGCTGCTGCAAAATCGCGCCTTGACCGAAAGCCTGGAGCGCGCCATTGGTCGTGAACGGACAGCAAAAGTCGACCCCATCAGTGGCGAAATACGCCTGGTGGTGGAAGGCCCGGCGCGAGTAAAAAGCATATCCCGGCGCAACCCGAATATCGATTTTGAAACCGAGCATCTGCTGGGCACCTCAATGGGGTACAGCGGATGAGCTGGCGCGACCAACTGCAACCGGCCTCGTTTCGCGGCGTTAAATTCCATGTGGAATCCAGCCAGGGGCGCATTGGGCGACGCAATAAAGCGTGGACCTACCCAAAGCGCGACAAGCCCTGGGTAGAAGATTTGGGCAGACGCCAGCGCGAATTTTCCATAGAGGCATTTGTGATCGGCAACGATTACATGGCCGCGCGCGACGCACTGATTGCCGCCGTGGAAAAAGAAGGCGCGGGTGAATTGATACACCCCTACCTCGGCGCCCTGAAAGTGAATGTGTCGGACGAATGCGTGTGGCGCGAAACCACCAAAGACGGTGGCATGGCTGTATTTACCCTGGTGTTTGTTGAAGCAGGCGAACGCCAGTTTCCCACCACGCAGATCGACAGCCAAAGTGTTATTGAAGCTGCCGTTAACGGTGGGTTAAGCGCCGTACAACAGCAATTTAACGACCAGTTTACCGTTGCCAGATTGCCGCAGTTTGTTGCCGACGACGCCTTTGCCTCGGTGCGCAGCGGGCTGGATCTGGTGCGCAAGGGGGCGCGAATTTTCAGTGCGGCGCAGCGGCGCGATCTGTTCGGTTTGCTCGATACCCTGGACCTGAACTTGCCCACGCTGGTAACCGATGGCCTGCAGTTGGCGGGCGATATCGTTACCGCGCAGCAGCTGGTAAGTTCGCTGTTTAGCGACAGCGGCCGCGCACAACTGACCGGCACCACAAATACCGCTGAGATCGGCAGTGCCGCCACCGATTTTATTGCCGCGCAACTGGATATCGACAATCAGATTACCGGCACCTTTGCCGAGTTGCCTGCCATCCCGTTAACCACGGCCACCCGCCAGCAACAGGCTGATAACCGCCAGGCGGTGCAGGATTTGTTTGCGGTGTCGGCTACCCTGCTGGCGGCGCAATCGATCGTTACACAAAGCCAGGCGCTGGCGGTAAGTAGCAATGCCGAAAGCCCGTTTGACAGTTACGACCACGCCATTGCCGTGCGCGACCAGTTAATTGCCCAGTTGGATGCGCTGGCCGAACTCGACACCACCGGCGACCCCTTGTACCTGTCCATTCGCGAGGTGCAAACCGAATTGCAGCGACACATTGACGCGCACGGGTATACCCTGGAGCGCGTGGTGCGTATTACCCCGCCCGAGGCGGTTACCAGCGACAGCGCTGTGCGTACTTTAAAAAATTCGCCACTGGTGTCGTTGCCGTCGCTGGCTATTGCCCACCGCTTTTATGGAACCGGCGAACGCGCCGACGATCTGGTGCGCCGCAATAAAATTCGCCACCCCGGATTTGTACCAGCGGGCGCAGAGCTGGAGGTGCTGAATGGCTGATGTGGTGTTGACGGTTGGCAGTGTTCGACACAGCGGCTGGACCGATATTGCAGTTACCCGCAGCTTGTTGCGCGCCGCGCACAGTTTTGAGTTGACCTTGACCAACCGTTGGGACAACGGCCAGCCCCGCCCGGTACGGGCAGGCGAACGCGCCAAACTGTCGCTCGGCAATGAGCTGCTGGTGAGCGGGTTGATCGACACGGTGCAACCGCAATACACCGACACCGAATACAGCATTCGCGTAAAAGGCCGGTCGGCGGTGGCCAATTTAATTGACTGTTCCACCACCGGGCAGGAATTTAAAAACCAGACGCTGTTGCAAATTGCCAATAATCTGGCCGGTCGTTTTGGTGTGGCCGTGCGCGTTGCCGACGGGGTGGATATTGGCGCCAGATTTGCCAGCGTGCGGCTGGACCCGGCGCAACCGATGTTTGAGTTTCTGGAACTGCTGGCGCGCATGCGGGGTGTGCTGCTGACCAGCAACGCCAACGGTGAACTGGTGATTACCCGCGCCGGTACCCGCCACGCCGATACCGCCCTGGAACTGGGGAAAAATGTGGTAGCCGCCAATGGCCAGGTGTCGCTGGAAAATACCTTTCGCCGCTATACCGTGATTGCCCAGCAAGGGGAAAACCCGCTGCTGACCATCGAGGGCGGCGCCTACCCGCAACACAGCGAAAGCAATTTTGCCCCGGTACACGCCGCCCGCGAACTAGTGATTGAAATGGACGGCCCGGCCGATATCGCCGCTTGTAAACAGCGCGCCATTTGGGAGCGCAATGCACGTTACGGCCGCAGCCGACAAACCACGTTTACCGTGCGGGGGTTTCAGAAAAAACCCAACGGCCGCAGCTGGCAACCCAACGAAAAAGTACAAGTGCGCGACGATTTTATGGCGGTGAACGGTGAACGCCTGATTGTGGAAACCCGGTTGATTCTGGATGAAGACGGCAGCCGCACCGAACTGGATGTGCAACCGGTGGAGGCATTTTCTGTACAGCCATTGCCGGAACCGAGCGCAGATGAGGTGTGGGGATGAGGTCGCTTAATACCATTTTGCGCCGCATTCGTTTGCTGGTACGCCTGGCAAAACTGGTGCGCAGCGACAGCAGCCAGGCGGTGCAAATTGTGCAGGTAAAACCGGGTAAAGACGAAACGCTGACCGATATCCAGCACGCCGAGCCCTATGGCTACACCTCGCGACCGCACGATGGCGCCGAGGTGCTGGTGTTGTCGCTGGGCGGTAACAGCAGCCACAGCATTGCCTTGCAGATTGGCGACCGCCGTTATCGTTTAAAGGGTTTGGAAAAAGGCGAAGCAGCTATTTATACCGACCAAGGCGACAAGGTACACATTAAACGCGGCGGCACCATCGAGGTGGTGGCCAGTACCAAGCTGGAGGTGAGCTCACCGCTGGCCACCTTTTCGCAGGATGTGCAAATTGCGGGCGATTTGGATGTAACCGGCAACAGTACCGCCAACGACCACATCAGTTCGGGCGTTAGTGGCAAATCACACGACCACGATATTAACAGCGGCTCGTCTGCGCCCGGACCCACAGCGGAGCCGAACGCATGACGCTGCAAATAAAAACCCTGCAACCCGGATCTGCCGACTGGCTGCAACAGGCAGTATTTATCAGCTGGTTTACCGACGCGCGACTGGCCGACGACCAGCCGCTGCCCGACAACGGCAACGACCGCCGTGGCCACTGGGCCGATTTGTATGTGGACGGCGACGACTCGCTTGGCTCGCTGTTGTGGACGCTGCGCCGCGAAAAACTGACGCCAGACATTATTAACCGCGCCCGCGATATCGCCGTGGCGGCGCTGCGCTGGTTGCTAGACACAACGTATGTCACTGCGTACCGGGTAGAGGCCGCACGACTGGACTACCAGACCATTGGCCTGGTGGCGTTTTTGCAATTGCCGGATGGCAGTGAATTTGAAATTCGGGAGACATTTAATGCCGTTTAGCAGACCGACCTTGTCGACTATTCGCGATCGGGTTGCCGCCGACATCGATCGGCTGTGTGAGGGTAACCCGTATTCGCGCGGGTCACTGGAATTTGCTGTGGCCAACGCGGTGACTGGCGCCAGCCACGAACTGCACGGCGCTATCGCGTTTTACGCCAATCAGTTGTTTGACGACAGCGCCGAGGATGAATTTATACAGCGCCGCGCCGAGCCGTTTGGCGTGACCCGCATTGCGGCGGTAAAAGCCTCGGGCTCGGTAACCATTACCGGTAACGACACCACGGTTATTGATGCGGGTACCGAGCTGCAGGCGATCGATGGGCAGCTGTACACCACCGACGCCGAAGTGACGATCGCGGCGGGTACCGCGACGGCAGCGGTAACTGCCTCGGAAGCTGGCGCTGCCGGTAACCAGGACACCGCTGTAGCGCTGACCTTTACCACACCGGTAAGCGGTGCCGACAGTGAAGCAACCGTGGACGCACCCGGTTTAACCGGTGGTGCAGACGATGAATCGCTGGAACGTTTTAAACAGCGTTTTGCCGAGCGCAAGCAGAACCCACCGAAAGGAGGCGCACCTGCCGATTATGTGGCATGGGCCAAACAGGCGCATGTGGATGTGACGCGAGTATGGGTGATTGAACATCAGGATCCACTGGGTGCAACGGAATATGGCTCGGTGTTGTTGTACCTGGTTACAGACGATTTAGCCTCTGTGATTCCAACGCAAACGGTACTGGATGCGGTAAGCGCATACATTGACCAGGATGATATTCGCCCGGCCGGGGTAAAAAATGTGTACGTGGAAGCGCCGACCGCCGTGCCGCTGGATTTAACGTTTAGTGCCTTGAGCCCGAACAGCACCGCCGTGCAACAGGCGATTGAAGCGGAAATTAAAGACTTGCTGGCTCGCGAAGCCGAACCCGATGGCACGATTGCAATTAGCCATATTCGTGAGGCGATATCGGTGGCGGCGGGCGAAGACGATTACACGCTGGATTCACCCACTGCCGATGTGACCGCCAACGCCGATGAAATTGTTACCCTGGGAACGATCACATGGCCCGCACTGTAGAACAGTACCGCGATTTTGTACTGGCCTTGCTGCCACAGGGCCATGCGTGGTCGCGTGACCCCGACACTGAACTGGCGAAATTGTGCGAGGCGGTTGGCGAGGAGTTTCGGCGTATTGAGCTGCGCGTGGATGCGCTGATTGAGGAAAGCGACCCGCGCACGGTGTATGAGCTGATCGATGAGTGGGAAAAAGACTGGGGACTGCCCGGCCATTGTTACGTACCGCAAACCCTGCAGGAACGCCGCAACGTGCTGGTAAATAAAATGGTGAGCGTTGAGGACCAGTCGCGACAAACCTACATCGATCGCGCTGCGCAAATTGGTTACACCATCACCATTACCGAATACGCCTCGGGCGACAGTGTACCGGGGCACGCGGAAATTCCCGCCGCCGATGCAGCGTATGTGATTCAGGTTAATGCGCCCCTGGATAACCAGCAGTTTTTGCATTGTGGCGACCCGATCGGGGAACCGTTCAGCACATGGGGCAATGAGTTGCTGGAGTGCGATTTGAGCGGGATTAAACAGGCGCACAAAATTTTGATTTTCAGTTATACGTAGGGGCAATTATGAAGTACCCAACAGATCCGAATGTGCTGTTGTACCAGGGAAAATTTACCGATGGTGATCCGGGGCTTGCCATTCAGTCGAGCCGTTGGCCTGCCAACCACGCCAATGCAATAACCGATGAAATTATGGCGGTGATTACCGCTGCCGGTTTGACTCCCGACGAAGGGGATTTAACCCAGTTGGCTCAGGCCATTCAGTTGTTTTCCGAGAGTCGTGCGGTTTCGGTAGACCACGTAAACGGTGGGCGAATTGTTAACCCCGGTGGTGCTTTTTATGTGTCTTCTGGATCCTCAAAAACAGGGGCTATCAAAATTACGCTGCCAACACACGGTACTGCCGACATGATCGGGTTCGAGGTGAGCATATTTGATTATGCAGCGCGGGAATCGATCAAAGTATTGATTAACGGGTACTTGTATCAAGCGGAAGGGGGCGATACCTGGCGCGATTGTGAAGCAGTAATACTGTCTACCAACCCTGATAAAGATTACCCGGTTCGTTTTGGCACCGATGGCGCCAACTCCTGTGTCTGGATTGGAAATACAACTCAGGTTTGGGGTTCGCCGCAGGTGTTTGTTACAACATTTTATGGTGGGTTTTCGACGACGATTACTGACTATGCGGATGGTTGGAATATAAACATAGTGCAGGCGCTGGATACCGTCGACGAGACGTTAACCGGTAATTTTCCGCAGGGTAAAAACCCTGGCGTTTTGGAAATTACCGGGAACGCCACGGCGACAGAAAATCGAATCCATTACTTTACCAACTACGCCGATTTGACTCTGCCCGATAGCGCACCCGACAACAGTTGGGTGATCGCGGCTGTCGATTACAGTGTTGATCTGTCTGGCGGGGATTGCAACGTACTGCCGGAAACCGGGCAGATAAATTCCGACGAGGGGCTGGTTGATGATGCCAAATTTACCGCCAACGGTGTGGAATATCGATTTATAAAAATTAGCGGAGTGTGGACAGTATGACAACGAAACTTTTAGGTGGCGCTTCGCCCATTAAATCCATTCAACGTGGATTTGCAACGTTTAACAACTCCGGGATTTACGTAAATATTACTACGGTCAATCCTGATAAAGCGTTTTTAACAACCACCCAAGACGCATTCACGGCCGAGATAACCGTGGACGGTACGCAACTTCATTTTGATTGGGAAAACACCAGCACGGTAACAACATCGTGGCAGGTTATTGAATATAACTAGGAGATCGCAGTGAAAAAGTTTTATGCCCAACTTGATGCAAACAATATTTGCATTGGTGTATCGCAACTCAATAGTGAATTTGATCAGGCTGACATGATAGAGGTTGGCAGCCTGGATAAAACATTGGTTGGCCGACACTGGGATGGCACGCAGTTCGACACTCCCGTGCAAACTTCCGTGTCTGTTGCCCGCCTTGATTTTTTTAATCGATTTACTTCGGCAGAACGCATTGCCATTCGCATTGCGGGCAAAACCGATGCAGTTGTTGAGGATTTGCTGGCCATGCTCGATGCCGCCGATAACGTTGGCCTGAACTCGCAAAATAC
>JBNKFQ010000115.1:0-7244 GCA_050289385.1 Porticoccaceae bacterium | reverse complement strand
GTCATTATCACCTTGAAGGAGTACTAGAAAAATATCGAAGAAACCAAATTTATTGTGAGCCAAAACTCTCAGGTGCGTCGAAGGGATACATCGGGACGGGCATCAGCAGATATCCTCCCTTCAGCCCAATACGCCCAACTGCTACAATAGTGCTTCAATATCAAAACCGGGCTCAATATGTCTGTATCTATTAAAACGCCGGAACAAATAGAAAAAATGCGCATTGCTGGCCGTCTTGCGGCAGAAGTGCTGGAAATGATTGGTGAGCACGTAGTGCCAGGGGTAAGCACCGAGCAACTGGACCGCATCTGTCACGACTATATTGTGAACGAGCAAAAAGCCATTCCGGCTCCTCTGAATTACAAGGGTTTCCCCAAATCCATCTGTACATCTGTTAATCAGGTAGTCTGCCACGGTATTCCATCAGACAAAAAAATTCTGAAAAACGGCGACACGATCAACATTGATGTTACCGTTATCAAAGACGGCTGGTATGGCGACACCAGCAAGATGTTTGAGGTGGGTAACAAGGTGCCCGAACATGCCAAACGCCTGATAAAGGTGACACAGGAGTGCCTCTACAAAGCCATTGAGATTGTCAGGCCCGGAACGACTCTCGGTGATATTGGCCATATTATTCAGCAACATGCAGAACGTAACCACTACTCCGTGGTACGTGATTACTGCGGGCACGGCATTGGGGATGTTTTTCACGAGGAGCCGCAAGTGGTGCACTATGGCCGCCCTGGCACTGGCCTGGTATTGCAGGAAGGCATGACCTTTACTATTGAGCCCATGATCAACGCTGGCAGTTATCACACTAAACTAAAACCTGACAACTGGACCGCTGTCACACGAGACGGCAGATTATCGGCTCAATGGGAGCACACTATGGTGGTTACCAGAGATGGTGTAGAGGTACTGACGGCCCGAAAGGAAGAAGACTTCTGACTTCCGTTACCGTCATCAGGTGGCTTGACCGCTGGATCCAGTTACCACGATACAAGACGTGTGCCACATCGGGTTATTCTTTCTCGGGATATTCTTTCAATGAACACTGTTTTTAGAGGCCTGTTCCATTGACTCTGCGTGTTCGTATCCTGATATGGATCCTGCGGTCAAGCCGCGGGATTACGGTAAACTGATATGCTACCACCAGACTTATCGCATGACTCAGCCTGTGTTTTTGAGGAAGCGGAGTTTTTACAGAGTCTGAACCAGAATAACCTGAAAGAGCTGCTGTCTTCAGCTCTGGCAAAGGTCAATCGGAATCTGGACGAACGCTTTCGCCAGGGTGAAAATGTTGATACCTTAATTCATCAACGTGCAGCCTTCTTTGATCGCATGCTGTACCACGCATGGCAGCAGTTTGGCTTTGACGACAAAATAAGTCTGGTTGCCGTAGGCGGCTACGGTCGTGGCGAACTGCAACCTCACTCGGATATTGATCTTCTTTTACTGTTGGCAAAAGACAACGGTACCGATTACCAATCCAGAATTGAGCAGTTTCTCACCCTGCTCTGGGATTTACGTCTTGATGTCGGCCATAGTGTGCGCACCATCGATCAATGCGTGGAATCTGCCCGTGCAGATATCACCGTCGCTACCAGCTTGATGGAATGTCGCACCATTGCCGGTGACGACACTTTGCGCGAACAGATGCATGATCATACCGGCCCCACATATATTTGGCCCGCAACGGATTTTTTTGCCGCCAAACGTGACGAGCAAAACGCACGTCATGCACGCCATGGCACTACCGAATACGACCTGGAACCAAACGTCAAGGAATCTCCGGGTGGTTTGCGCGATATTCAAACGGTCACCTGGATCGCCAGACGCTACTATCATGTACAAACCCTGGACCAACTGAAAGGCAAAAAGTTTTTCAGCAAAAAAGAGCTTAATACCCTGCGACGCGGAGAGAAATTTTTACGACGGGTAAGATACGGCTTGCACATGCTGTCTGGCCGAGCTCAGGAAAGATTACAATTTGACCTGCAACGAGAGCTGGCAGATATGTTCGGGTATAGAGACAGCAAACAACGGCTGGGCGTAGAAAAGTTCATGCAGGACTACTACCGCACAGTGATGCAACTGCGCGTTCTCAACGAAGTGTTTATGCAATTTTTGCAAGAGGCCGTACTTAAAGATCCAACTGAAGAAGTCATCACTCCCGTCAACAAGCACTTTCAACTACGCGGCGGCTACCTGGAAGCCAGAAACAACCAGGTGTTTGCTGAACATCCCGCGGCTTTACTGGAAATATTTCTGCAACTGGCATCTACACCCAATGCCAAAGGTCTGCGTGCATCTGCCATTCGCCAGATTCAGACTCACACCAATCTGATTGATGACGAATTCCGCAATAACATTTATCATCGCAAACTGTTTATATCTTTGTTCCGACTGGAAAATCATCTATCAACTGTCTTGCAACTTATGACGCGCTATGGTGTTCTTGGGCGTTACCTGCCCGAGTTCGGACGTATCGTCGGACGTATGCAACACGATCTGTTCCATATCTATCCAGTAGATGTGCACACCTTACAAGTATTAAAAAATATCAGATTGTTTGGACGAAAGACGGGGCAGGAAAAATTCCCTCTTGCAGCAACCATTTATAAAAAACTTGAGAAAAAAGAGCTATTGCTGATAGCGGGGCTTTACCATGATATTGCCAAAGGTCGTGGTGGTGATCACTCAACCCTTGGCGCTCGTGATGTAAGGGCATTTGCGACACGACACCGCATGACAAAGCGAGAAGGCAATATTCTCGCCTGGTTGGTACAACATCATCTGCTGATGTCACAAACATCGCAAAAGCAGGACATATCCGACCCTGAAATTATCAACGCGTTTGCCCGTCAGGTTCAGGATCAACTGCACCTGGACTTGTTGTATGCGCTAACGGTTGCCGATATTAATGCAACCAATCCCGATCTCTGGAACAGCTGGAAAGCAAGTCTGCTCAGCCAACTCTATATCGAAACCGGCAAAGCCCTGGCACGGGGACTGGAAAATCCGGTCGATCGGAAACAGTGGATTCAGGACACCCGCAAACAGGCATTGGAACTGTTAAAAAATGATGGTGTGACCCGTAAGGAAGCGCTGGCCCTGTGGGAGAATGTTGGTGATGAGTATTTTTTGCAGGAGAGCGCCACAAATATAGCCTGGCACACCAAAGCCATTACCGAATACGACAGCGACCAGCCAATGGTGTTGATAAAATCGGCAGAAATTACCGCCACCGAAGGCGCCACGCAAATCTTTGTACGCACCAAAGATCGTGAAAATATATTTGCTGCCCTGGCCGCAGCCCTGGACCGCGTACACTTGAGTATTCACGACGCCAAACTATACAATTCAACCAGTGGTTACACGTTGGACACTTTTTATGTGCTGGACGAAAACAACCAGCCAATTGGCGACAATCCGGCACGGCTCAGACTTATTCGTCGATCGGTAACCAAAGAATTAAAGCTGCTTGATAAATACTCTGCTATCGTTCGCCGTCGCACATCTCGCCAATTAAAACACTTTCCGGTATCAACAACCACATCGCTAACCAATGATAAAAAGAAAAACTACAGCATTCTGGAGGTAACTACGGCCGACCGCGCTGGACTGCTGGCGCAAATTGGCCGAATATTTGTGGAATTTGGCATTCGTGTACAAGCTGCTAAAATTGCCACCCTCGGTGAACGGGTAGAAGATGTATTTTTTATTACCGACAGCAACGGAAATATGTTAGGCGATAAAGCCCTGGTGACTGAATTGCAGCAATGCATTCGGCAACAAATTGACAGCCATACGAGTTCTGAGTTCTGAATTCTGAGTCTTCAGAATTTTAACCCGCAAACTCAAAACTCAGAACCTGGAACTTTTCAGTTTGCGGCACCATAGCAGTGTTGTGCTCCAGGAAAAGATCCGTCGCGAACTTCTGCGGCATAACTCTCAGCTGCTTCTGCAATCAGATCACGCAATACACAATATTCCCTGTTAAATTTCATTGGTGCAGGTTCACTATTCAAACCGAGCATATCGTTGATTACCAACACTTGACCGTCACAATCAGATCCGGCACCGATACCAATGGTTGGAATAGATATCGATTCCGTTATTCGTTTTGCTAATGGTGCCGGAATCGCTTCCAATACCAAAGCGAAAGCACCAGCTTGCTCAACTGCCATCGCGTCAGCAATTAATTTTTCCCCTGCCTCTAAACTTTTGCCCTGTACTTTGTTACCACCATAGGAATGGAAGGATTGGGGTGTCAAACCAATATGGGCCATCACAGGAATCCCGGCAGCAGTGATGAGTGATATGGATTCACACGCCCGCTCCCCGCCTTCAAGCTTGACTGCCCCTGCACCGGCCTCCTTTATCACACGTACCGATGAAACCAGTGCCTGCTCGGGGCCAGCCTGATACGAGCCAAATGGCAAATCTGCCACAACCAATGACTGTTGAACGCCACGCGCAACCATACTTGCGTGATAGACCATCTGGTCAAGAGTCACACTCAATGTGGTATCGCGCCCCTGAACCACACATCCCAGACTGTCGCCAACCAGCAAGATATCGGCTCTTCCGTCAAGTAATCTAGCCATGGCAAAGTCATACACAGTAAGCATCACCAGTTTCTGATTACCCTTGTATCTGATGATGTCCGGAACCATCAATTTCTTTTCTGATCGCATTTTGTACCCCCACTGCAAACCACAGGTATTGGACGAAATGCGAACTTTCGTGCATGCTCTAACCATAGTCAATTCTATTATTTTGTATGATACTATTAGATAAAACTTATGTGTGTGAATAACAGGGCAACGCAATGACTCTGGATGATCTCGAAATTTTTATCGCTGTATGCCAGGCCAAAAATCTCAGCGTAGTAGCGCGTCAACTAGGCTGTACCCAGCCTGCAGTCAGCCAGCACGTATCACGCCTGGAAAAAGAAGTCGGTGTGCCTTTGCTGGAACGCAAGGCGAGGGGCGTATCCATGACCACCACCGGTAAAGTTTTTTACGAAAATGTGCTGGAAGGAATAGACTCGATAAAACTGGCCGTCCAACAAGTAAAACAACATCGGGAAGGCAATGCGGGAACACTGGGGATTTCCACTGGTGGCACAACGATAAGGCATTTTATGAAAAATGCTGCTCCCCGGTTCCGAAAACGCTATCCAAATGTGAATTTGCATTTTCACTCAGCCAACTCACACCAACGCTGCATAGATGCCTTGCGCAATGAGCTCGCAGATTTGGCCTTTGTTACCATGGGGGAATCAATTCGAGGACTGGAGCAACATCCGGTCATTGAGATGCCATGGGTTCTGGTGGTGCCGGCAGACGACCCCCTGGGTGAGCGCCGACAGGTTTCAGTGAAAGATCTGCAGAACATTACCTATATTGGACTCAACGGTGCATCCACATCACAAGCTCAACTGGAGACCGCACTGGCTGTAGCAAATGTACGACTGAATTCATCAACCGTGGTAGACGACTGGGATACTGCTATCCTGTTTGCCGGCATGGGCCTTGGCTATGCAATTACACCGGCATTACATGCCCATCAATTAAAAAAACAGGACAATGTCTGCCCTGTTCCAATCAAAGACTTGCCGCCAGCCAGGTTTGGCTGGGCAGTGCGGCGAGGAAAATCGTTGCCCAAAGTCGCCAGAGAATTTATCGATATTTTTGCGGGCGAAATGTCAAAAATAAAAAAACATCTGCCTGAATAAGGCGGATGCGGTACCCTGGACGAATTGTTCGAGACCTTGAATCTGATACAGACGCGAAAAATCAAACCGGTGCCTGTTGTACTGGTTGGCGAAAATTATTGGCACAGGGCATTTGATGTTGACTTCCTGGTAGAGGAAGGGGTTATCGACGAACAAGATCGCGAACTGTTCTGGTATGCCGAAACCGCAGAGGAGATTTGGAGCGGCATTGTGCAATGGCACGAAGCGAACAACACACCACTGTTCCCGACATGCATCTGAGCCGGATTTTGGTAAATAAACCCGGTTGGCTGGTTTTAATGTATTAAACGGTGATCTTTTTAATCGCGTCGGAATAACTGACAACCAATGTATTTGCGCTGCCTGTCTCTGATTTTCCGAGAGCACACATATCCAGTTGCAATGCAGAGAACTTTCGGTATCATGTCCGCCTCACTATCGGGGCGTAGCGCAGTTTGGTAGCGCACCACACTGGGGGTGTGGTGGTCGCAGGTTCAAATCCTGCCGTCCCGACCATTGATACAAAAAGGGGCTCCCGGAAGGGAGCCCCTTTTTGTTAACTTGTTGGCACACATTATAATCCGAAAAGATATCCTGAAATCAAGCCTTCAGGCCGTTGAGAATATCTTCCAACTCAGCAACCGTCTGAGTCACCAGTTGACGGAACTGGGTCGCCTCTTCCTTTGTATTGTTGCCCCCAAGACGCTGACGGGCTCCACAGATGGTATAGCCCTGATCGTAAAGTAACGAGCGAATCTGACGAATAAGCAGAACGTCCTGACGCTGATAATAGCGACGATTGCCCCTGCGCTTTACGGGACTCAAATTGGGAAATTCCTGCTCCCAGTAACGCAATACATGCGGCTTTACCTCACACAGATCGCTAACCTCACCAATGGTAAAGTAACGTTTGCCCGGAATCGCCGGAAGTTCGTTGTTATTGCTCGGTTCCAGCATAGCGATCTGTCCTGCTTTCTACTCTCGCTTTCAATTTTTGCCCCGGTTTGAATGTTACTACGCGGCGTGCAGATATGGGAATCTCTTCCCCCGTTTTTGGATTGCGCCCGGGTCGCGTACTTTTTTCACGCAAATCAAAATTCCCAAACCCGGAAAGCTTTACCTGTTCGTTTTTCTCCAGGGCAGCGCGAATCTCCTCGAAGAAGAGTTCGACAATCTCTTTGGCCTCACGCTTGTTGAGGCCAAGCTCCTGAAAGAGCATTTCAGCGAGATCCGCTTTTGTAAGTGCTCCCATGCAATCAACCCCTTAGAGTCGCACCATATTGTTGTTCCAGTGTCCTTACCACCTTATCGACGGCATCATTGATCTCTTGCTCGGTAAGGGTGCGGGATAAATCTCTAAAGATCAAGCCCATCGCGACACTTTTTCTATTATTTTCAATACCTTTGCCGTGATAGACATCAAATATCTTTAAGTCAACCAAATGCTCACCAGCACTCTGACGAACGGCATCAGACAAGTCACCAACGGCTACATCAC
>JBNKFQ010000114.1:0-14315 GCA_050289385.1 Porticoccaceae bacterium | reverse complement strand
CTGTTTATCAATATGCATCACATCATTGCCGATGCTTGGTCAGTCGATGTTTTCTGGCGTGAGCTTTTGGTATCGTACCAGGCGTTATCCCAGGGGAAAGAGCATAGTTTGCCGCCGGTTGAGGTGACATTTCGGGACTATGTTTTTTTCCAAAAACGCAAAGTTGACGATAAAACGTTGTCCGATACCCACGAATACTGGCTGCGCAAGTTATCCGGGGCACCTCCGCTTCTTCAACTGCCCATGGATAAACCCCGGCCTAAAGAGCAGACCTATGCTGGTGCGCGCGTTAAATTTTCGATTCCCTCCAGCGTCAGTACGAGGTTGCGAAAGTTTGCTCAAGAGGAAAAGGCAACGCTGTTTATGCTGTTGATGGCAGCGTTCAAGGCGCTGCTATATCGCTATACCCATCAGTGTGATCTGGTAGTGGGGACACCTGTGGCCAATCGGTCTGAAATGGAGCTGGAGTCGATCATAGGTTTTTTGGTCAACATACTGGTTTTTCGCAGTCAGCTGCAGCAGCATTATTCAATGCGTGAGTTTTTACGGGTTGAGCGCGCAACGGTGCTGGAGGCGTTTCGCCATCAAAACATGACTTTTGACAACTTGGTGCAACAACTGCAGCCCCGGCGAAATTTAAGCTATTCCCCCATTTTCCAAATAATGTTCGCCTTTCAGGAGACAGCGCCGGCGGCAACCAGACTTCGCGGTGTGGAAATTGGCCTGCCGGAACAATTGGACAACGGTGCCTCCAAATATGACTTAACGCTACAAATGTGGGATCAAGGCAATGGATTTGAAGCTGAATTTGAATATTCGACAGACCTGTTTGTGGCTGAGAGCATTGAGCGACTGGCGGTAAACTTTCAAACACTGCTGGCGGAGCTGGTCCAACAACCGGACACACCGATCTCCCGTCTCGCGCTGATATCGCCAAAAGAGCAGCGGCTGCTATTGGAATGGAACAAAACCGATAAACCCTTCCAAAGCAATCACTGTATTCATGAATTAATTGACGCACAAGCGGAAAAAACACCGGAACTTCCCGCTGTTGTATTTGGCGAGCAACAATTGACCTATAGGCAGTTGCAGCAACAATCCAATCAACTGGCCGACTACCTGATTGCCAATGGCGTTCGCCCCGGGATGCCGGTGGCGATCAGTATTGATCGCTCACTGTCACTGGTTATCGGATTCCTGGCAATTTTGAAAGCGGGGGCAATCTATGTGCCTGTCGATCCGGATTACCCGGCGCAGCGCCGGCAATATATCTTGCGCGACTCAACCGCGGGCTTTTTATTGACCCAGAAAAAGTACCAGCAACACTATTGCTGCTACAACCTGAAAATGGTCTTTATTGATACGGACTGGCCGGCAATCGGTAAACGCGATACCGGCGCGCCCACAACCGCTGTGATGGCGGAAAGTTCAGCTTATGTGATTTATACCTCCGGCTCTACCGGAAACCCCAAGGGGGTGGAGATCAGGCACAGAGGTGTTTGCAACCTGGCTGAGGAAGAGG
Source organism: Porticoccaceae bacterium (assembly GCA_050289385.1). GTDB lineage: Bacteria > Pseudomonadota > Gammaproteobacteria > Pseudomonadales > Porticoccaceae > JBNKFQ01. The sequence goes on along the minus strand of JBNKFQ010000114.1, from coordinate 12,793 downwards.
TCGTATTATTGCGGATTGGTGAGGGCAGCCGGGTCTTGCAGTTTGCTTCTTTTAGTTTTGATACGTCTATCTGGGAAATCGTTATGACTCTCAGCTCCGGGGCCTGTTTGGTCATGGCAGAGCGCCTGGCGTTGTTACCCGGGCCGGAGTTGCTGGGGGTACTCAGACGGCAGCGGGTTACGCACGCCACTCTGCCAGCATCGGCGCTGGCGGTATTGCCGCTGGACCCGCTACCGGATTTGCGGGTCCTGGCGGTGGCCGGTGAGGCCTGTACCCTGGACCTGGTGCGCAAATGGGCACCGGGGAGACACTTTGTCAACTCCTACGGACCGACAGAAACAACAGTCAGCGCCACCAACGCAATATTGTCGGCTGAGGACTGCGTTGTGCATATCGGCCGTCCGCTGGCCAATACCCGGGTCTGGGTATTGGACGATGAATTGCAGCAGGTTCCGATAGGCGTTGCCGGCGAACTCTATATCGGCGGAGTCGGTCTGGCGCGGGGCTACTTCAAGCGGCCCGAGCTGAGCGCCGAGAGATTTATCGATAACCCGCACAGTGCGGGGAAAATCTATAAAACCGGAGATCTGGTTCGCTTTCTCGCTGACGGCAATATCGAGTTTCTGGGTCGCAAGGACAATCAGGTCAAAGTCAGAGGGTTTCGAATTGAATTGGGCGAAATTGAATTCGTATTGAAAACCCACGGCGCGGTTCAGGATGCTGTTGTTTTACTGCGGGAGGACAGCGGGGATAACCAATGTCTGGTTGCCTATGTGGTTGAGCAGCCCGCTGCCTCGGTCGTTCAGGAACAGTTGTATACCCATATACAGGAACAGCTGCCGGACTATATGTTGCCCGCCGCCTTTGTCATTATGGATGCGTTTCCGCGGTTGCCCAATAATAAAATCGACAGAGCCAGCTTACCGGCACCAGCCGCCAGTCGACATGGGCTTTGCACGAGCGAGTATATTGAGCCGGCCACGGAAATGGAACGGATTATCGCTTCAGTCTGGCAACGGGTTTTGGGTCTGAACAGGGTTGGGGTCACGCAGTCGTTTTTTCATCTGGGAGGCCATTCGCTGCTTGCGACCAGGGTGGTGTCAGCGCTGCACAATCAGCATGGCATCGCACTGTCGGTGCGGGAATTTTTTTCCACGCCTACGGTTAGAGCACTCGCCGCGGTCGCCGCTGTGCATTGCGTTACTCAGGCTCCGGCCCCAGCAGCAGTGAATTCTTCAGCGGCAAACCCGAGGTTGCCGGAAATAGCGTCGATGGCGGATTTCTGCCCAGTGCCGCTGACTTTTTCTCAACAGCGGCTATGGTTTTTAAGTCAACTGCAACCGCAGAGCCCTGACTACAACATCTGTACAATCAAGCATTTCATTGGCTCGATAAACACTGGGGTATTGATCCATGCCATCAACTCTGTGCTCGAAAACCAGTCTATTTTCCGGCATACATTTTTACTTGAGGATGGCGTGCCTTTGCAGTTACTCCGGCCCGAGCCTCAACCTTTGTGTGTGGAGACACTGACCTGGGCCAACCGCGATCAATGGATGATGCAAATACAACAGCGTGCAGACGTGCTCGCTGCAACAGCCTTTGATCTTCTCAATGGATTGCCACCTTACCACTTGGTTCTGTTTACCGGAAAGGATCAAAGCCAGGCCGGGCTGCCGCTGCAACCGGTGCTTGTGCTGGTCATTCACCACATACTGATCGATGAGCAGTCTCTGGATATTTTTGATCAGCAAATCATTTCAGCCTATCGGGATTTGCATGCGGGCGCGGCGGTCGACAGCAGGGAGACGGCTGGTAGTGGTGAAATTCGCTATATAGATTATGCCAATTGGGAAAGGGAGCAATTCTCAAGCAACCAAGACTCACAACAATATCGGGAGCAAAACCAAAACCAAAACCAAAGGCGCTATTGGGAAAAGCAATTCGCGCACCTGCCGCCGGTGTTGCCATTGCCTTACGATGGCTATGAACGGGTTTCTTTACAGCGGGATCAGGGGGGCGCGGTCATACCCCTGTCTCTGCCGGCGACTGTCAGCCGGAGATTGACTGCCTACGCGGAAGCCGGCAACGCCACCCCATTTATCGTTTTGCTCAGCGGTTTTTACGCGTTGCTGTACCGTTACACCGGGGTTGAGGAAATTTGCATCGGCACGCCGGTTTCTGTGCGCCCCTATGCTGAACTGGATTCCACAATTGGGCTATTTCTCAATACCCTTGCGCTAAAAGTGCGGCTGCCGCAAGGCCAGACTTTCGAAGCGCTGTTCGATGCAGTAAAACAATCCGTTCTGGAGGGATTGGAAAATAAAGAGCTGCCCTTCGATAAAGTGGTGGAAGCCGTGTGTCCTGAGAGAAATTCCCAGACGCCGCTGTTTAACACCATGTTTGTTTATCAACATAAGGCCAGCACCGCGAGCGAGCGTGATTGTTATGATTCTCCCGAAACGGTTATTGAAGTCCTTTCCCGGGAAGTGGAAAGCGGCACTGCAAAGTTTGATTTAACAGTATTTATCTGGGAGGAGCAGGGGCAGTTTAAGGGAAAAGTGGAGTTTAATACCCGGCGTTTTCAATCTGCCACAATAGAACGGCTGGTGGGGCATTTAAGCAATATTTACAGTGCTGTTGCCGCAAACCCCGGTCAGAAGATCTGTGAACTCGGCTTGTTATCGGATACGGAGGTACAGACACTTCTCTGTGATTGGAACCGGACCCGTGTCCCTGTCGCCTCTCTGTGCGCGCATCAGGTATTTGAATCGCAGGTTCGCCTGTATCCGCAGGCAGTGGCCGTGCAGTATAAGGATTGTCTGTTGTCTTATGAGACGCTCAACGACAGGGCCAATCAACTCGCCCATTACCTACTCAATCAGGGCATCGGGCGTGATTCTCTGGTAGGTATTTTACTGCCGAGGAATGTTAATCTGGTCGTGTCGGTTCTGGGCGTTTTGAAAGCGGGTGCCGCTTACGTGCCTATCGATCCGGAATATCCGCAACAGCGGCTGCAGTATCTTATCGAAGACGCAGAGCTTGCTGAATTGCTGACCGAGAGCCAACTGACTGAACGACTGAGTGACATTGAGGTTGAGACTGTTGTATTGGATCAACAGTGGAACGATATCAGTGAGTTCAATAGCGATAATCCCGACCTTGAGGTTTCAGCGCGCGACCTGGCCTATGTTATATACACCTCTGGTTCGACCGGTAAACCCAAAGGTGTTTTGATAGAACATGTCGGGCTCAGCAATTATCTGGACTATGCCGTGGACGAATACAGCGTGGCCGGGGGGAGTGGCTGCCCCGTGCATTCTTCGATTGCTTTTGACGCAACCATCACCAGCCTTTATACCCCGCTGCTGACGGGTCGGAAACTTATTCTGATCGAAGAGGAAAATGAAATTCAGGCATTGAGTGAAGTTCTGGTTCGCGAGCGGGATCTCAGTCTGGTAAAAATCACACCGGCGCATCTCGACATTATCAGTCACAGTCTTCCCGCCGCCGCGGCCGCCAATGTCAGAGCGCTAATTATCGGTGGGGAGGCGTTGAACTACGGCGCTCTGGAATTCTGGAGAAAAAACGCCCCCAACACCCGTATTATCAATGAATACGGCCCCACAGAAACCGTTGTGGGGTGTTGCGTCTTTGAGGTTCCCGTGGCGGGCGCAGGGACGGCGCATAGTCGGGCCGAACAGGGCGGAGGTATTCAAGGCGGAGACAGCCGGGGAATCGTCCCGATAGGAAAGCCAATTAATAACATCCAGCTTTATATACTTGACCGCGACAGTCAACCGGTACCGGTAGGGATTGTCGGCGAGTTATATATTGGTGGGGCCGGCGTTGCCCGTGGTTATCACCGGCGCGAAACATTAACGGCGCAGAGGTTTATAGAGAATCCTCTGGGCACAGGGGGCGGCGCCAGGGGGGAGATGCTGTACAGGACCGGCGACCTGGCCAAGTACTATCCAGATGGAAATATTGTTTTCCTCGGAAGGATGGATTCCCAGGTGAAAATTCGCGGGTTTCGGGTTGAGCTTGGAGAAGTGGAAGCCTGTCTGGTTGAGCACCCTCTTGTACTGGAAGCAGCGGTCAAGGTTGTGGAGACTGTCAACCGTCAGTTGGTGGCTTACATTGTTGCCGACGCTCTTCACGACGCTTTCTACGTTGAGCTGCGTGATTATCTGGCGAAAAAACTGCCGGACTACATGTTGCCTGCACATTTTATCAGCCTCGATGAGATGCCGCTCACGCCCAACGGAAAAATCGATAAACAGGCATTGCCCGACCTGGATATGAATGGGGAGGGACGCGGCTATACGGCACCGGGAAACAAAAAAGAAACGATATTGGTGGAGATCTGGAAGCAGGTACTGCGCCGGGACACGGTTGGGGTCAAAGATAACTTTTTTGAACTGGGTGGAGACTCCATTTTAAGCCTGCAAATCGTTTTCAAGGCGAAGCAAAAGGGGCTGCAAATCAACCCCCGGCAACTGTTTGAATACCAGAATATTGCCGCGCTGGCCGCTGTTGCCGGGCATGAAATAACGTCCGGCGCCGGGCAGGGCATTACCTCCGGTGAAGTTGCGATAACGCCGATACAATACTGGTTGTTTTCTCATCAGAGCCGTCATTTTAATCACTTCAACCAGTCCTATCTATTTGAGATAGATAGAACTGTTGACCGACTTTGTCTTGAACGGGCATTCAGAGCGGTCATCAACCATCACGACGGCCTGCGAATGACGTTCTCGCGTCGTGAAGACCAGAGCGGTGAACAGTGGACAGCCAATATAGAACCAGCGTTTGACGCGTTCAGCATTGAAGAGGTTTTTTGTACAGGAAAGAATGTCGCGGAAGAAAAACAGTTTATCGAATCGGCGGCAAGAGAGCGGCAGAAACGGTTCGACCTGGCCGTGGCCCCTTTATTAAAAGTCACTTACTTTAAAACACAGTATAGCGGCGGCGATCGCCTGCTGATTGTCGCGCATCACTTAGTGGTGGATAACGTATCCTGGCAGATTATCCTCGATGATATTCAAACCGTTTACGCCGCTCAGGGAGCGGCGTCCGTATTGCCACCAAAATCCACCTCGCTGAAATCCTGGTCTGAAAAGCTGCGACAGTATGCAGTGTCTGAAACACTTGCCGCGGAAATTCCCTACTGGCGGGCGCTGGGGGACAATGAACAAACCCGGCTGCCCTTGGACGCCTATGCGGGGCACAACTGTGTGCGCGACGCGAAAAAAGTCGTCATAACCTTTTCCCGGAAAGAAACGGCCGACCTGCTTGATAACTGCGCTTTTGCTTACAAGACCCGGGTCAATGAACTGCTTTTGACCGCTCTGGCGTTGGCGATCGCCGACTGGAGCGGTTCGACAAAGGTTAAAGTGGACCTGGAGTCCCACGGCAGGGCGGATCTGTTTACCGATGTGGATCTGAGCCGGACAACGGGCTGGTTTACCGCGATCTATCCCCTCCTGCTGAGTGGCATGGACGCGGCCGGCTTAAACGACAACGGTAACTTCGGCGATAGCATTATACGGGTTAAAGAAGCCCTGCGGGCGGTTCCACGCGACGGTGTGGGCTATGGCCTGCTGCGCTATCTTCACAGTGATGCCGGTGTCAGACGGGCGATGGAACGGGTCGGTGGTGCCGAGGTTTGTTTCAATTACCTGGGGCGTTTGGCGGATACCCGCCGCGAAGCGAACGTGCTGTTGCGCCTGGCGTCGGAGCAGGTAACCGGCAAACACGGTGCCGATGCCGCGCGTTTCTATATTCTGGAAGTGGATGGTTATTTACAGCAAAACGACCAATTACAGGTGGAGTGGACTTATAACCAGCGTTTTCATCGAGAGTTCACCATTGCACGGTTGGCAGAAAATTTTAAACGCTATCTACTGGGGATCACGGAACATTGTTTAAAACAGACCGCTACCCGATTTACCTCAGCGGATTTTCCTCTGGCGAAACTGAATCAGTCTGCGCTTGATGACTTGCAACGCCGGTATCGGCACATAGAGGATATTTATCCGCTCTCGTTTACTCAAGAAGGTATGCTATTTCATTCCCTGTTCGCTCCGCAGTCAGGGGTCTATTTTGAACAATTGGTATATCGTCTGCGGGCTGATGTGGATCTTGCCTGCTTTAAGAAAGCCTGGCAGATCGTAATATCCCGGCACTGTATTTTACGAACGGGATTTGTCTGGAAAGGGCTGGACAACCCGATGCAGGTCGTCAGTGCAGATGCTGCCATTGACTGGACTGAACAGCGCTGGGGGCTCGGTGAACAGGTGCCGGATGATGAGCGTCTTGAGCAATGGCTGCAACAGGACCGCCGCCGGGGTTTCGATCTATCGAATGCGCCTCTGTGCCGTTTCGGGTTGTTCAAACTACGGTGTGGCGGCTACAGATTTCTCATCAGCCATCACCATCTGTTGTTGGACGGCTGGTCTATTATGCTGATTATCAAGGATGTGCTGGCGATTTACCGCGAGCTTGTCAGTGGTAAGGCGGCTATAGCGGTCCTGGTACCGCCTTATCGGGAATATATAAAATGGCAGCACAATAGCCAGACCGTTGCGCAGGCCTATTGGCGCCGTGAGTTGAGAGGTATTGAAGAACCCACACCACTACCGCTGGCCAAAGCCAGGACAAACGCCGCTGAAGCTTATTCTATCGAACACAGCAGAATAAACCTGCCTGGTCAGGACACCCGCGAGTTGGAGCAATTTGCCCGTCGCAACCGCGTCACCATGAGCGCTGTTGTGCAGGGGGCGTGGGCGTTGCTGTTGCATCGCTACACACAGCAAAATGAGTGCCTGTTTGGGGTAACGGTCTCCGGTCGTACGGCGCCGCTGACGGGTATCGAATCCATGGTGGGACTTTTTATCGGCACCGTGCCGGTACGAATTTCCTGCGCCGATAATCTCACCGTAAAAGACTGGCTGCACAGTATTCAGACCAAACACCTGCAAAGTGAACAACACGCGCATATTTCTCTGGCGGAAATTCATCGCCAGAGCGAAATCGCCGGGGATATTGCCCTGTTTGACAGTATTGTTGTTTATGAAAATTATCCCGTGGAACTTGCCGAAAGCGACGCACTTGAGCTCAAGTATGAATTTTCCCGGGAGAAAACCAATTTCCCTCTGACCCTGGTTGTCGGTATAAATGAAGCCGTCAAAGGCAGGCAGTTGCAGCTGGATTTTAGCTATAGCCGCGAATGCTATGACGAGAGGGCAATCGCCCAGATCGGGCGTCACCTGCAAAATATTCTGCGCAACATTGCCCGTGGGGGAGAGCGGCGTCTCAACGGCATTCAGCTGCTTTCGCAAGCAGAATGGTCCCGGCAGGTATACCAATATAATCAAACAGACCGGCATTTTTTCCAGGGTTGTGTGCAGGAACTCTTTGAAAATCGGGTCAGGCAGAGCACTGAATTACCGGCCGTGTATTACAAAGGCGAGTCGCTTACCTATACAGAGTTGAATATCAGGGCCAATAAGCTTGCGCATTTTCTGTGCGAGTGGGGCGTCGGACCTGAAACATCTGTGGCTTTATGTCTCAACCGTTCGCTTGATCTTTTAGTCAGTATTCTTGCGGTTCTAAAAGCAGGCGGAGCCTATATTCCCATTGATCCGGATTATCCCGAAGAGCGAATTGCCTTTATGTTGTCTGATTCGAAGGCGGGTGTGTTGATTCACAACGCTGAAACCGGATTTAATGTTTCCACTGCATCCCGAAGTCTGTTTCTGGACAGAGAAAAGCCGCTTATCGAAAGCAGATCTGTCGATAATCCGCAGGTTCGGGTAACGCCATCTAATCTGGCTTATATTATTTATACCTCTGGCTCCACCGGTAAACCCAAAGGCGTAATGATTGAACACCGGGCGCTGAGCAACTACCTCGATTACGGCAGAAGTGCCTATGGCAGCGGTATCGACAGTCCTGTCAATAGTGCTGTACACACCTCCATTGGTTTCGACGCCACAATAACCAGTCTTTTTCTTCCCCTGATCAGCGGCGGTTCGGTAACCCTGATCGAAGAGGAAAACGAACTGGATGCTTTGGCGCGGGCCATTCGACAGAACAACAATCTGGACCTGCTGAAATTAACACCGGTCCATCTGGAACTGCTGGGTAAGGCGCTAGCGGCGCAAACCACGGTAAATGTCGACACATTGGTTGTCGGAGGTGAGGCGCTCAACGGATCCGCATTGAAATTCTGGCAACAAAATTCACCCAATACACGCATTATTAACGAGTATGGGCCGACGGAAACCGTAGTGGGGTGCTGCACTTATGAAATAAAAACCAGCGATAGTCCGGATAAATCGGTCCCTATTGGAAAGCCTATTGCCAACACCCAACTTTATATACTCGACAGCGACCTAAATCCGGTCCCCGCAGGCGTAGCCGGAGAACTTTATATCGGTGGCGAAGGCGTTGCCCGCGGGTATCTCAATCGTCCGGAGCTGACAGCGGAGCGTTTTCTGACAGATCCTTTTCGATCTAATGCCAGTCACACCGCCGCGGGCAATAGAATGTATAAAACCGGTGACCTGGTCAGATTTCTACCAAATGAAGATATAGAGTTCATCGGTCGCATTGACCAACAAATTAAGCTGCGCGGTTTTCGTATTGAATTGGGTGAAATAGAGGCGTCGTTGTCAGGCTGTGAACTTATTCGTGATGCGGTGGTTGTGTTCCATAAAAGCGCTGACTACGAGGAGCAGCGCCTGGTAGCTTTCTGTGTCCTCAATGAAGGGAAAAAAGAAGACAGTGAAGTCATCAGGGATTATCTAATGCGAAGGCTCCCGGCGTATATGCTACCCGGACAATTTGTCTTTTTGCAGGCGTTCCCACTTACCGTAAACGGAAAGGTAGATCGGGTCGCGTTGCAGGTTCCCGGTATTGCGTGCGAAACCGCGGCAACCTTTGTAGAGGCTGAGAGTGAAACCCAGCGCCAACTTTGTGGCATCTGGCGGGATGTGTTGGAACTGAAAAGGGTTGGCGTGCACGATAATTTCTTTGCTCTCGGGGGACACTCACTGAAAGCCACGCGAATTATTTCAAAAATAGACAAGGTTTTTGCTGTAGCCGTGCCTTTGCGCACCCTGTTTGAGAAGCCTTCTATCGAGGCTTTGGCCACTGTTATCGACACTATGCGCAGCTCGGAGCAACCGCCGAGAAAAACGGCAATTAAAAAAATATCAAGATCGGAACGGCGTAGCGCGAACAGCGCGTCGGAAAATGTGTAAGGCTCGATAGACACTGCTTGTGGGAGTACTAAACGTATGGGAAAAGAGTCTGAGAATAAGATTACGCAGAAAAGTTCATATCTGTTTAAATCTTCCTTTTCGCAACAAAGGTTGTGGTTGATCGATCAGATCACCCCAAATGCAGCTCATTACAATATTTCTGTCGCTTACAGAATCAGGGGCAAGCTGGATATTGTAGCGTTTGACAGAGCGGTAAATTACGTTGTGGAACGCCACGAAATACTGCGCACTGTTTTCGTATACCAGGATAGTGAATTACTGCAGCGCTGTTTTGAAAACAATAAAGTCCATATCCGGGTAACCGAACTGGAACCGGGCGGCAAAGATATTGAAAGGCGGGTGCAGCGCTATGTGCTTGATGAATATCAACAAACGTTTGATCTCGGCACCGGCCCCTTGTTACGAATTGGGCTTCTGCACATTAGCGAAACCGACGTTATTCTGTCGATAACGATGCATCATATTATATCTGATGCATGGTCGGCCAAAATATTCATCGACGAGGTATCGGCCTGTTATCGGCATTTTTACCTGGGAGAAACACTGAATCTGCCGGCATTGGATATTCAGTACGCGGACTTTGCCGAGTGGCAGCGTGAAAGGATGACGGGGGCGTTGCTCGATACGCAATTGCATTACTGGAAGAGCAAACTCAAGGGTGTGCAGCCTTTGCAGTTGCCGACCGACTATCCACGAAAAAGCGAACAAAGCTTTAACGGGGCTGTCAATTACTTTAGCCTGCCCGCACCCCTGATGGCACAGTTGCGCGCTCTGGCCGCTGCAGAGAACCAAAGTCTGTTTTCCGTTTTGATGGCGGCTTTCCAAGTATTGCTGAGCCGCTACGCCGGTCAGCAAGATATTGCCGTTGGTTTTCCCGTGGCGGGGCGGGAAAACGCCGATGTGGAAAATATCATTGGACTTTTTGTCAACACCCTGGTGTTGCGCAGCCAGGTGGACGACAGCGAAAGCTTCAAAACATTTCTCGGCCGTGTTGGCAGTGATATTATCGACGCGCAAACGCATCAGGACGTACCTTTTGAAAAGCTGGTCGATGAACTGCAGCCGGACAGGAACCTAAGTCATGCGCCACTGTTTCAGGTCATGTTTGCCTATCAAAGCGGCAGTAAATCCCAATGGCGTCTTCCCGGCACGCGCGTTTCAGGCATTGACCTTCCGCTCAATACGGCAAAATTTGATTTGACCCTGTCCCTGGAAGAAGTTGATGGGTTTGTCAGTGGCGCCCTTGAATACAGTACCGATTTGTTCCGGATTGGAACCATAGAAAGGTTTATTTTCCACTACCAAAATCTGTTGGAAGAAGTGGCGGAAAATTTTCGAATACCGCTCTGCGCAATTGAAATTATTTCCGAAAACGAGCGGAACCAACTGCTGGGTCAATGGGGAAGGGGGCAGAAATCCTTCACTGTGACCGAGACGGTGCAACAGATATTCGAACGCCGCGTGGCACAATATCCTGAAAACACAGCCTTGGTTTTCGAGGGTGAAAAATTAAGTTATAGAGAACTAAACGAGTCCAGCAATAAAATCGCGCATTATTTGAAGACACGATCCCATTTTGCTGTGGAAAGCTGTATTGGTCTCTGTCTGCCGCGTTCACTTGAAATGGTCATCTCCCTACTTGGGATTTTGAAGGCGGGAGGAGCCTATGTTTCATTGGATCCGAGTTATCCGCGGGAGCGTTTGACCTATTTTGTCCGCGATTCGAGAGTAAATACAGTATTGACATTCGACGAATACAGGCCGTTGTTTAAGGGCCTGGATATAGACATTGTTTGTCTTGACCGCGAGCAGCATAAAATTGATGCGATGGCCGCAGAAAACCCACAGCCGCTTTCGGGGCCGGATAATCTGGCCTATATTATTTATACATCCGGTTCCACCGGCGAGCCCAAAGGGGTTATGGTTCCCAACCGAAATATTGTCCGCTTGTTCAGCGCAACGGAACACTGGTTTCACTTTGGTCATCTCGATGTATGGACACTATTTCACTCCATTGCTTTCGATTTTTCCGTATGGGAAATATGGGGAGCACTTTTACACGGCGCCAGGCTGGTCGTTGTTCCTTATTACGCGAGCCGTTCTCCCGAAGCGCTCCATCGATTGGTAGTCGATGAAAAGGTCAGTATCCTCAATCAGACTCCATCCGCCTTTAAACAGTTTATACAGGCGGACTTGCATTGTGAGCGGGCCGATCTGAGCCTGCGCTTTGTCATATTTGGTGGTGAAGCCCTGGATTTACCCGGTCTGCGGCCATGGTTTGAGCGTCACGGCCGCAATACAAACGACCGGCTGAATTCAATTAACGGTCCGGGGGTGGACGACAGCTGTATCAATAGACCGCAGTTAGTGAATATGTACGGCATCACCGAGACGACTGTTCATGTTACTTATCAGGTCATTGACCCGGCGCTAACTAATTCCGTTGGCGGCAGTCCTATAGGTATACCCATTGCCGACCTGAGCATCTACATTCTGGACAAAAACCGTAACCTGTCACCACCGGGAGTGATTGGTGAAATTTACGTCGGTGGTGCCGGATTGGCGAGGGGTTACCTGAACCGGGAAGAAATTACCCGGCAGAGGTTTATTCAAAATCCGTTTTCCGGTACGGAAAACGATTGTCTGTATCGATCAGGTGATCTTGCCCGTTATCTGGAAGACGGCACACTGGAATATAGGGGGCGGGCTGACGATCAGGTAAAAATCCGTGGTTTCAGAATTGAGTTGGGGGAAATCGAAGCGGCGCTGCAGCAGCACCCGATGCTTGCGGAGGTAAAGGTTATCAGCAATGACACGCCTGATAACCGTTTGCTGGCTTATCTGATCTTACGGGAGGCTTTACCGGGCTCTTTACAGGAGTCGGAATCTTTGACGGTCGAGGCGTTGAGAGCCTTTTTACAGAAATCTCTGCCTGAGTATATGATTCCGGCTGCGTTTATCTATGTCGATGAATTTCCTTTGACGGCTAACGGCAAGCTAGACCGCCGAGCGTTGCCGGAACCGTCGGGTATGAGACCAAGCCTGGAAAACGCTTATATAGCGCCTGAAAATGCCATCGAAAAAACGCTTTGCGATATATGGGCGGGTGTTCTCAACGTGGACGCAGTGGGCAGGACGGATAACTTTTTCGCTTTGGGGGGTGACTCTCTACGCGGCGTGCAGGTTATAGATCGGGCCAAAAGAGCCGGTATTGCATTGGCTCTTTATGATTTATTCAAGAGCCAAACAGTTGCACAGCTCGCGGAGCAGTATAAGTTCCAGGGTAATGCCAATAAAGATGATCTGGCGTACGAAAAAGTCTCGGCCTTCAGTATGATTGGAGCGCAAGACCGGGCCAGATTGCCCGAAGGCATAGTCGACGCTTACCCGCTCAATAATATGCAGGCAGCCATGTTTTATCACATGCAGCTTACACCTGACGCCAGTGTTTATCACTGTACGGGAACCTCACACCTACAGATAGACAGCCCGTTTACCGAGGC
>JBNKFQ010000113.1:0-7926 GCA_050289385.1 Porticoccaceae bacterium | reverse complement strand
GGACCGTCGGGTGGCCTTTCCCGGCGACGAGCACATCGAAATGTACCGCTTTGCCTGCATCGACATGGAGAGCGGACACACGCAGTTTGCTGACTACTCAGTGCCGGTAACTTATCCACCCTATATGGGCTATTTTCGCGGTCATCGCGGTTGGTGGGACAATGACAATCGCCATGCTTACCTCGTGGAGCGCACTCGGGATGAAAAAGCCGTGCGGTTGCTGAGGCTGGATACCCGCAGCGGCCGTGCAACGTTGCTGATTGAGGACACCGCCGATTACCCCATCACCTCTTTTGTGCCTCTGTCTCATATCGGGCTGTTGATCACACCGCTGCCGCAAACCAACGAACTGATCTGGTTTTCCGAGCGCAGTGGTTGGTCGCACCTTTATCTTTATGAACTCGACAGCGGCAAGCTCAAGCGTCCGGTCACTCGGGGTAATTGGCTGGTCCGCAATGTGTTGCGCTACGATGCCGCGCGGCGCGAGTTATGGATTCAAACAGCCGGTCGTCACAAGGGGCGCAATCCCTATTTCTGCGATATTTGCCGGGTCAATATCGACACCGGTGAATTGGTGGAATTGATAGCCGGAGATTACGATTATGTTGTTGGTGCCGACTTTAGTCGTTTTCATGATGCCCTCGGGGTGTCCCCCAACGGCAACTATGTGGTCACCACCCGGTCGACGGTCCAGCAGGCGCCGGTGACCATTCTGCTGGACCGCGACGGCAGGGAGGTGATGACAGTGGAAAAAGCCGATGTCTCCGGCCTGCCCGACAACTGGCGCTGGCCGGAAGGCCTGATCTTCAAGGGGGCGGACGGCAAAACCGATATTTACGGAGTGGTGTTTCGCCCCTCGGATTTTGACCCTGACAGGCGCTACCCGGTGATTGATTACTCTTACCATTGCTTTGCACCCACCGGTTCCTTTACCAATGGTCTGAAGGGGCCTGGAGGTTTTTACGGCCCGGCAGCGCTGGCGGAGCTGGGCTTTGTAGTAGTGATGGTCAATGCTGGCGCAGCGGGGCTGCGCTCGCGGGCGCTCAACAATACCCGCACCTCGATCTCCGACCGCTACAGTCAGGAGGACTGCATCGCCTGGATTCAGCATTTGGCCAAGCGATATGACTACGTTGATACCAGCCGTGTCGGAGTCGGTGGCCACACTAGCTCCTCGACTGCGGTGACTGGTCTGCTCAAGCACCCGGATTTCTACACCGTCGGGGTAGGGGTAGCACCGGGGATGGATGGGCGCATGATGGGGGCGATGCCCGGAATGGTGGGGGAGCACTGGCGGGGTGAACCGTTTGCCAGTTTAGCGGCCAATCTGCGCGGCCGCTTGCTGTTGATTCACGGCATGCTCGACAACGTGATTCCCTTGGCCACCAGCCTGCGCCTGGTGGACGCCCTGCAAAAACTGGACAAACACATTGACATGTTGTTGCTGCCCAATGTCGGCCACTTTTCCACCGGCTATACCCTTCGCTGCGTTTGGGACTATTATGTCGAGCACTTGCTGGGCATTGAACCGCCTCGCGATTTCAAATTACGTACCGGGCGGGAGTGGTTACAAGCCTCCACGGCAGATAAAAATAAGTAAACAGAAGATAATTGATAATATCAGGGTGAACATAAATCGGCAGATGTGCTTTATGGCCATCTGCTCTGGTTTGTGTATTAAAAGCAAGACGCATATGTATCAAAATCTAAACATGCGATGACTGTTACTCATGGCGTACCAGGCATTTATACAGTTAAAAATCATAAAAATACTTATAAAACAATTGGTTGAAGTTTTGGCATAACATTTGCTGATTTATTTCAGATTACTCGGGCGGCTCGGTTAGTTGCCGCCTTTTCGCCCCCTGATGCCAAATCCTTTTGGACAGCCGGATGCAAGTGATTGCATCTTTTTTCGACTCGGTTTTTCACCTGAAAATTAATTGCGGTTCCGGGTGGTGCTACCAGAAAAATCAAATAATGACAGGATCAAAAAATGTCTGACAAAACTTCATCCAATAATGATTCAAGATTATCCAATACAAATTGCACTGAACATACCGAACAGAATACGGGCTTGACCCGCAGACACTTTTTACAAAATTCTGCTGGCACCTTGTTGATGGCAGGTGCCGGAAGCCAGTTGCTTGCCAGCTCGGCAAATGCTGCCTTGCCACAACCGGGTAATGCCGCAAGCGAGAGTACTTGTAGTAAAGCCCGGCAAATGCAGGAAGATATGGAAGCACGCTATCGACGTGCTGAAGTGCTGGCGCAGGGCGGTTCTGCAAGAACGATGGTGCTGAACACCACGATATATCCGAACTGGATTGGCGATACCGATAACTTTTGGTACGAGCGCGAAACCTGGGTCGGCAAACAATATCGTTTGGTGAACGCTAAAACAGGTTCTAACAATTCGGCTTTTGATCACAAAAAACTTGCTCTTGCATTGGCTAAAGCGTCTGGTGAACAGGTGGACGTGGATGATCTGCCATTAACAGATGTCGATATCAACTTGTCACCGCGCACTATCAGCTTCACCGCTTATGGCAAGCGCTGGGATTATCATGAAGGCAACCAAAGCTGCCGCGAAAAAAAGGTTTATCCCAAAGAGTGGGGTGTATCACCGGACGGCAAAAAAGCGGTGTTTGTCCGTGACTACAACCTGTGGTTGCGTGATCTGAAGAGCGGCAAAGAGAGTCCGCTAACCAAAGACGGCGAAAAGTTCTACGTCTACGCAGGTACACCCACAGTATACGGCCGCCAGGAAGCACCCAGCCTGGAGGCAATATGGTCGCCTGATTCCAGACGCGTGTTTACTTTTGCAATTGACACGCGAAACGTCAAAGTGGGTGCTCCTCTGGTAGAGCATGTGCCGAGTGATGGCAGTCTGCGACCACGGGTTTTGCACCCCGACAGGCGGGTGGCTTTTCCCGCAGACGAGCACATTGAAGCCTATGATTTCTTCGCAATTGAGGTGGAATCGGGAGAAATTCAAAAAGCGGATTTTCGTCCCAGTCCGGTGTTGTATCCGCCTTATGCCGGTTTCTTTACCGGCATTCGCGGCTGGTGGGCCAATGACAGTCGGCGCGCCTACTTTATCGATCTGGAGCGCGGTGGCAAGGTGGGGCGTTTGCTGGAGTTTGACACTCACACCGGCAAGGTAAAAACCCTTATCGAAGACAGGACCGACAGCGTTTTTACTTTTATTCCTGTGTCCCACATCAAAACCATGCTGGTGCCAATGCCGGAAACGGACGAGTTGATCTGGTTTTCGGAGCGCAGCGGCTGGTCGCATCTGTACCTCTACGATTTGAAAACCGGCAAACTGAAAAACCCGGTGACTCAGGGCGACTGGATCGTGCGTGGCGTCTTGCATCTCGATAGCAAGCGCCGCGAACTGTTTATTCAGACTGCGGACAGAAAAGCCTTTAGCGGGTCGAAACAAAAAGCGGGGCGCAACCCCTACTACAGCGATATCTGTCGAGTAAATATTGACACCGGTGAACTCACCGAAGTGTTGTCCAGTGACCATGAATACGTTGTCTGTGACCAGCGCAATCGAATCACATGGTCAAAAGACGCTACTGGTGTTTCTCCCGATGCCAACTATATTGTTACTACCCGGTCGCGGGTGGATCAGGTGCCGGTAACTCTGCTGCTGGATCGCAACGGCCGCGAATTGTTTACTGTGGAAACCGCCGATATTTCCGGCCTGCCCAAAAACTGGCAGTGGCCTGAGCCGGTCATGTTAAAGGCAGCTGATGGTAAAACGGATATTTACGCTGTGGTTTATCGTCCATCCGATTTTTCTCCAGACAAAAATTACCCGGTGTTGGACTGTACATACGCTTACTCGGCGCCCATTGGTTCCTTTACCAACAGCCCGGTAGGGTCCGGCCGATATTTTTCGCCAGCCGCCTATGCTGAGTTGGGGTTTATTGTGGTGAGCGTCAATCAGCGTGGTCACGAGCGTTTGCGCGACAAAAAATTCAATGACTACCAGGACCCGGTAATGCCAGTGCATCATCTGGTGCCCAATAAATTTTATAAAGAGGATTGCGTTGCCGCTATCAAACAGTTGGCCGCACGCCATTCGTGGGTAGATATTGACCGGGTTGGCGCGGCAGAATTTGGTAGCATACCCCATGCCGTGGCGGGGCTGTTTTTACACTCAGATTTATACAAGGTTGGTGTCAGTATTAATCCCATTGCCGACTACCGTATTTTCGCGTCGATGGGAACGGACCAGGACAACCGAAAACCGCTGGAAGATTTTGCCGAAAACCTGCGCGGCAAATTGTTGCTGATTCACGGCATGCTGGACAACGTGATGCCGGCGGCGATGACTTTTCGGCTTGTCGAGGCTTTGCAAAAAGCCAACAAAACTTTTGATATGTTGATGTTGCCGACCATGGGACACAGTGCTAATGGTTACGCCACCCGCCGTTCATGGGATCACCTGGTGAAGTACCTTCTGGGAGTCGAGCCGCCAAAGGACTTTGATCTGACCACTCGCATCGACCTGTTGTATGACAAACTTTCCAAACAGAATAAAAAACACTGATCATCGATATATTCACGATTTGGAGAAATTGGTAATGACAGGTAAAAATGAGATTGAGCAAGCCAGGGAGCA
This sequence comes from Porticoccaceae bacterium, assembly GCA_050289385.1. Classification (GTDB taxonomy): domain Bacteria; phylum Pseudomonadota; class Gammaproteobacteria; order Pseudomonadales; family Porticoccaceae; genus JBNKFQ01. Next base: position 3,287 of record JBNKFQ010000113.1, on the reverse strand, counting down.
ACCAATGACGTCGTCGGCTGAGCCAATACTGTCGCGGCGGCGCTTCATGCAAGGATCTGCTGGCACTTTGTTGGCAGCCGGCTCCGCCAGTACGTTGTTGCTGAATGAGGCACAAGCCTCCAAAGCGAAGCCACAAATGTGTGGTGATGGGCCGCGTCACGATCCCGATATCGGTGCTCGCTATCAGCGCGCTGAATCAATATTAAAAGGGATTTACGGTGACAAACTGGCGCTGAACACCACCGTTTTCCCCACCTGGATCAGCAACCAGGATTTTTGGTATGTGCGGGAGACAAAAACGGGTAAACAATATCGATTGGTAAATGCCAAAGATGGTAGCAACCGTTCCGCCTTTGATCATAAAAAGCTGGCTGGAACCCTGGCGAGGGCGTCTGGTAAAAATGTCGATGCCGATAATCTCCTGCTCACCGATGTCGATATTGTTCTGTCGCCACGAACAGTAAGTTTTGCTGCATTTGATAAACACTGGGTTTATGACCAGGGCAACAATAGTTGTCGTGAAAAAGAGGACTATCCGAAAGAGTGGGGTGTGTCACCGGATGGCAAAAAAGCGGTGTTTGTACGCGATTACAACTTGTGGCTGCGCGATCTGAAGAGTGGCAAGGAGCGTCCGTTAACGACAGACGGCGAAAAATTTTACGTCTACGCTGGCACACCTACGGTGTATGGTCGTCAGGAAGAGGCAAGCCTGGAGGCGATCTGGTCGCCTGATTCCAGGCGTGTGTTTACGGTCGCTATTGACACCCGAAAAGTCAAAGTAGGGGCGCCATTAGTGGAGCACGTGCCAAGTGACGGCAGTTTGCGACCACGGATTTTGCACCCCGATCGACGGGTAGCGTTCCCCGAGGATGAACATATCGAAGCCTATGACTTTTTCGCGATCGAGGTGGCGTCAGGGAAAAGCCGGAAAGCGGAATTCCGCCCAAGTCCGGTGCTGTACCCGCCCTACGCCGGATTTTTTACCGGCATTCGCGGCTGGTGGGCCGGGGACAGTCGGCGCGCTTATTTTATTGACCTGGAGCGGGACGGCCAGGTGGGTCGCTTGCTGGAGTTTGATACCTACACGGGTAAGGTCAAAACGGTGATAGAGGACCGCACCGATAGCACCATCACCTTTATTCCCGTAACCCATATAAAAACCCTGCTGGTGCCGATGCCGGAAACGGATGAGGTAATCTGGTTTTCGGAACGCAGCGGCTGGTCGCATCTTTATTTGTACGATTTAAAGGCCGGGAAACTGAAAAACCCGGTTACACGTGGCGACTGGGTGGTGCGCAGTGTGTTGCACTTTGACTCCGAGCAGCGCGAGTTGTTTATCCAGACCGCGGATCGAAACAAAGGTGGTAATCCCTATTACAGCGATATTTGCCGGGTCAATATTGACACTGGAGAGCTTACTGAAGTGGTGGCCAGCGACCACGAATACGTGGTGTGTGACGGGCGAGACAGGATTTCATCCTGGTACGATGGGGTTATGGGTGTCTCTCCTGGCGCCGAATATGTGGTCACTACGCGCTCGCGAGTCGACCAGGTGCCGGTGACGTTATTGCTGGACCGCAATGGCCGTGAAGTGTTGACGGTGGAGACTGCCGATGTATCCAATCTGCCAAAAAACTGGCAGTGGCCGGAGCCGGTGTTGGTAAAGGCCGCAGACGGTGAAACTGATATTTATGGTGTGGTGTTTCGGCCCTCGGATTTTTCGCCCGACAAAAGCTATCCGGTACTGGACTGCACCTATGGTTACTCGGTACCGATTGGTTCCTTCAGCAACAGCCCTGTCGGCAACTGGATGTATTTTTCACCTGCGTCTTACGCCGAGTTGGGTTTTATTGTGGTGATGTTTAACCACCGTGGCCACGAGCGCTTGCGCGATAAGAAATTCAACGACTACCAGGATCCGGTGATGCCGGTTCACCATATGGTACCGAACAAGTTCTACAAAGAAGACAGCGTCGCCGGTATCAAGCAACTGGCTCAGCACCACTCCTATATCGATCTTGACCGGGTTGGCATTGGCGAGTTTGGCAGCATTCCCCATTCCGTGGCCGGATTGTTTCTGCACCCGGATTTTTTCAAGGCGGGTGTTACGATCAACCCGATTGCCGACTACCGCATTTTTGCTTCGCTGGGAATGAAGGCGGACGGCCGCAAGCAGTTAGAGGATTTTGCCGACAACCTGCGCGGCAAATTGTTGTTGATTCACGGCATGCTCGACAATGTGATGCCAGCGGCGATGACTTTCCGGTTGGTGGAGGCGCTGCAAAAGGCCAATAAAACCTTCGACGTGCTAATGTTGCCCAATATGGGGCATAACTCCAACAGTTACGCTACCCGGCGCGCCTGGGACTATCTGGTAGAACACGTGATGGGTGTCGAACCGCCGGAGAATTTTCCACTGGATCCGCGTAGCTAGTACTCCTTCAAGGTGATAATGACGGGTTCAGTTGACTTGTCGGCGTTCATGGCGAGGCGCGCCTCGCCGGTAATGGCCCCGGCCCGCCCAACCCGCTACACTTCTGTGATTGGTCAATCAGGCGGGCATTTGTCGTGAAATGCCTGCTTTTAACGGGGCGCTGTTTTCTGCCACCAGTCTGAAAACCAGAAACTACAAGCATTTGCTTGAGATACCCTATACTTCACCTTGTCATAAATTCGGGTTAGGGTAGTCCCCTTTGCCCCAGGATTGATCAGGGAGTTTTCTGAATGGAGTTGAACGAACAGAGCGCAACCGCAGAGGACACCGGTTTTGACGTGCGCTTAAAGGCCTGGTTACTGGAACGGAAGGGCATCAAGGAAATGGACTTCGCACGTGCGAAGCGTGTGCTGGAACAGCAACAAGATGATGAATCATTGGGTATGCTGCTGGTGCGTCTGGGTATGGTGTCTGAAACCACCATGGCTGAGGCGCAGGCCGATCTGAATCAACTGCCTTTGATTCATAAAGACAAATTCCCCGATACCGGCCTGATGGCAGAAGCCCTGTCCCCCAGATTTCTTAAAAATTATATGGTTATGCCAGTCAGGTTAGATCCGGAGGGCCTTGTTCTGGCGATGGCCGACCCCTTGCAGGATTACCCGGTGCGGGCGGTCGAAATGGCAGCCGAATTGCCGGTGTCCCGTTGTGTGGCAATTGGCTCGGAACTGTCGTCTGCAATTGACAGATTGTATGCCACCGAGGGTGGTACCACGGGCAAAACAGACGACGACCCTTTTGCCGAGCACGATGTGGCGCAGTTAAGGGATATGGCCAGCGAAGCGCCGGTGAT
>JBNKFQ010000112.1:0-16713 GCA_050289385.1 Porticoccaceae bacterium | reverse complement strand
CGTAGGTGCCGGTAAAGTACAGGTAGGCGCAGGTTACCAGTGCGCCTCCGGCCAGGATCGAAAGGTACATTTTTGCTTCGGGGTCACGCCAATAGTGGCCCAGACTGCGGCGGTACCAGGCGTGAAAATGCAACGCAAAGTTAAGGCCTGACACCGCCATAAAATAAATGCAGATCCCCTCAATCAGCGGGCTGTTAAAGTAGCCAATACTGGCATCGTGAGTAGAATAGCCGCCAGTAGAAACGGTGGAAAAGCTGTGGCATATGGCGTCGAACAAAGACATGCCTGCTGCCCAAAACGCCAATGTACAGCTAACCGTCAGCGCCAGGTAGATCAGAAAGAGGGCCTTGGCGGTGTCAGCGATGCGTGGCGTGAGTTTGGCATCCTTGACGGGTCCTGGAGTTTCGGCGCGATACAACTGCATGCCACCCACCCCGAGCATTGGCAGAACAGCCACGGCAATTACCACGATACCGATGCCGCCCAGCCATTGCAGTTGCTGGCGATAGTAGAGTACGGATTTCGGCAGCTCGTCGAGGCCGGTCATCACCGTAGCGCCAGTGGTTGTGAGTCCGGACATTGATTCAAACACGGCATCTGTAAAGCTCAGGTGCGGAGCGGAACCCAGCATCAGAGGCAGGGATCCGGCAAAGCCCAGTACCACCCAGAACAATACCGTAATTAAAAAACCGTCCCGAATGCGCAGCTCCTGAATGCTGCGTGAATACGGTAACCACAGCAACATGCCGGTGGATATGGTGATAGTGAAGGCCAGCAAAAACGTCGGGCCGGTGGATTCTCCGTAGAACAGGGCAACGCCTATGGCCGGTAGCTGGGCCAGGCTAAACAGCATCAGCAGGATGCCAAGAATACGAGCAATTACCGGCAGGTGCATGGCTGGAAACAGCTGGAAGTTGGAAGTTGGAAGTTGGAAGGTAAAGATGTAGATCGCAAGTAATTTGTTGTACAAAGTATGCCAGTAGCGTATTTGCATACAGACACAAACGATAGAAGCACTGAAGAAATTGGCTCAGCGAAATGCTCCAGGCGTTTATGTGCTGCCAGGATATGTGTTGTGAACGATGTCAGCTTCCAATTTCCAACTTCCAACTTCCAACCCCCCATCAAAAGAAAGTAAATCCAACCTGAAACAGTTTTTCTATTTCGCGTGTTTGACGTTTGTCCACCAGAAATACGATCACATGGTCGTTATTTTCAATCACAACATCGTGGTGGCCCATAATAACGTCAGGGCCTTTTTTACTCTGCCGTACAATAGCGCCTATGGTAGCGCCAGCCGGCAGCCGAAGATTCTCAATCGCGCGCCCCACAACCTTCGACGAGCTTTTGTCGCCATGGGCGACAATTTCTACTGCTTCTGCTGCCCCGCGACGAAGTGAATGCACACGAACCATATCACTTTTGCGCACATAGGTGAGCAGGTGAGATGTTGTTACCTGTTGTGGGGAAATGGCAATATCCACCGCGCCACCCTGCACCATTTCGGCATAGGACGGTTTATTGATCAGGGTCATAACCTTGCGCGCACCGAGACGTTTGGCCAGCATGGAGGCCATGATATTGGTGGCGTCATTGTTGGTAAGAGCCAAAAACACATCGGTGGCATCGATACCCTCTTCCAGCAATAACTCCTGGTCAGCCGCTTGGCCATTGAGCACAACGGCGTGGTTAAGGCTTTCGGACAGTCGTCGGCAGCGGGGTTCCGATAATTCGATGATTTTGATGTTGTAAGAGGTCTCGAGCGCCTTGGCCAGGCGCTGGCCGATGTTGCCGCCACCGGCAATGATCAGTCGTTTATATGGTTTTTCCAGCCGGCGCAGCTCGCTCATGACTTTGCGAATATGCTGTTTCGCGGCAATAAAGAACACTTCATCACCGTCTTCGATAACCGTGCTGCCTTCGGGCATGATGGGCCGGTCTTTGCGAAATATGGCCGCCACGCGCGAATCAACATTAGGCATGTGCTTGCGCAGCGCGCTCAATTCCTGACCCACCAGTGGCCCGCCTTCGTAAGCTCTTACCGCGACCAGTTGCACGTGGCCGTCGGCAAAGTCGAGCACTTGCAGCGCGCCAGGTTGTTCGATCAGCCGCTGCACGTAGTCCGTAACCAGTTGCTCCGGTGTAATGACCACATCTACAGGCACGTGGTTTTTCTGGAACAGTTCGCCCGGAATCTCACCACTGGTGTACCCCGTTGCTCGAATGCGAGCAATACGGGTGGGGGTGTGGAAAAGAGAGAGTGCGACCTGGCAAGCGACCATATTGACTTCGTCGCTGGATGTGACAGCAACCAGCAGATCGGCGTCTTCGATACCAGCTTGCCGAAGTATCGCAGGTATGGAGCCAGGGCCAAGCACCGTACGAATATCGAGTCGGTCACGCAACTCCTGCAGGCGACCCTCGTGGGTGTCTACCAGAGTAACGTCGTTGTTTTCATGGGCCAGGTTTTCTGCCAGTGTGCCACCGACCTGACCGGCGCCGAGAATAACGATTTTCATATTTGTTATTTTTCAGTTTGAAATCAAGTTTACAGTGTACAGCTTACAGTAGACAGCAGCCCGGCAAAGTCGAATAGCTGTATACCGTCAACCGGTTTTTTGTAATAACGCATAGTAAAATCCGTCGTGCCCACCCGGCTGGGGAAACAGTTGTTGTCCAGTGCCCGTGGTTCCCTCTGTGATGGCCATTGGCACCGCCCTCGCATCTGTTTGTTGTTCCAGAAAACGGGCGACGACATCGCCGTTTTCTCTCGGCAAGATGGAGCAGGTGGCGTAAAGCAGTAACCCACCCTCTTTCAGCAACGGCCAAAGAGCCTTGAGCAAATCAGATTGCAAGGTGACAAGCTTATCAACATCTTCCGGGCGACGCAGTACCTTGATGTCCGGATGGCGGCGAATGACACCGGTACCGGAACAGGGTGCATCCAGCAAGATGCGATCAAATGGTCGATTGTCCCACCAGCTGACGGTATCAGCTGCGTCGGCACTTACCAATTCAGCATGTAATTGCAAGCGGTCCAGGTTTTTCTGTACGCGCTGTAGCCTGTCTGCGTCCACATCGAGTCCGATGACGTCAGCCAGCTGTGGCTCTGTTTCCAGAATATGGCAGGTTTTGCCGCCCGGTGCGCAACAGGCGTCGAGTACGCGTTGTCCGGGCTCCAGGTGCAGCAGTCCGGCTGCCAGTTGTGCGGCTTCGTCCTGCACACTCACCCAACCCTCTTCAAACTGGGGCAAGGCTGTGACGTCAATAGCCTTTTCCAGAGTAATTCCGGTGTCGCTAACATTGCACAGTTCGCAGCTAATTTCGGCATTTTTGAGTAATTTGTAGTAGTTTTTCCGACTTGTTTTCCGAAGATTGACGCGCAGAGTTAGTGGTGGGCGAGTATTGTTGGCGGCAAAAATCTGATCGGCGTGATTGGGCCATGCGCTCTGGATCTGCTGTCTCAACCAGTCTGGGTGTCCTGTTGAATAATCCTGGTTTTCTTTGATTTTGGCGACAATTGCTGAATTTTCGCGTTGATATCGTCGCAGAACCCCATTGACCAGCCCTTTTGCCCAAGCTTTTTTCAGGCCGACAGTCGCTTGCACAGATTCACCAATGGCGGCGTGTGGAGGAATGCGAGTATCCTCAAGTTGATAGAGCGCGCAGCACAGTACAGCCAGAACATCCAGATCCTTGGTTTTCAAGGGCTTTTGCAACAATTCAGCGACAATCGCGTTCAGTTTGTGGAAATTGCGCAGAGTGCCAAAGCAAAGTTCTTGCAGCAGCCCCTGATCGCGCTTGTTAACTTTCGCCTGATAGTTGGGCATCAACACCGCGAGCGACGCGTCACCCCTCAATGTTGCTGCGATGACTTTGGCCGCGGCTACGCGTACATCCATCATTGAAATTGGCTGCCAACAGCAAAAAGAGCAGCGTTGCCGCGCAACACATCGGCAGCCGACAGGCGTTTTTTGCCAGGCAGTTGCAACTCGGTTAAAAGCAGGCTGCCCTTGCCGCAACCAACCAGCACGCCGTTTGCATCTGCGCTTATTATCGCGCCGGGTTTGCCATTTTGTTTATTGATTTTGGCCGCCCAGAACCGTATGCGCTGGCCATTGAGGTCACTGCCCGCCACCGGGAAAGGGTTAAAAGCCCGAATTTTGCGGTCGAGGATTATCGCTGGCAGAGCCCAGTCAATTTGCGCTTCCTGTTTGCTGAGCTTGTGGGCATAGGTTGCGAATTGATCATTCTGCGGCTTTGGGTTGGCAGTCGCCGCCGCCAGTTCATCCAGCGTTCCCAGCAGCGCGGGCCCGCCCAATGCTGCGAGTTTGTCGTGCAGACTGCCCCCAGTGTCGGAATTGCTAATGGGCGTGCAAGCTTTAGCCAGCATGTCGCCCGTATCCAGGCCGGCATCCATCTGCATGACGGTAATGCCACTTTCGGTATCGCCAGCTTCTATGGCGCGCTGGATCGGTGCTGCGCCGCGCCAGCGAGGTAACAACGAGGCATGCACGTTGATGCACCCAAGCCGGGGGATGTGAAGGACAGCTTCTGGCAGCAGCAAGCCGTAGGCGACAACTACCATAATATCGGCGTTCAGAGCAGCAAGTTGCCGTTGGGTGTCCGGTTGCTTCAGGCTCTCCGGCTGGCAAACCGGCAAGCCGTGCTGTTGCGCCAGCACCTTGACCGGGCTCGGCGCAAGTTTGCGACCACGCCCTGCCGGTCGATCGGGCTGTGTGTATACCGCGACAATATCGTGACAACCATCGGTCAGCAGGGTTTGCAGGTGATGGGCGGCAAAGTCGGGTGTGCCAGCGAAAATGATACGCAAGGATTCGTTACTCCTGATCAAACGCGCTGGCGATGTTGTTTTTCAAGCCTGGTGCGAATGCGCTCGCGCTTGAGGGGTGACAGGTAATCGACGAACAGCTTGCCTTCAAGATGGTCGAGTTCGTGCTGAATGCAGACCGCAAGCAGGCCATCCGGTTGCAGCTCAATAGGCTTGCCATCGCGATCCAGAGCCTGCACACGAATATGTTCGGGCCGCTTTACGGTTTCGTAAAAACCCGGAACAGACAGGCAGCCCTCGTCATATTCACGCGCGGCGTCGTCCAGCACTTCTACCTCCGGATTGATAAAAACCATAGGCTGATTGCGTTCTTCCGACAGATCCATAACCACCACGCGCTCGTGTACATTTACCTGTGTGGCCGCCAAACCGATGCCATTGGCGTCGTACATGGTTTCCAGCATATCGTCGATCAAACGACGAATACGGTCGTCCACATTGGCCACAGGCCTGGCTTTGGTGCGCAATCGGGGGTCGGGGAATTCGAGGATATTGAGAATAGTCATGGACGATTGTGACGGGATTCTAGCAAAATACGCTTTACCACTGCTAACATAGCCCTATTATGTGAGTAGAAGTAACTGAACAAGAACGCTTATAAAAGCATTTCAACGACACACAAGTATACACCAGAGGACGGGTCGAAATGAAAAAAGCCATCATGGGGTTGGTGTTTTGCCTGCTTGCTATCACCTCCTTCGCCGTCGACGAGCCATTTAACGATGTTCCCGACCGGTATACGGTAAAGAAGGGCGACACGTTATGGGATATTTCTGAACATTTTTTGAGCAAACCGTGGCTATGGCCCGAGATCTGGTATGTGAACCCGCAGGTTCGCAACCCGCACCTGATCTACCCGGGTGACGTTATTCGATTGACTTATGTCGACGGTAAGCCTCGCCTGACACTGGAGCGCGGTCGCAATGTCAAGCTGGGTCCCAAGGTGCGCGAGTTGCCTAACGCCGAAGCAATTCCCGCCATTCCGCTGGATGCCATCAATAACTTCCTGTCGCGTAACCGGGTAGTCGATGACGGTGTGATGGAGTTGGCGCCCTATATTCTGTCGGGTGCCGAGCGCCACCTGATTATCGGCGCGGGGCAGGACTTTTATGCACGTGGCACATTCCCGAATGATGTGCCGACGTTTGGTATTTATCGCAAGGGTGATCCCTATGTGGATCCGGTCACCAGAGAATTGCTGGGTATTCGAGCCAGGGACGTTGGGTCAGCCAAACTCAAGAAGATAGACAAGGACATCGGTACTCTTGGCGCTACGCGAACGGCAGAAGAGGTGCGTGTTGAAGACCGGCTATTGCCTCATGAGGAGCGTACGATTAACCCTACGTTTTATCCGAGTTCGCCCAAGTCTGATGTCGACGGGATGATCATTGCGGTCGAAGACGGTTTAACACAGGTTGGTCACCTTGATGTTGTGGCGCTTAACAAAGGTGATCGCGACGGTCTTGAAGAGGGCAATGTGCTTGCTATTTACAAGGCTGGAGAAACAGTCAAGGACCGCATTACCAGCGAATACGTCACCTTGCCTGCCGAGCGCGCCGGACTGCTGATGGTGTTTCGTACTTTTGAAAAAATGAGCTACGGGCTGGTCCTGAATGCTGACCGCCCCCTTGAAGTCATGGATTTGATTCGCAATCCCTGATACATGACATATATCCTGACGGCCGGTTTATCCGGCCGTTTTTTGTTATATGCTGGTACTCCTTCGAGGTGGGTTCGCGGCTGATCGAATAGAACGGTTGGCTGCGCGAATCATTGAAATTTTTGTTAAAACAAGGTTAATAAAACAGGGAAGTCATTTTGGAAAAGGAAATCCGGGCCATACTTTGGCTGCAGTATGTTGCGGCGTTGCCCGCCACCCACGTTGTCGCACTGTGGCGACACTTCGACAATTTTGAACGTGCGCTTCGGGCGGATGAGAGCGATCTTGCTCAAATCGTTCCTGCAAAGTATCTGAAACCCCTGCTTCGCAAACGTGTGCATTTGAATCTGGATCATGCTCTTCCGCAGGAGCAGGTATCCGATGGCGTGGTTTTATTACCCCTTGGTGCTCCGGATTACCCCAGGCTGTTGTCCGATATTCATACGCCGCCCCCCTTGCTCCATGTGCACGGTAATATTGCGCTTCTCTCCGTGCCCCAGATAGCAATAATTGGCACTCGCCGCCCTACTCCTGCCGGTGCATGTATCGCCCGAAGATTCGCTACTGAGCTGACAGAGGCCGGGTTTACCGTCACCAGCGGGTTGGCCTATGGCATTGATATCAGCGCCCACCAGGGCGCGATGGAAGCAGGTTCTACAGTGGCGGTGCTCGCTACAGGTGTAAATCCGGTTTACCCGGCAAAACATCAGAAATTGGCCGATAACATAGTCAACCGTGGTGGAGTTCTGTTATCGGAGATGCCAGCGGGTACGCCGCCATTGCCCGCTTATTTTCCGCAGCGCAATCGGATTATCAGCGGTTTGTGTCTGGGGGTTCTGGTGGTGGAGGCCACCCGTAAAAGTGGCACGTTGATTACCGTTCGACAGGCCCTTGAACAGGGGCGAGAGGTATTTGCTGTCCCCGGACCAGTTCAGAGTGAGGTGTCTCGCGGTTGCCACCAAATGATCCGCGATGGCGCCACACTGGTTGAAACGACCCGGGACATAATCGATCAGCTCGGTGCAATGGTTGAGTATAAACGTGAAGAACTGCGGGGGCCCTTATCGGAGCCACTCAGCAGCAGCGAACAGGAACTTCTGGAAAATGTTGGCTTCGATACACTCGATTTTGACGGGTTGGTGGAACGCACCGGCATGGCGACGCCCGAGCTGACCAGTGCCTTGCTGGAGCTGGAGTTAAAAGGCTTGTTGCAACAAAGTGCCGGGGGCTATCAGCGGGTCAGGTAAACGGTGCGCCAGAAACCTCACTATCCCCGGCCCAAGGCCCCTTGTCTTATTCATCGGGGGTGTATCCATTGAGGGTGTTGCTTTGCCCCCATTGTTGGGTTAGCCTGCCCGACCGTTTAAGTACACGTGGTAAGACATATGAACAAGCCGTTTGTCGCTATTCTAATGGGTTCGGACTCGGACTTGCCTGTTATGGAAGCCAGTTTTGACGTACTGGCAAAATTCGACATTCTGTATGAAGTAAAAATTTCCTCTGCACACCGCACGCCAGAAGCAACCCATAACTATGTTAAAGACGCAGATGCTCGCGGTTGTGCCGCTTTTATTTGCGCTGCCGGTATGGCTGCTCACCTGGCGGGCGCGGTTTCGGCCAATACACTCAAACCGGTAATCGGGGTGCCAATGAATGCCTCTCTCGATGGCCTCGATGCCTTGCTTTCCACTGTACAAATGCCAGCCGGTATTCCAGTGGCAACGGTTGCTATTGGCAAGGCCGGGGCGAAGAATGCTGCGTATCTGGCGGCGCAGATTATCGGGGTTTCCGATGCAGACTTGCACAAACGTCTGGTCGCGGAACGTCAGGAAAGCGCTGCGGCGGTCATTGCCAAAGATGCTGCCTTGCAGGAAAAACTTGCCAGGTAATTTACCAGAGCGATAATTGCCAACATGCTTGAACCCGCCAAACACCCCGGTATCGCTATCGCAGTCGCAGCCATTCGTTCTGGCGGCGTAGTCGCCTATCCAACGGAAGCTGTTTACGGACTGGGTTGTGACCCGAATGATCGAGAGGCTTGTGAGCGTATTTTTGAGCTGAAGCAGCGCACTCCCGATATGGGCCTGATACTGATCGCAAGCCAGATCGGGCAATTCGAGCAGTTCCTTGTTGATTTATCAGACGCACAAGGGGCAACTCTTCAGTCGAGTTGGCCCGGGCCGATCACCTGGCTGGTGCCGGACAACGGAGTTGCACCAAACTGGATTACCGGCGGGCAAGGCACACTGGCTCTGCGGGTTACCGATCATCCGGTGGCGGCGGCATTGTGCGAGAGCTTTGGCGGGCCGCTGGTATCCACCTCAGCCAACCCTCACGGTCATCCTCCGGCAAGGTCTGCAGACGATGTGAGTGCTTACTTTGGCGAAACTCTTGCGGCGATACTGGACGGCCCATTGGGCGAGCTGACACAACCCACGGAAATTCGCGATCTGGTTACACAAGAGATAATTCGGCCAGCTTAGACCCTGGTGACGCGCACCGTTTGCAAACAGAAGGTTGGTAAGGTGGTAGATAAAGATTCCGTAAAAACATATTTGATGCAGCTTCAGGACCAGATTTGCAACGAGCTTGAAGTGGCAGACGGCAAAGTTCGTTTTATCGAAGACAACTGGCAACGTCCGGAAGGTGGTGGCGGGCGCACGCGAGTTGCTGCCGATGGCGCAGTTTTTGAACAGGGCGGCGTTAACTTTTCTCACGTTTATGGCAGCCAGATGCCGGCGTCGGCGCTTGCCGAGCGGCCGGAGCTGGCCGGCTGTGAGTTTGAAGCGATGGGTGTGTCCATAGTGATTCATCCGCACAATCCCTACGTACCAACCTCGCACTTTAATGTGCGGTTTTTTATTGCCGAAAAAGAAGGTCAGGAGCCTGTGTGGTGGTTTGGCGGCGGCTATGACCTGACGCCGTACTACGGCAACGAACAGGACTGCCGTGAGTGGCACCAGGTAGCAAAACAGGCTTGTGAACCGTTTGGCGCTGACCTTTATCCCCGTTTGAAGCAGTGGTGTGACGAATACTTTTATTTAAAACATCGCAACGAGGCCCGGGGCGTGGGCGGGTTGTTTTTTGACAACTTTAATGAGCCGGGTTTTGAGCCAAGCTTTGCGTTTATGCGCTCTGTCGGGGACAGTTACACCAAAGCCTATATCCCGATCGTACAGCGCCGAAAAAACATGGAATGGGGTGAGCGAGAGCGCAATTTCCAGCTTTATCGTCGCGGTCGGTACGTGGAGTTCAATCTGGTTTACGATCGGGGAACCCTGTTTGGGTTGCAAAGTGGCGGTCGCACCGAATCCATACTGATGTCGTTGCCACCCCTGGTGCGCTGGCAATATAACTGGCAACCGGAACCCGGCAGCGCCGAAGCGGAGCTTTATGAGAAATTTTTGCCAGCCAGGGATTGGGTCGAGTCCTGACGCCTTTCAAAATCCGCAATACCCGTTAATTTGATTTAAATCGTTTCCGTCGCTATAAAAGCCAATAAAACAAAATCCAATAATAAAGAAAAGGCTGCCTTCACCGTGAAACGACTGCTGCTAATAAACTTGTTGCTGTTGACCGTTGCCTGTTCCCGCCAGGCGGAAGATTTCAGTGAGCTGGATATTGATGAGATACAGCGTCGCGTGGCGAATGGTGCTCTCAGCTATCGGCAGTTGACCGAATACTATGTGCATCGAATAAAAACTCTGGACGAGGGTGACAACGGGCTCAATGCAGTTATCACCGTCAACGGCGCAGCGCTGGAGATAGCAACACAAAGGGATCGAGAGCGAAACACGCAGCACCAACCCGGGCCGCTCTACGGTATCCCGGTGTTGCTGAAAGACAATATCGATACTACCGACGGTATGCCCAACACGGCCGGGTCATTGCTGTTGGCGGAGAACTATCCTCGCAAGGACGCTTTTCTGGTGAGTCGTTTGCGGCAAGCGGGGGCAGTGATTCTTGGCAAGTCAAACCTCAGCGAATGGGCCAACTTTCGATCCACTCGCTCATCCAGTGGCTGGAGCGCCGTTGGTGGGCAGGTGCGCAATCCCTATGATTTGAGCCGCAGTCCCTGCGGTTCCAGTTCCGGGTCGGCGGTGGCGGTCGCCACCGGCATGGCAACCGTGGCAGTGGGTACGGAAACCGATGGTTCCGTTGTATGCCCGGCGGCTATAAATGGCATTGTCGGTATCAAGCCCACTCTCGGACTCGTCAGCCGCACGGGCATTATCCCCATCGCCCACAGCCAGGACACCGCCGGAGCTATGGGGCGGACCGTGGCCGATGCAGTGTTTTTGCTGGCAGCTATGGTTGGCGCTGATTCAAGTGACAAGCCCGTACTGGATGCTGATCTTGACCTCGCGGCGGCTCTGAAGCGTGATGGGCTGGTTGGAAAGCGCATTGGTGTGGTGCGCAATCTGGCCGGTTATCACGATCGCCTCGACAGGGTTTTTGAGCGCGCACTTGACGAGCTGCGCGATGCTGGCGCCGAGCTCGTGGACAGTTGTGATCTGCAAACACAGGGACAATGGAGCGATGCTGAATACCAGGTTTTGCTCTATGAATTTAAACGCGGTCTGAGAGACTATTTCGTCACCGCTGCGATTCCGGGAATTGCCAGCCTCGACGATCTGGTGGCGGGTAACCGGCAGCTGGCACAGCAGGAGATGCCCGATTTTGGGCAGGAAATTTTCCTGGCCTCGCAGGCCAAACCCGGCCTGGATGATCCCACCTATCTCAATGCCCTTTACAAAAGTAAAGTGTTGGCAGGTTTAAAGGGAATTGACGAAGCCTTGTCGCGTTGTCGAGTAGCCTTGCTGGTTGCACCAACCACCGGCCCGGCGTGGAAGATCGATGCGGTCAATGGCGACAATTATCCGGGGTCTGCTTCGTCTCCGGCGGCGGTAGCCGGATATCCTCACATTACAGTGCCGATGGGCTATGTTCGTGGCTTACCCGTTGGCCTTTCCTTTTTTGGCGCCCACTTGACAGAAAGTACCCTTATTGAGGCGGCTTACGGCTACGAACAGGCTACTCGGCACCGTCAGCCACCGGCATTGGGTCAATCGTTGTCGACAAATTGAAAGATTGGCGCGTCACCCACTGGTTCACCCGGCGGTGGACTCACCGGGGTTATTTGCTCAAGAAATTGCGGGTTGTTACGCATCTGCGCGATACGAAATTTTGCATAGCCGTAATGAGCCCGCCATTTACTGTCCACTTTAGACTGTTCAGCGAGCCAAAGATCAAGTCCGTTAATTGTGTCCAGTGCAATAGCGCGCACTTGGCCGCTCGCTTTTTCGTTTACTGCCAGTAACATCATGCGATCAAGTACCTGGTTGTTGGTTGCCCGCTGAAGCTCACCGTCCCGACCGGACAAACGGTTTGCCCGCCATGTGGCAGCTACCAGACTTTCTGTCAATTTGCCAAAGCCCGGCAAGTTTGCCTGGCGACTGCTTGAGTCAATCATTCGCGCGGCGCGGTCAGGTTCCAGCAAAACTTCAAGTACCAGGGCAACGGCACTTTCTGCTGCGCCGATTGAATCAAAGGTAACACCGGTATTCCCCGGAAATGTTTCCCTGGAATCCGGGTGCCCGGGTGGTCTTGGCGGTATCATATCCAGCAGGTGTTCTGGCAATCGCAAAACGGCTGGCTTGAGAGTATTTACCAGTGCATTGATGGCAGCCTCTTGCCGGGTTGCCGCGATCGGATTTATCACAGATTGCCCATCGCCACGAAGGGTGTAATTGAAGTCGAAGCCACCTATCAATTTGCCAACGGCTCTTATTTGAAAACGGTGCAGAAGGTAGATCGGTACCAGCACCTCTTCGATGGTCGCCATGGGCCTGTTACGCCGAATATTTTTTTCAGAGAAGCGACTGAGAGCATATTCACGCACTCGTAAAAGATGTTCGAGTTCTGCAGTGGCATCTGCTCCGTTGTCCCATAAATTACCATCTGGATGCGCCGTGCCGGCATGGCGCGCGTCTTTATCTGAGACATATCGCAAACCAGATTCTATGGTCGTGGCAATAATGTCTTCCCGTGCCTTTTGTGCATCAACCCCATCGGGAAAATCCTGGTAGCCATAGAGAATGACGCGCTTGTCCCATTCGCCTATGCCATTACCGTAAGCGTCACTTAAATCAAGCTCGCCTTTGTTATTAAAACGGATCAGGGGAAAAGGGTAATCCATTACCGATGCGCGGTTTTGAGTGCTCGCCGCAAAATTGTGTTGTATACCGAGTGTATGGCCGACCTCGTGTGCAGACAGTTGACGGATTCGAGCCAGTGCCATTGCCAACATTTGGTCGGGTATTTCGTCTCCTGCATAGGGTGCCAGCAAACCTTCTGCAATCAAATAGTCTTGCCTGACTCGCAGTGACCCGAGAGTGACGTGGCCCTTGAGAATTTCTCCTGTGCGTGGATCAACGATGCCGCCACCGTAAGACCAACCCCGCGTCGAGCGATGCACCCACTGAATGATGTTGTATCGAACGTCCATGGGATCAGCGCCTTCGGGTAGCAACTTGACCTGAAACGCATTTTTGTATCCGACGGCTGAAAATGCGTCATTCCACCAGGACGCACCTTCAATCAAAGCCGATCGAATCGGTTCGGGCGCACCACGATCAACGTAATAAACAATGGGTTTTACTGCTTCGCTAATTGTTGCGTGTGGATCTTTTTTCTGTAGTCTGAAGCGGCGAGCATATGCCATAGTCAACGGTTCACCAATCGGCGTCGCGAAATTTTTAAATTTCGCACCTATAAGCCCGGTCCGGGAATCATAGGGTATCGGTGTATAGCCGTCATCCGGCAGGCGAATCATTGAGTGATGGAGATGAACAGTAAATGATGTCAAGTCAGGAGTGACCGTTGGCAGGTATTGGCCCGTTGCCTGACCGGTAAATGTCAGAATGGATTCGACTTCGGAATTGTCCGGGAAAGACTTTGTGCGCGGCAGGTAAATTGCCGAACGGGATGGGTCCGGCTGAAAAGAACCCTCGTTTTGGCTGGACAATGTTGTAGAAATTGCGTGTGCGTCGCGCAAAAAGAATTTTGTTGCGTCAACGATTAACGCGCCGTCTTTTTCTTCAAGTATGTCAAAACCCCAGATAACGGATTGGGCAAATGACTGTTGAACAGTGCTTTTTTCATCGGCGTCGTCACTCAGCGCGCGGTAGTCCAGGTTGTGTTCAAACAACAGTACTTTTGGCCCGGAACGCTGAAACTCCACTATTTTTGTCGATCCGAGCTGACCGCGATCAAGGCCGAGGTCGTTAGACCCGATGCCGCGAGCCAATGAAGACTGATATAAAAAGGGCTGGTTAAGGTCTTTGATGTGCAAGAGCAAGCGACCTTTTGCAGAGTCCCAGCTCATGTCTATAAAACCAACCATTTTTTTATAGTTTTCTGAATGGCTAATGCTGCTTTTATTGTCCGATATTGCAAAGGTGGTTAATACCGGGGCAAGCATTGCCAGCAAAATAATGATGCGCATCGAAACTCCTGCTTTTTGTATGGGACGACTACCAGGGGGATAAATGTTCAACGCCTATAACAGGTGCCGTTGTTCGTACACAGCTTGCCAATGAGAACCCTTTTTATTGGCCACTTCACTTTCAAAGTAGTGCTTCATGCGTCGTCGGTCCTCCCGATTATCTTTTAAAGCTGCGCCAATCAAAAAGTGAACAACATTTTGGATCCGCATAACACCATCGCAATAGTAGTATGCATGGACGCCCATGGCGTGTGTGACGGAAATGGCTTCTGCTGTAGACATCACACTTGCTGCCAGGCGGTCAGTGCTGCGTCCGCTCAGGGTTTGCCCATTGCGCAGTTCGTGAAAAATGGTCACCAGGATCTCGATAATTTGCGGGTCTGGTTTCAGGTCGACGCCGGAAAGCCGGATCAGCTTCTCCGACTCGCGTGATACCACTGCCATTTCATCCTGAATGTTCGCAATCGGTTCTATGGTCTCAAAGTTCAGGCGACGTTTGAGGGCGGCGCTCATTTTATGGACGCCCCGGTCAAGGGAATTTGAAGTGGCGATAATATTGAACCCCTCCCGAGCAAAAAGAATCGGTTCGTCGTCACCGAATTCGGGGATTGGTATTTGTCGTTCGGACAGGATCGATAAAATGGCGTCCTGGATAAATTGCGGGCAGCGCGCCAGTTCTTCAAAGCGCACCAGCAAACCCTTTGCCATACCCTGATAAACCGGCCCCGGAATCAGAGCGGCTTTTGAGGGGCCAGCGGTTTTCAACAATGCCTCGTTCCAGCCGTACAACAACTGGTTGCTGCTTGTGATAGCGCCACCCTGAATCGTCAGTGTGGATTGTCCCGAGATTGCGCAGGCCAGCAGTTCCGAAAGCCAGGATTTTGCCGTGCCCGGCTCACCGATCAGCATTGCGCCGCGATTGGTCGCCAAGCCTATGATAATGCGCGTAACCAGCTCTCCGGGAGCGATAAATTTGCTTTCAATGCCCATATCGCGGTCGCCAAACACAAATTTTTCTACGGCAAAAGGCGAAAGCCGCCAGCCTGGTGGCACCGGACCTGGGTCCCAGCGGGATAATTGTTCGAGCTCTTCGTGGTAGATTACCTCCGCCGCCGGGCGCTGGATCGCTTTTTCATCCATTGTACCAATCCTTTCAGGAAGTTTTCCCCCACTGCCAGCGGGCTTCTGGCGCCATGCGTTCAGCCGGCAAGATGCGAGGCAGTTCAGTCAGGGGAATATTGCCCTGGATAACGTGATCCAGAGCGCTGTCGCGCATGGTGATCAGCCCGTTGTCCAGAGCCAGTTTGCGCAGTTCACCAATCGGCAACTGGCGGGAGATAGCGTTGCGCAGGTCGGGGTTGAGCTGTAAATACTCCACAACCGCCACTCGTCCCAGGGTCCCGGCGTTGCCGCATTGTTCGCAGCCCTTGCCGACGTAGGCCCGAAAATTGTCCGGTGTGCCCCGGGGAAACATCTCCCGCACGATTGCTGTTTCGGGTTCGGTTTCAGTGCGGCAATTAGGGCAAATTCTTTTTGCCAGTCGCTGGGCAATGACTGCCAGCAGCTCACTGGCCAGTGAATTGGGGTGGACATTCAGATCGAATAGCCGCTGCATGGCATCCACCGCATCGTTGCAGTGCAGAGTGGACAGAACCACATGACCGGTCTGGGATGCTCGTATGGCCTCGAGGGCAGTCTCCTGGTCGCGGATCTCCCCCACCAGAATGACATCGGGGTCCTGGCGTACAAAAGAGCGCATGGCATCGGCAAAATTGAAACCGATTTCCGGGCGCACTCTGGTCTGCTGGATATTGTCAATGGAGTATTCGATGGGGTCTTCTACGGTGATGACCTTGCGGGTTCCATCCGTTGCGAGTAACTGCACACCAGCATACAGGGTGGTGCTTTTGCCGGAGCCGGTGGGCCCCACCACCAACACCAGGCCAGCCGGATTTCGCAGCAGGCGTTTGTAATCATCAGCAAGAGCATGCGACAGACCCAGCTTTTCTATGCCGATCAATTCCGAGTTTTGTGGCAGCAGGCGAATAACCACATGTTCCCCGTGCAGGGATGGTTGTACCTGCACTCGCAGATCATAAAGCGCCCCACCTACCCGCAGCCGCGAACGCCCACCCTGGGGCAAACGCCGCTCGGCGATGTTAAGGTCGGCGCGCAACTTGATGACATTGATCAAGCCCCTGAATTCCGCCGGACTGAGGTCGTAATGCCAGATATCTTGCAGTTCCCCGTCGATCCGCAGGCGTACCCTGACCTCTCCGTGATACTGTTCAAGGTGGATGTCGCTGGCGCGCCCCGCGATGGCGTCCAGCAGCAGCGCCTCAAAAATAGCGACCAGGCGGGCTTCCACTTCGGGGCGGTATTTATCGAGATCTGTTTCGTTCAGGCTGTCGCTGGTGTCGAGGATAGAGTGTTCCGTGTTGTTCCGGTTTTGCTGACTAAGGTCAATAGCAGACCAGATACGGCGAAAGTCTGTTGGCGTAACCAGAATCTTTTCTATTTTGTGATGGCGAAAAACTTTCTGTACTTCCGCTATGGACGCATCCGGGTTGTTGGTGCCAACTTTGAGAGTGTTGTTTTCCATGTACAGCGGAATAAGGTGTTCATGGTCGAGAAACGCTTTTGAAAAGCGATTAAAAACGCCTGGATCAATACGTTTCAAAAGGTCATCCGCGT
>JBNKFQ010000111.1:0-5564 GCA_050289385.1 Porticoccaceae bacterium | reverse complement strand
GCCCAGGGACGAGCTACCCTGGTATTACACATTATTTGTTTATGGCGTGCGGGAACTTCCTGTTCGCATGAATTAGCGTAAATCAAAATAATCAGATCAATGGAGTTTGAAATGAAACCACAAAAGATTATCTGTACCAGTCTGGTGGCAGTTGCGGTTGGCAGTCACGCAGGGGAAACCGACCAGAAATTATCAGACACCGATACGGTTGATGATGGAACATTGGAAGAAGTGATCGTAAGTGCCCAGAAGCGCGACCAGTCATTGCAAGATACGCCTATCGCCATATCGGTACTCAGTGCACGGCAACTGGAGATGCAGGGTATTAGCAGCCTGGGTGACATGATGGACGGTATGGTGCCTTCTCTGCGGATATTGCCGTATTCCAATACACCGTCCGCTCTGGTGATGGCCATTCGCGGCAACGGTCCTAGCGAAGTTGGGCAGGCCACACGAGACAGCTCTGTAGCAGTCTACCTGGATGAGTTTTACCTGGGGCGTGCGCAAGGTCTGGATATGGAGCTAGCAGAGTTGGAACGGATAGAAGTACTTCGTGGGCCTCAGGGCACTCTGTTCGGGCGCAATGCGACTGGCGGCGCCATCAGTCTGGTGTCCAAACGACCATCCGGTCAGTTCGGGCTTAAACAAACTGTGGAGGCCGGGCGTTTTGACCAGTTTAGCAGTATTACCCATATCGACCTGCCGGAATGGGTGGGGCTGCGCACCAAAGTCGATTACCTGTTTACCGAACGCGACGGCTGGGTAAATAATACCGCTCCCGGTCAAGCGGACTATAACGCCTGGAAAAAACAGGGTTTTCGGTTCAGCGCAAATCGAGACTTTGGCGATTCAGTGGAGCTGAACTACGCCTACACCAATACCCGCACCGATATGAGCCAAAACTATTTTCAGTTGTATCGGGATGATATTGGCATTATTGGCGCAGATGAAGGGCGTCAAACCACTACGCGGTATCCCATAGCGCCACTGCAACCCAGCAACAGCGATCAACAAATGCACAGTCTGAAGCTGGATTGGCAAGTTTCCGATGCTGTAAAAGCACAATCCCTCACCTCCTGGAGAAAGCTGGATGATAAGACCTTTGCCAACTATGGCGGTACAGTCTATTACAATGGTTTGGTCGAAGAAGTTGATATGATCCAGAAACAGATTTCTCAGGAATTTCGCTTGCTGGGCAGTTATAACAGGATTGAATGGGTAGCGGGGCTCTACTACTACAAGGCGGATGTCAGCGAGGCGATACGGGACTTCTTTTCACTCGATATTTTTGGCGACCCGCCCCTGACTCCCATTAATCCCCCCATTGAAGCTGGACCAGAGCGCGCAATCGTCTCCGATATTCGTTCGCAGGCGATCTACGGCCAGGCGACATGGACACCACCGGTACTGGATGACCGTTTCGGGATTACCCTGGGCTTGCGACACTCACGGGAAGACCGTTGGGGAAAACGTCTTACCGGCGGATTCGTGCCGTTCGATTTAAAAACCGGCCAAACCGATCCCATGATTACACTGGAATACCAGGCAAGTGACCAGGTACTAACCTACGCCAAATGGAGCAACGCCTATCGCAGTGGCGGCGTCAGCTCACACTCGGTTGACCTAACCCCGTTTGATGCCGAAGACGTAAATACCTTTGAGCTGGGATTAAAAGCGGAAGGCTGGCATCAACGACTACGGGTAAATGCAGCGCTCTTTTCCACCGACTACCGCAATATGTTTATTGATGTGCAGTCTGCCAGTCTGGAATTTTTGGAAACCATAAACGCCGCCAACAAAGTTACGGTAGATGGCGGGGAACTGGATTTGACCATAAAAGCCACCGACAAGTTGACACTCGGGCTAAGTTATACCTACTTGAGCGGCGACTTGCCCATGCAACCCAACCCCTACAACGGCAATATTGTGGAACGCTTTTACATGACCCAGACGCCCCGGCATGCCGGAGCGCTGACCCTGGATTACACCTTTGCCCCTCTGCCAATCGGTACAATTGTCGGCCACCTGGATGCTATATCTAGCAGCCATTATCACCACTGGCCGACTGGTGGGCCTGGGCACCCTGATGCCTACACCCTCTTTAATGCCCGATTGGTACTGAGCGACATTCCGATCGGCGCTGGCAAGGGTGCTCTGAAAAGCTCCTTGTGGGGTAAAAATCTCACCAACGAAGAGTATGCAGTATATTCAGTGGATTGGGGTGTTGTAGTGCCCCAAATCTACAATGATCCACGCACAGTGGGCATTAGCGTTACCTGGGAATATTAGTTTTGTGAGTGAAGCAACCGACGCTTTGATAAAGACGCCAGCCAGTAATTGACTGGCGTTGCTTTAATAACATGGAAAACGACAAACTATGATCACAACGGGTATGGAGAAATTTGAAGAGTGTGTCAAGGACAGGTTGGGGCAAATCAGGCGCATTAGTTATCTAAAGCAACAAATAGGGAGTATTGTTAACGACTTGGGATTTTCACATTTTGATTTTTCGCTGATACCGTCAACCAAAAACAGCCTTGAGTTAATGCTGAATTCCATACCCGAATCATTCGCCAATGCTTATGTTAGTGAAAAACTCTATCAACATGATTTGGGTCTGGAAGTCGCGCTACACGAAAATCAACCCATCTATTTATCATCTATATATGACGCAGCAAATCATCTCCCACCAGGTTCACAGACTAAATCGACAACCCATAAAATACAGGAATTAAGCAATGATTACGGATTTTTTGACTGCTACACCATTCCTTTGGACTTGGATAAACGATCTGGAAAAGTTATATTTTCCGTAATGTCAGAGGGCGAAGACCCAATATGTTTCAAGTCTAAAGTAATGGAACGACGCGCTGAACTGAACATCTTACTTCGCGCCATTTTTTCTATAACCGTCAATAATTTCCCCAGTTACTTTCCTTACAAGTCCCCCCTGACTGAAAGACAATCCATGGTTATTAGTGCCTATGCTCGTGGTGCAAAATCCACGCAACAAGTGGCGGAACAACTTCATATAAGCGTCAGTACAGTCAATAAACACCTGGAAGGTATAAAAGAATCTCTGGGTGCTGTATCCGTGGCTAACGCTGTTTATATAGCAACAAAGAAAAATATTATAACCCTGGACTAATGACTGTTGATCACATCAGGTTCTGACTAGCAAAAGCCAGATAGCACGCAAAAAAAACAAGTACTGCGCTGGCGCCGTACTTGATATAAGAATGAGCTCTTTTAAATCGAAAGAAGTTGTTGCCAAGGGTGTCTGCCAATAGACTCAGCGCAGAATAAACCAGTAGTGTTGCAAGTGTCATCAGCCCTCCCAACTGCAATAATTGTGTAAAGACCGCCCCACTCTCAGGCTTTACAAATGGAGGCAAAAAAAACATCAAGAATAGAGGCATAATCGCATTTGATCCGGTTATAAAAAATCCATGCCGGTAATGTGCGCCAAAGGGGTGTTTATCCGATTGAGTTTCTACTGCGGAAGCTTCTTTATTCAATTGCGCAGGCAAGGGTTGCCTGAGTGTCTGCCAAGCCACGAAAAGCAAATACAGTACGCCAGCCACCTTCAACACATTGAATGCGATTTCGGATGATTGAAAAATAACAGTTAACCCAAACGCCATCGCGACAACGTGAATAAATGCAGCCGTGCATACCCCCAGGGTAATGGCAATGCCTGCCGATCGTCCTTGCAAGGTGGACTGAGAAAAAACAAGCACTAACTCCGGCCCCGGTATCAAACAAAGCGATAAACAAATTACAAAAAAGGTCAAGGCCACTTCCAGCTCTATCACAACTTTCTCCTTGTGGCAATAGGAAATTTATCCCGTAACTTCATATACAGCCTTAGCACTACTATCCTCCGAACCACACTATGCTTCCTAAACCAACTGAAAATATTAAATACTACCAGGAACCTCAAGTATGGACACTTGCCTTCACAATAAATACGAAGTTGCTTTTAGAATAAAACCTGAACAGCATACCTCTGGCACACACAAAAACAAGCGTGCCGCCAAACCTTTTGGAAAACCACCCTTCACCAATGACGATGTATATCTGCGCGGCGATACATTCGCACTGCACATGGTTTTACCCAACGGTATCGAGATGACCCCATGTCACCTTTCAGAACTGGAACTGCTAAAAATTGCCAATAGTTCCTACACTATACTGGCAAGCCTGTATTCCGAAGAAGATAACAAGAAAAACCAAAAACAACACCTCTACCACTCGGGATCTCTGATCGAGACTACCCCTGAGACTGGATGTCCAGCACATACATCAAAGCTTTAAATTAAATAACGGAATATCAAACATGCAAAATGACTCACCCGGGAATGATGAACGCTCACACGATGATGTGGAATTATTGCCTGACTCTCCCGCTGAAGACATCAAGACAGACTCAACTTGCAACTCAGATCAATCCACACTTCACTCGCCCGACAAAAATCCGAAAGCCCCTACCAAAACCTCCAGGCACCCGTCAACTAAACGCGACAATTTTTTCTTTCAAATGCTGACAGATACCGAACTGTATAAATACCTGTCATTATCAACTGACGTGGGTGACCTGAAACGTCGTATTGCTTTATTGATTGGCAAACTGGGGTTTAGTTATTTTTCCTTCACCTTAATGGGAGCCTCTCACGTACAGGACTCAACTATACATTCCCTCCCTTCCGAATTCCTGGACAGTTACTACCAAAACAACTACCAGGAGTACGACTGGCTATGGACCAGCCTGAAGTTATCCGACAAAGGTATTTTTGGATCAACTCTGCACGATCAAATATTTGCTGCACCCTATCCGACCGAGGAAGTTGAGAAAAATCGGGAAATTATAAAGTTAATCAAATCATTTGATTACGAAGATTTTTACGCCATCCCGGCCAAGTCAGAAACCGAAAGAAAGGGAGCTTTCATTATTTGGGGGCTTAACATGTCTCAACCTGAATTCCAGGACCGAATCAAGCTGTGTGAAGGCCGGCTCGAATTACTGTGCAATGCAATTGATCATATTTGTTCAGAGCAATTTGAAAGCTACTATAATGACAACGGAATAATTTTCCCAACAATAACCGCACGTCCGACAGAACTATTAACCTATATGGCTTTTCACGACTGCACACTTTATCAGGCAGCAGAACGAATGCACATAAGCGTTAAAACAGCGAATGTACATATCGCCTCTGCAAAAAAAGCTCTGAACGTCAAAACCACAACCAACGCCATATCACTTGCTATTAAACATGGACTTATCAAACCTGAATAATCACCCATGTTATATTTCAATGAAGATCATGTTTTGGCAGGTTATCTATCACATTCCATGAAACATCTAAAATCATGAACGGATGATCTATATTGACAATTGCAGGCATGGCAGAAAATTAGCTCAAGACTATTTGCTTACTTTCTCTTTTGCAGTGCTGATACTCTTCGACAAATTCAACCTCTGTGATAGCCAAACACCACCAAAACGAGTTTGGCAGCAATAATTGTGCAACCAGAAGACTCTACCAGGTCTCCAGCTTTCA
>JBNKFQ010000110.1:0-17575 GCA_050289385.1 Porticoccaceae bacterium | reverse complement strand
CCGGAAATTTGCGGTGTTGGCTTGACGCCGGATGAAGCAAAAGAAGCGGGAATAGAAGTCATTACTGGCAAATTTCCGTTTGCGGCAAGCGGTCGAGCGCTTGCTATGGATGCCGGCTCAGATGGCGGTTTTGTCCGCATTACGGCCCGCAAGGACAACCACGTGATTGTCGGTATTCACGCAGTGG
The DNA here is from genome assembly GCA_050289385.1 of Porticoccaceae bacterium. GTDB lineage: Bacteria > Pseudomonadota > Gammaproteobacteria > Pseudomonadales > Porticoccaceae > JBNKFQ01. Next base: position 17,388 of record JBNKFQ010000110.1, on the reverse strand, counting down.
GGGCGCATGTTGCCGAACTGTCTGGCGAATTCGCTCTGGCTCTGGAGATGGGTGCCCGGCTTGAAGACCTGGCAGGTACGATCCATGTACATCCGACTCTGACTGAAAGCACGTTTGAAGCGGCTTTGGCCACGTTGGGGCACGCAATCCATATTTAAAGGGCAGTGTACACTTAACAGCAGCTGGCCATTACGGTGAACCGGTCTTTATCACAGGTGATCCAGAGGCAGTTCTGTGGTGTGTTTGATGGTTTCCATCACGAAGCTGGAACTGACATCAAAGAGGTCGGCTTTTATCAGCTCCTGGTAAAGTTTGTCGAAGCCGGCCATATCGGTGACGACTGCCCGTATCAGATAGTCCAGATCACCACTCATTCGATAGACTTCCAGAACCTCGGGGATTGATGCGACCACTCGCCGGAATTCCTGAAACCAGTTCTGGTTGTGCTGGTTGGTTCGAATTGAGATAAAAATGGATAGCGGCAAGTTCAGCTTGTTCGGGTCCAGCAGCGCCACTCTGGCGCGCACCACTCCGTCTGATTCCAGTTTCTGAATGCGTCGCCAGCAAGCGGTTTTTGACAGGGAGATACGGTCGGCGATTTCCGCTACGGAGAGTGTTGAGTCCTGTTGCAAGATTTTCAGGATGGCCTTGTCAAACTTGTCCATTTCAGAAGGTATCCTTATTGGCGGTTGGTTAGATTGTTTTGCATGATAGTTGATTTCTGGAACAAAGTTTCCATTATCGCGGTATTTACAACTGAATCCTGCACCAATCATTCCATTTGATAACTTTGTGCTAATTTAAAATTCAAGTTGGAAAAAATATATTATATCCGAATTGTTTTGTGGTATTAATTTCTATTAAATTGAAAATTAATTGAATATATGTTCTTTTATTTTATGTTTAAGTGGAATAAATAGCAACAAAATTCACAGTGTATTGAATTAAAATCCCCTGTTTCCAGTATGGGTTAAACAATTCTCCTACCTGTTTCGGGGTCGGTGTTCGGGGTTTGGGTACAGTGCAAAAACTGATTGAATTTATCAACCGCTCTGTAATCGGTGAGCGGCAGCAAATTGATACGTCATTTGGTGTAAAGCCATTGATCTATGCCGACTACACGGCATCTGGCCGATCACTCGATTTCATAGAGAACTTTATTCGCGACAGGGTGATGCCCTACTACGCCAATACACATACTGAAACGTCGTACACCGGTATGCAGGTGACCCTGCTACGTGAACAGGCTCGAAATATCATAAAAAAGGCGCTTAATTGCGGAAAAAATGATCGCTTGATATTTTGCGGTTCCGGAGCGACCGCTGCGGTAAACAGATTAATCGATATCCTGAATATTCGCCTTCCGGCTGACCTTGAAGATCGTTATCACTTGCTGGAGCGGATTCCACCCGAGCAGCGTCCGGTAGTTTTTATTGGGCCATACGAGCACCACTCAAATGAATTGACATGGCGCGAGTCTATTGCCGATGTGGTTGTAATCCCGCTCGATAATTGTGGCCATCTCGATATGCATGTGCTGGAAACAGAGTTGCAACGGTACGCCGGGCGCCCACTTAAAATTGGCAGCTTTTCCGCCGCTTCAAATGTTACAGGTCTCAAGACGGATGTGCAGACGGTTGCCCGGTTGCTGCATCGTTACGATACCCTGTCGTTCTGGGATTATGCGGCGGCCGCACCTTATGTGGCTATCGATATGCAAGGCGCCTGTGAAGACGGCAGCGACGGTTGCGATGCTGTGTTTATTTCCCCCCACAAGTTTGTCGGTGGTCCGGGTACTCCGGGGTTGCTGGTTGTTAAGGAAAACATTGTAAAAAACCGGGTGCCGGCAATTGTTGGTGGTGGCACGGTGGTTTATGTCACGCCTGAGGACCATTTGTATATTGAAGATATCGAGCGACGTGAAGAAGGGGGTACGCCGGCAATTATCGAGTCAATACGTGCTGGTCTGGTCTTTCAGTTACAGCAAGCGGTTGGTGTTGATGAAATCGAAAGGCGTGAAAGCGATTTTATTCATCGCGCCATTACGCGTTGGCGTGATAATCCCAATATTGAGATTCTGGGCTGCCCCGATTCCGAACGCTTGTCGATTATTTCCCTGCAAATCCGCCACGACGAAAAATGGTTGCATTACGGCCTGGTGGTGGCCCTGTTAAATGATCTGTTCGGTATACAGTCGCGTGGTGGTTGTTCATGCGCCGGACCTTACGGTCACAGCTTGTTGAATATGGACGCCGAATACAGCAAGGCGCTGGAGTCTGAGATTATCAACGGTCAAGTTGTGTTGCGACCGGGTTGGGTCAGGATCAACTTTAATTATTTTATTGATGAAGAAACATTTGAGTACATTGTGCGCGCGGTTGAGCTTGTTGCCGAGCACGGTTGGCGGTTACAGCCTTACTATCGTTTTGATAATGAACACGGGGTATGGCTGTATCAGAACCGGCGTATGCCGATTGCGGTGAGCCTGAACGATATTCATTATGACTCGGGTATGTTTCAGACAGAAAGTCGCGAAGTTGGCCGAGTGGATCAGCCACTGTCCAGATTTGTTGAATTGGCGGAGCAGGAGCTTTGCAAGGCCGATCGTGATGGTGAAACTTATGGCCTGGACATTTCGGGGCGTGCTGAGGAATTGCGTTGGTTCTATTTGCCGGAACACACCAGAGACTGATGGTGTCAGCAGGCTTTGATACCATCCTGGCGCGAGCTACCGCGAGGGCATCTGTTGCAATTTTCTGACAACGGGCAGCAGGTTGATGAACTCACCAAACACTTTTAATCCAAGATCTTTGCACACTGGTAAACAGGTTTTTGTTTCGCCCCGGATTTTGGCAACTGTGTGGTCAAAGCCGTCGGCTCCGATGTCTTCCCGATGAGCAGGCAAGTTTAGCCAGCGTTCTATCAGCGAAGCGCAGGCTTCCAGGTGAAACTGAAAGCCGTAAGCCAATGACCCGTAACGAAACGCCTGAACCGGACAACCATTATCGTCACCGCTGGCCAGATGGATTGCGCCTTGTGGTAAATCGAAAGTATGACCATGCCATTGAAACACCGAAGTGGATTCCTGAAAGTGTCTGATTAATTGGTCACTTTTGCCTTCTGTCGTCGGCGTCACAGAGTGCCAGCCGATTTCCGGAGTTGCCGTTGGGTACACCCTGGCTCCCAGTGCGCTGGCAAGGAGTTGCGCGCCAAGGCAAATGCCCAGTATGGGCACCTCCAGTTCAAGTGCTTTTCTGATAGCAGCTTTTTCCAGTTCCAGATGCGGGTATTTACCTTCCTCGCCGATATTCATGGGGCCACCCAGCACGATCAGCGCAGTGTAATTTTTCATGTTCGGCAGGCGGGTCTGCGAGCGCGCGAAATTGACGTAGCGAATGCGATGCCGATGTTGGCGCAGCAGTGGGTCAAGAGCGCCGAGCGGCTCATAGGGAACGTGTTGAAAAACCAGTATTTTTGCCACGGTTTATTACAAATCCCTCTGTTTGTCAGCAATCCGCGTTCATGGCTTGTGTTTGGCGATAGATCCCAAAAATTGTTCGGCAGCAGCTCTGTAATCTTCGCCGAAGCTGGCAGAGCAAACCGCCAGTTTGTCGTTAGCGCGAAAGCTGTAGAAAGCCAGATTATGGCCCTTCTCCCTGTTGATGACAGAAAAACGGGAGATATCCAGTTCACCCTGTTTGAGCGGCAGAATTTCGGAAACCGTGTCACCAGTATTGCCACCGATAAACATATCGCGTGAACTGGTCAGAGCGGTGGCGGTATCGGTGTCCTGGAACAGCCCGACACAGGCAAAGGTGGGCTGGTATCGCGGGGAGCCGTCATAAGTGGTTGGTAATATTCTTAATAGCACCAGTGCTTGCCTGGCCAGAGCCTCGCTATCGTGCCCGTATTTTTGCTGAATGGCGCGGTATTGTTCCCGGGCCCGTGTATTGTGTTGCACCTTCCAGTCGCTGGGCGGGGTGACGGAAAACCCGAAATCTTCAAAAACATAACGATTGTCTGCAAAAGCGGACACCGTGAACAAAACAAGTGCGGCAAACAAAACCGGTTTCATGGAAATTTCCTGTCGTTTACCGGTGTTTGGCCGGTGTGTTTGAATGGAATTTGGCGAAGAGTCACTCAAAAATCAATAATTACAGATTAGCATCCCCTGGTGCCACTTGTTTTTAAAGAATCGCGAGCGACGGCCTGTCAGGATTTGCGGATAGCCGACGCCAGCCGTTCCAGCACTGGCAGGGTTTCCTGCAGTGACAGGCAGGCGTCGGTAATGCTCTGTCCGTAGGCCAGTTCCTGTCCGGGAACCTGTTTTTGGGCGCCGCCGGTCAAGTGACTTTCCAGCATAACCCCGCGAATCGCGGTTTCGCCGTGTTCGATTTGTTGCGCTACGGACTCGGCCACGACAATCTGTTGTTGCGGGTCCTTGTTGCTGTTGCCATGGCTGCAGTCAATGATAAGGCTTTGACTGACACCGCCTTTGTCCAGAGTGGCTTTCGCGTTCGCGACTGACTCGGGCCCGTAGTTGGGGCCGGTTCTATTGCCGCCGCGCAATATGAGATAGCACTGATCGTTGCCACTGGTTTCCAGAATGGCTGGTGAGCCCTCTTTGGTTGGCGATGGAAACCAGTGCGAATAGCTGGCAGAGCGAATGGCATCTACCGCCACCTGCACGTCGCCGTCGGTGCGGTTTTTAAAGCCCACTGGCATAGACAGGCCAGAGGCCAGTTCGCGGTGCACCTGGCTTTCAACTGTGCGCGCGCCAATGGCGGCAAAGCTGACAAGGTCGGCGTAATACTGACCGAAGGTGGTATCCAGGAACTCCGATGCCGCAGGCATGCCCAGCCCGGCGACATCCACCAGCAGTTGTCGCGCCAGACGCAGGCCCTTGTTGATATGGAAGCTGCCGTCGAGGTCGGGGTCGTTAATCATTCCTTTCCAGCCAATCACGGTGCGTGGTTTTTCAAAGTAAACCCGAAGTACGATAAACAGGTCATTTTCCAGATGTGCCGTAGCATCTTTCAGTTTTTCTGCATAGTCCAGTGCAGCCACCGGATCGTGAATAGAGCAGGGGCCAACCATTGCCAGCAGTCGTTTGTCCTTGCCAGAGAGAATGTCTTCGATGGTTTTGCGTGCAGCGGCAATCATTTGGGCGCTCTGTTCTGACAACGGCAGGTCGCTGATCAGAATGGTGGGCGCCAGCAGAGACTGGCTTTGACGAATACGCAGGTCGTCGGTCAGTGTGGGCATGGTTCGCTCTGGTTTGGTTAGTAAGCGGGGCATTATAGCACTGCGTTGCTTGCTAACCGAACCAGAGCAAATTTCAGGAATTACCAACCACGGGCAGCTTCAATGTTGAGTGCAGGTCAGGGGCTTTTTCTATAACATCTCTCCGATTGCAGAGAGAGTATTTGAATCGAAGGGAACATTTTTCACAAAATATTTTGGTGATTTGATGAATACGATAGCATTATTTTCGAGCTCACGCAGGAACGGTAATACGGGTAAGTTGATGGATCGCATTGCCAGTGAATTGTCAATTGAGGTCATTGACTTGTCACAAAAAGATATTTCTTTTTTCGACTATGAGCATAAAAATCGAAATGACGAATTTGAACTGACAATGAATTATGTTCTCGAACACGAGAATATTATTTTTGCGTCCCCGGAATATTGGTATGCCGTTAGCTCACCAATGAAAATTTTTCTGGATCGTATCTCTGACTACCTGGAAATACCCGAACTCCTTGAAAAAGGCAGGTTGCTAAGGGGGAAAACCGCTTATGTGGTATGTACATCAATTTACGAGAAGCCGTCATCGCCATATTTGGACTGCTTCAAAATGACATTTGACTATTTGGGTATGCATTTCTGTGGTTATATTCACGCGAATTGCAAAAATGGGTACAAAGCTGAAGAAAATGAATCCGAAATAAATATTTTTATTGATAAATTACGTGATTAGAGACTTGTTTGTAAGTATGGCAAATAATGTTCTGAAATCTGGCTGTGCTTTCTATACATTATCGTGTCAGTATTTACTTGTTGCATAAATTCAAGTGGTTTTCCCTTGCGCACAGTCTCGCCATGTCATAACCCGCATCCGCATGGCGCATAACACCACTTGCCGGATCATTCCACAATACGCGCTCGATACGGGCGGCCGCATCGTCGCTGCCGTCGCAACAAATAACCTGTCCGGCATGAATAGAATAACCCATGCCAACGCCACCACCGTGATGCAACGATACCCAGGTGGCACCACTGGCGGTGTTGAGCAGGGCGTTGAGTAGTGGCCAGTCGGCAACGGCGTCCGAGCCGTCCGGCATGGCTTCGGTTTCACGGTTGGGGCTGGCGACAGAACCGGAGTCCAGATGATCGCGGCCAATCACCACGGGCGCTTTCAGTTCGCCGCGTTTGACCATGTCGTTAAAGGCAAGCCCCAGCCTGTGGCGCTGACCCAGTCCCACCCAGCATATACGCGCGGGCAAACCCTGAAAATGAATGCGTTCCCGGGCCATATCGAGCCAGTTGTGCAGGTGCGGATCGTCGGGAACCAGCTCTTTAACCTTGCGATCGGTTTGGTAAATGTCCTCGGGGTCGCCGGACAACGCTACCCAGCGAAAAGGGCCAACCCCACGGCAGAACAGGGGCCGAATATACGCGGGTACAAAACCGGGGAAATCAAAGGCATCGGTTACGCCCTGGTCAAAGGCTTGCTGGCGAATATTGTTGCCGTAATCCACGGTGGGGATACCAGCCTTGTAGAAATCGAGCATGGCGCGCACATGCACTGCCATTGATCGGCACGCTTCCCGCGATACCGTTTCAGGGTCGGTTTGCGCAGTAGCGCGCCACTGTTCCACGCTCCAGCCGATGGGAAGATAACCGTTAACCGGATCGTGAGCGGAAGTCTGGTCTGTCACCAGGTCGGGTCTTATACCGCGTTTTACCATTTCTGGCAGAACCCCGGCCGCGTTGCCTGACAGTGCGATGGAGATCGCCTCGCCACGGCTTTTCGCGTCGTTGAGTATGGCCATGGCTTCGTCAATATTGCCGGCTTTTTTGTCCACGTAACCGGTGCGCAGGCGAAAGTCGATTCGAGTGTCGTCGCACTCCACGGCGATCATGCAATAGCCCGCCATGGTTGCGGCCAGGGGTTGTGCACCGCCCATGCCACCCAGGCCAGCGGTCAGAATCCATTTGCCACGCGGATCACCGTTAAAGTGCTGGCGACCTGCTTCGGCAAAGGTCTCGTAAGTACCTTGCACAATGCCCTGGCTGCCGATATAGATCCACGAACCGGCGGTCATCTGGCCGTACATCATCAGCCCCTTGCGGTCCAGTTCATTAAAGTGATCCCAGGTGGCCCAGTGTGGTACAAGGTTGGAGTTGGCAATCAATACCCGCGGTGCGTCCCTGTGGGTTTTAAAGACGCCGACCGGCTTGCCGGACTGAACCAGCAAGGTTTCATCGTGATCGAGCGTTTTCAGTGTGTCCAGGATTTGGTCGAAGCAGTCCCAATTGCGCGCGGCCCGGCCAATGCCACCGTACACCACCAGATCTTCCGGCCGTTCCGCTACGTCCGGATCAAGATTGTTCTGCAACATGCGAAAGGGGGCTTCCGTCAACCAGCTTTTGCAGGTCAGTCCAGCACCCCGCGGGGCGCGGATAGTTCGGTTGGGGTCGTGGCGATTCTCTGTTGCCTGGGTCATGGCGTATTTCCGATTGGCAGGTCAGGGCTTCAACCTGGCTGTTTCTTTGTGTGCCGGTGATAATCTTCGGTGCTGTAACGTGCGCCAAGGTCGTAGCGGTTGCCGGGGTAAGTAAAGGCGACGGTTGTGACCACAGCACCCTTTACCCAGGTGCGTCGCAACAGCTTCAGGCAAGGTTCACCGGACTCGATTGCCAACATTTCGCAAACTTCTTCATCGGGCAGTACCGCTTGTACGATGTGTTCCATTTCGTCGGGGCGAAAAAGGCTGATCAGATATTCCGTAGGGGTGTGTTGAGTAAAGTCCACGCTCTGGAAATCGGGAACAAGTTCTGGGTTGACGTAGCGGTCTTCAAACTGGATAGGCACGTCGTTTTGATAGTGCAGCATCACAATATGAAACACAGGCGTGCCGACTTCGATTTCCATTCTCTCTGCGGTAGCGGTATCGGCATTCTCCTCTTGCAATAACCGAATGTCAGAACGGTGGGTATTACCTGAAGCCTGAATGACTTCGGCGATATCGCGAATTTCAATCAAACTGGCATGGCGAGGTGGCGCAGTGACGAATGTGCCAATACCGTGCACCCGCTCCAGATAGCCCTGCTGGGTCAGCTCGCGCAGTGCGCGGTTTATGGTCATTCGGCTGACGCTCAACTCATCCACCAGAGTATTTTCCGAGGGCACTTTGGCGCCGGCCAGCCACTCGCCCCGGCGAATTTTGTCGAGAATGGCGTCCTTGATTTGCTGATACAGTGGCTTGGCAGTATTGCGGGGCAGGGCTTCAAGGTTTTTATTAGACATGGCTTAATCCCGACGTTCGCGGCCAGCTACCCATACCCTGTCGCAGGGCAGGTCGGCCATCAGATACATGAGTTGCACCGGGTTTTCTGTACGCCACAAGACAAAATCCGCGTACTTGCCCGGTGCCAGAACACCTGTCTTGTCTGCCATGCCCAGCGCTCGGGCGGCGTTGCGGGTTACTCCCGCCAGCGCCTCTTCGGGTGTCAGACCAAACAGCACGCAAGCCATATTCAGTATTAACAGCAGCGATACTATCGGTGAGCTGCCCGGGTTGCAGTCTGTGGCCAGGGCCATCGGTACAGCGTGATTGCGCAATGCCTGAACAGGTGGTTGCCTGGTTTCGCGCAGGCAATAAAAGGCGCCTGGCAGCAATACGGCCACGGTGCCGTGTTCCCGAAGCAAGGGCACGGTATTGGTGTCGAGATATTCCAGATGATCTACTGATAGCGCCTTGTGTTGTGCCGCCATGGCGGCTCCACCGCAATTACTCAATTGTTCCGCATGTAACTTGACAGGTAAATCAAGGTTTTGTGCCGTAGTAAATACTCGCTTTATCTGTTGTGCAGTAAAGCTGATGTGTTCGCAAAAACCGTCGACCGCGTCGGCCAGTCCGGCGGCTTTTACCGCGGGTAGCATTTCGTTGCAGACCAGATCGATATACAGCTCGCTGTTGTCGCGGTATTCCGGTGGCAGAGTGTGTGCGCCCAGGAAGGTGGTTTGCACGCGTACCGGGTTATCATGACCCAGACGGCGCGCAACGCGCAATTGTTTGAGTTCGTCTTCGGTGGTGAGGCCGTAACCGGATTTGATTTCTACCGTGGTGACGCCATCAGCCATCAAACGTTGCAGGCGGGACAGGGAGTTCAAATACAGATCTTCTTCCGATGCCGCTCTGGTTGCAGAGACAGTGGCGGCAATACCACCACCGGTGCGGGCAATGTCCTGATAGCTGACTCCATTGAGGCGCTGTTCAAATTCACCTGCCCTGTCGCCGCCGTAGACCAGGTGTGTGTGGCAATCGATCAGACCCGGTGTCACCAGTTTGCCGTGGCAGTCCACTAGCTGGCGGGACAGATGTTGCAGTTCGCCGGGAAGTTCATCGTCTGCCCCAAGCCATGCAATCAGCTTGCCTTTTACCGCCAGCGCACCCTTGTCAATCATGCCCCAGGGCTTACCGTCCCCGGTCATGGTTGCTATGCGGGCGTTGTGTAGCAGTACATCCCAGCGATCATCAGACATCGTTACTGCACAATACTTCAAGTGGTATATACATGTATGCACTATGCTAGACTTTCAGATGCGCATATTCAACTCCGAAAGTGGTAATCAAATCAGGTCCTGACATGAAAACCCTGTTACTGAAGTCTGCATTGTTGCCGAATGGCTGGGCCGACAATGTTGAGCTAAAGGTAAATCAAGAGGGGCAAATAACGGCAGTCAAAGCAGGTGTCGACATCAGTGACGGTGTTGTTGTCAGTGGTTGTTCGTTGCCGGGCATTCCCAATGTGCATTCGCACGCGCACCAGAGAGCAATGGCCGGGCTTGCTGAACGGGCGGGTTTCAGTGATGACAATTTCCGGAGTTGGCGCACTGCCATGTATGCCTGTCTGGAGAACATGCAGCCTCGACATCTGCAAGCGATAGCCACTCAGCTTTATCTCGAAATGTTGAAGTTCGGCTACACCAACGTGGCCGAGTTTCAATATTTGCATCACGACCCGCAAGGTAACGCGTATGCCGATCGGGCAGAGATGTCGTTGCGGGTTGTCGCCGCTGCAGAGCGGGCGGGCATTGGTATTACGGTGTTGCCGGTGCTTTATCGCTACTCGAATTTTGGCGGCTGCGAGCCCACCGCACAGCAGCGACGGTTTATTAATGATGCGAATGGTTATTGCGCCATTGTTGACCGGTTAAAGCCGGTTGTCGCCAGAACAGCTCACGCCGCCCTTGGTCTTGCGCCCCATTCGTTGCGAGCGGTAACACCGGAATTATTGCGCGACGTGTTGCAGGACAGCGTGTTGCAGGACAACCATGGCAATTTCCCGATACATATTCATGTCGCCGAGCAGACCTTCGAGGTGGATAGCTGTGTCAACTGGAGTGGTCAACGCCCGGTGCAGTGGTTACTGAACAACTGTCTGGTTGATGGCAACTGGTGTTTGGTCCATGCCACTCACATGACTGATTTGGAAATGACACAGCTGGCAGCCAGCGGGGCAGTGGCAGGGCTGTGCCCAACCACCGAGGCGAATCTGGGTGATGGCATTTTCCCGGCCGAGGCTTATCTGGCGCTGGGGGGGCGTTTTGGCATCGGCTCCGACAGTCAGGTCTGCGTAAATGCTGTTGGGGAGTTGTGCTGTCTGGAGTATGGCCAACGCTTGATGGCGCGGCGGCGCAATGTTTTATCAACTGCGAATAAACACAGCACCGGTCGTGCGCTGTTTGATGGGGCGCTGATGGGAGGAGCCGGGGTAAGTGGCCACAAAATTGGTCAATTGGCCAAAGGTTTTCGGGCCGATCTTGTGGTGCTGGATACGCGGCATCCCCGTTTGCTGGATCGCAAGGATGACACTCTGCTGGACAGCTGGATTTTTGCTTGCGATGAAAATCCGATAAAGGACGTTTGGGTGGGGGGAATCAAAGTGATTGCTGATAGCAGGCATATTTATGAAGAACAGATCGCGACAGATTTTAGTTCTGCCATGAGTGAATTGAGGTCATAGCAAAAATGTTTGAACTCAATCTTGAGCCGGGCAAGTTAAGGCTTGCCGAGCTTCGCAATATATACAGACAGCCGGTTCACTTGAGTGTTGATGAACGCTGTTGGACCGCTGTTGAGCGCTCTCGCCAACGGGTAGTCGACACCATTGAACAGGGCGCCACGGTATATGGCATCAATACCGGGTTTGGCCGATTGGCGCAAACCGGTATCGACCGTGAGCAGTTGGGGGTGTTGCAACGAAACCTGGTGTTGTCCCACGCCACCGGCGTTGGCTCGGTGCTGGCTGACGGCGTTGTGCGTTTGATGCTGGTGATGAAAATCGGTTCCCTGTTACAGGGCTATTCCGGAATTCGTCGCGATGTTATTGCGCTTCTGATTCGCATGGTTAATTTACAAATGTATCCGCTGATTCCCGGTCAGGGTTCGGTGGGTGCGTCTGGTGATTTGGCGCCACTGGCACATATGAGCCTGCCGTTGACCGGCGAGGGCGAGGTGGTTTGGCGCGGGCAGGTGTGCGCCAGTCAAGAAGCGTTTGCGCAGGCCGGGCTGCAGCCCATCGAGTTGCAAGCCAAGGAGGGGCTGGCATTGATGAATGGCACCCAGGCGTCGACCGCACTGGCGTTAAAAGGTCTGTTTGAGGCAGAACGCAACTTTTGCGCAGCGTTGATTGCCGGCAGTCTCAGTGTCGAGGCCAGCCTGGGCAGTCGCGTTCCGTTTGTGGCGGAAATTCATCAGGTGCGGGGCCAGCCGGGTCAGATAGAAGTGGCTCGCCATTACCGCGAGCTGTTGCAAGACAGTGAGATAAATCAGTCTCACAGTCACTGCACCAAGGTCCAGGATCCTTACTGTTTGCGTTGTCAGCCGCAAGTGATGGGCGCGGTCTTTGACCAGATGCGTTTTGTTGCGAAAACACTGGTTATTGAAGCCAATGCGGTTACCGATAACCCGCTGGTGTTTGACGGCTCGGTGGGGATTGTTTCCGGTGGTAATTTTCATGCCGAGCCGGTGGCGATGGCCTCGGATAATCTTGCTATTGCCATTTCGGAAACCGGGGCGCTGTCCGAGCGGCGCGTGGCAATGCTTATTGATGCCGGGTTGAGCCAGTTACCACCATTTCTGGTAAGGGATGCCGGATTAAATTCCGGCTTTATGGTCGCCCATGTCACCGCAGCGGCATTGGCCGGTGAAAACAAGTCCCATGCTCATCCCGCCAGCGTCGACAGTTTACCCACCTCGGCGAATCAGGAAGACCACGTTAGCATGGCTACCTTTGCTGCCCGTCGCCTGCAAATCATGAACGACAATGTTCGCTATATTCTGGCCATAGAATTGCTGGCTGGGGCGCAGGGTATTGATCTGCGCCGACCGCTGAAATCCAGCAAAAAGCTGGAAATTGCCTGCGCCATTGTTCGTGAGGTGGCGACCACCTGGCAAGAAGACCGGTACTTTAAACCGGATATCGACGGTGTGAAACAGCAGATAGAACTGGGTCGATTTGACGAGTTGGTGGCTGTTTTTCTGGCACATTAGAGTGCAGTCCGAGAACGTGCCCGGGTTCAATTTTAAAGGCCATTCACTTGCCGTCAGACCCCACGACTGCTAGAGTTGCGGCACTTTGCGCTGCCGCTTTGAGTACCTTCCTTTGGCGCAGAACAATAATTTGATTATATAAAGACTGAGGAGATTCTCCATGGCTGCCACCGGCCAACACGAAAACTGGTCATCCCGCTTCGGCTTTCTCATGGCGTCCATCGGCTTTGCCGTTGGGCTCGGCAATATCTGGCGTTTCCCATACATGACGGGTGAGAACGGGGGCGGAGCCTTTGTACTTGTTTACCTGCTTTGTGCAGTTGCTATTGGCATCCCTATTTTGATGGCTGAGGTAATGATTGGCCGCCGGGGCAAGATGTCTCCCCCCGGTTCCATGCGCACCGTGGCCGAAAAGGAAGGCGCTGGCCGAGGCTGGGGCTTCGCTGGTGGTATGAACCTGCTGGCCGCCTTTACCATTCAGATCACCTACTGTGTGGTTGCCGGTTGGGTGCTGACCTACCTGTGGAAGGCAATCACCACCGGTTTTGCCGGTGCTGACGGGGTGAGTGCGGAGCTGGCATTTGGTGCCGTGGCGGGCGATGTTGGGGGTATGCTGTTCTGGACAGCGCTGGTGCTGGCCATTACCGGTTACATTGTTTACCGTGGCGTGCAAAACGGTATTGAAAAGGCCGTGACCATGTTGATGCCCACCCTGTTTGTATTGCTGGTGGTATTGGTGGTGTACAACATGTTCGCTGGCGGGTTTTCGCAAGCAGTGGACTATCTGTTTGCCGCTGACTTTAGCAAAATCAATGGCGATGTTTGGCTGGCTGCAATCGGACAAGCGTTCTTTTCCGTAGGTGTCGCGATGGCGGGTATGATGACCTTTGGCGCCTATTTGCCGAAGGATATTTCGATTTCCCGTTCGGTGGTTATTATCGTAGTGGCTGATACGCTGGTAGCGCTGCTTGCAGGCTTTGCCATTTTCCCGGCAGTGTTCGCCCATGGACTCGACCCGGAAGGTGGGCCCGGCCTGATTTTCAAAACCCTGCCGGTGGCTTTTGCCCAGATGCCGGGTGGTCATATTGTCAGTATTCTGTTTTTCTTGCTGCTTTCTGTGGCGGCGATTACGTCCATGGTTGGCCTGATGGAGCCTTTGATTTCGTGGGCAGAAGAACACAAGGGAATGCCTCGTCACAAAAGCGCGGTGCTGTTTACCCTGATTACTGCGGTAATCAGTGTTCTCAGTATTCTTGCCTACAGCGGTATTATGGACTGGCAACTGGCTGGTCGGCACTTTGCCGATTTGATGGATTACGTTTCCAGTCAGCTATTGTTGCCGCTGGGCGGTCTGGTGATTGCTGTGTTTGGTGGTTGGTTTGTCAGCAAACAGTCCAGTCGCGATGAACTGAATATCCGCAACACTATAGTTTACGAGGCATGGCATTTCTTTATTCGTTTCCTTGTGCCAGTGGCTGTTGTACTGATTTTGTGGAGCGGCGTGACTGAGTGAGGAGCGGGATCTTCAGAGTCGGACGACAGACGCTAAAAAAGTAAAAAAGGCAGCTTGCGAGCTGCCTTTTTTGTTGCATCGAAGTTGTCCCAAGGCACGCAATTATCCAACTTCCAACTTCCAACTTCCAACTTCCAACTTCCAACTTCCAACTTCCAACTTCCAACTTCCAACTCAAATCACAAACACGATTCAATATAACGCTGGTGCCGTTCCAGATAAGTATTGCGAATCAACGCATTGATATTGTCTTCACTCATAAACTGATCAGAAAAGCCGGGTTGTATCGGGTCCAGAATGGTTTTGCAGGCGGCGATAAAGTGACGAATCAGGTCCCTGGGGTTTTCGATGCCCAGCGAGACGCGAATAGTTGTGGGAAAAATTTGCGCTTGCTGCTGTTGTTCCGGGCTTAATTCAGAATGTGTGGTCAGGCCGGGGCAGCTCACAATGGTGTTGGTTTGCCCCAGGCTGATCTGATGTGAGAAAGCTGGCTCCAGGCTGTCAAAAAAACGCTGGAAAACGTCTTTGGACACGCCCTTGATATCGATCGTAAAAAGCGGTGGTGTCAGTCCATAATTCAACTGTTGCTGGCACAGCTGGTGATTGGGGTTGTCGGGCAAGGCGGCGCAGTTCACTTGAATGCCCGGGTGCGAGGCAAATAACTTTGCCAGAATTTCCGCGTTAATACATTTGGTCAACATTCTCAGGTTGAGTGTGCGCATACCCTGCAGTACTTCAAATGCGGCATCGGCAGAGAGGAACGCCCCCTTGATATAGTAAACGTTCCAGAACATGGTCTGGTCCCAGCCGGGTTGGCCCTTGGGAATAAACATGTCTTCATTGTGGGCGATAACCCCCCCGGCAATTACCGACCCCATGCCAGTCAGGTCTTTGGTGTAACTGTGGATCAGAAAGTCCGGTCTTTCGGCCGGGTCTTCGCGGCGCAGGGGTTGCTGCAAAAATGGTGTGCCTACGGTGGCGTCAATAATCACTCGCATCCCTTCCGCGTGTGCAGCTTTACATAATGCCGGGACATCCAGTACATAACCGTGCGGGTTGCACGGCGATTCGATATACAGGTAAGCCTGTTTGCTTTTCAGGCGCTCGGCGTATTTGGTTTTGGCGTTGTGCCAACAGGTCATAAAGTCGTCAACCCTGTAACCGTCAAACTGTTCCACGCCAATATTGAGGTTGGAGGGTTTGGCAAACCAGTCATGAATCAACTGATGGGCGCCGCCATATAAATTGCGGCTGGCAATCAAAACGTCTTCGTGGCCGAGTACATGAGACAAGGTAGCATCAATGGCTGCCATGCCGCTGTTAAAATTCCAGGCCAGATATTCACTCGCTTCGGGACCGGCTTCCAGATCAACAATGTGGTTGGCCAGGGCGATGGAGGTGGGGTTGAGCAACCGTGAATAGATTTCCAGCATAAATTCCTTGCCTTCAAAAGCGTCGGCAATCCACTCGGCGCAGGCAAAGGTGTAGGTGGCGGTTCGAGTGATAACCGGGGTGGCGGAGAACAGCGCCGACACATTATCAAAAATCGGATAGGCAGAACGGGCCGCCCTGGTGCCCAGCGATTCGTCCAGTTGCTGGTAGCTTTTGCGGAACGGGGTTTGCAGGTTGTCGAGGATTTTTGCTATCTGGAAGGAGAGAAACTTTTTGGCATTAAACAGGGCAATACGGTCACCGTGGTTCAGTTTGTGCATACTCGCCTGAGCCGTTTGCCACAGGTCATCGACACTGCCCTGGCACTCGTACAGATTTTCGGCAACTTGTGCCAGGCTGCGGCCAAGGTCGCTCTCGCGATCTATCTGAAAGTGTTCCAGTTGCTCACTCACCAGACCCCGAATATCGGTGGCCGAACTGCTGTTGCGGACAGGGGACAAGGATTTGGCATGCTGGAATCGTGTGTTTTGGTCGCTCATACGTTACCCTTCACGTTTTACGTTTACACGAGTGATTAATCGAAAAATACCGCTATTATCCTAATATCAGGATTAATATTTTTCCTGTAACCGAATAAAATTCGATTTTTGATGAGAAAGGGCTTATGGACCGAATTGACTTCGAAATAGTGCGCCAGTTGCGAAAGAATGCGCGGATCGCCAACAAGGAACTGGCGCAGATAGTGGGGCTGGCGCCCTCTACCTGTCTGGCGAGAACGAGATATTTGCGCGCCAGTGGCGTATTACAGGGGTATCACGCGTCGGTAGACGCGCCCGCCCTGGGTATTGAAATACAGGTAATGGTAGCGGTGCAGCTAACTCACCATACTCGCCAGGAGGTAGAGGAATTTCGTCACCACCTGCTAGGCCATGAAGAGGTTTTGCGGGTGTTTCATACCAGTGGCACCAGTGACTTTCTGGTGCATATCTGTGTACGGAATACGGAGCACCTGCGTGACTTTGTGCTCACCGCCTTTACTGAGCGGAAGGAAGTAAAGCATATTGAAACGTCTTTGATTTATCAGCAGTGGGACAGTTGGGAATTGCCGGACTACCAGGCAGAGCAGGCGTGATGTGAGTTGGAAGTTGGAAGTTGGAAGTTGGAAGTTGGAAGTGAAAAATTTCGGCCATTGCTGTGCTTGGCCTTGGCTGGTCTGTCAGGCGAGCGGTGCATAGCTCCGCGAGGTCGTAAACGACCTGCCTTCCAACTTCCAACCTCTAACTTCCAACTCTATTAATACTGTTGCAAACCGGTATCAATCTCCTGCGCCCAGGCAACAATACCGCCCTTCAGATTAACCGCGCGCTCAAATCCATTTTCTTTGAGTTGCTGGCACACGCTGGCAGCGCGGTTGCCGGTTTTACACAGCACGATAATTTCTCGCTCTTTATCCAGCCGGGTCATCTGGCCGGCGATCTGTGCCTTGGGTATCGGGGTAGTATTGTCCAGCTGGCAAATATCTCGTTCCCACGGTTCACGCACATCCAGAATCAGCGGGTGTTCACCTTGATCAAGACGATTTTTCAGTTGTTGAACTGTAATTTCTTCACTTGATTCTCCAGCTGGTTTGTTCGGCGCGCCGCAGAATTCTTCGTAGTTGATTAACTCACGAATAGTGGGGTGCTCTCCGCAGACCGG
>JBNKFQ010000109.1:0-5506 GCA_050289385.1 Porticoccaceae bacterium | reverse complement strand
CATGCCTGAACTGCTTTTTGGCGTCTTTTGGACGATTGCGGGAAGAAAGGAATACGCCGTAATAGAACCTTGCACGCGTGTCTGCCGAGTTATAGTGGAGGGCTTGCAGAAAGTTCTCTTCAGCGAGTTCCTCCTCGCCTTCGGATTCATAAATCAACGCGTAACAGGTATAAATACGTGAATCTCTGGAGTCCAGTTGCCGTGCCTTCTCCAGATGAGTGCGCGCCGATTCCCGGTTGTCGCGGCTGATGTAGCGAAAGGCGAGATCAATATGGTTTTCCAGTACTTTCTCAGAATCAACCGGTTTGATAACACCCCGTCGTCCGGTTTCCTGAACCATACAACCGCTCACCACCACTGCCAGCAAGACAGATACAGCAATACGCATGTTCATGGCCCCTCCCCCGTTAACGGTGACTCGCGGTCACTTCGTTATCAACCTGACTGGTTGTTTATCCAGTTCCTGTTCTTGCAATTTTTGTTCTTGCGGCCCGTCCTCCCCGATCCATGCACCTTGTGGCATCCGGGCTCGATGTCGCTCGCTGCGCCGGGTACGATCATTCACCGCACCGGCAAGCTGACCGCAAGCCGCGGCAATGTCATCGCCGCGCGTGGTACGCACGGTAACAGTGTAACCTGCACGATACAGAATATCGCGAAACCTGTTCACGGCATTGTTGCTAACCCGTCGATAATCCGATTGCGAAAACGGATTAAACGGTATCAAATTGATCTTGCATGGTATGTCCCGCATCAACTCAGCCAGCTCACGGGCGTGCTCGGGGCGGTCATTTACCTGGTCAATCAATGTGTATTCAATCGTCACTTTGCGATGTGTGTCCGGCATTTTTTGCAGATAACGCTGCGTCGATGCCAACAACATGGCAATGGGGTATTTGCGGTTAATCGGCACCAGCTCATTACGCAATTCATCATTGGCTGCGTGCAGGGAGATTGCCAGTGATACATCCGTAACATCGCCCAGGCGATCAAGAGCCGGCACTACCCCCGATGTGCTCAACGTTACCCGACGCTTCGACAACCCGTAAGCGTTGTCGTTCAACATCAAATTCATGGCATCGACAACATTGTCAAAATTGAGCAGGGGTTCTCCCATGCCCATCATCACCACATTGGTAACCGTTCGCTCAGCTCCCGGCTTGAGTTGACCGAAAGACTTCGCTGCAATCCACACTTGGCCAATGATTTCGGCCGCTGTCAGGTCGCGGTTGAAACCCTGCTTTCCGGTAGCACAAAAACTGCAATCCAGAGCACACCCAACCTGGGATGAAACACAGAGCGTGCCGCGCTCGCCATCGGGAATAAAAACGGTTTCCACGCAACTGCCACCGCTTACTCGAATCAACCATTTACGTGTGCCATCTGCGGAGTGCTCTTCACTGGCAACTTCCGGCGCTCGAATTTCAGCCTTATCACGCAGCTTGGCCCTGAGCGCCCGGGCGAGGTTCGTCATCTGGTCAAAATCGTCTACACCCTGCTGATGTATCCACTTCATCACCTGGGTTGCACGGAACGGTTTTTCATCAATTGAAGTAAAAAAACTTACCAGCTTTTCAGCAGAAAGCCCCAGAAGGTTAACCTTCCGGGGCTCAGGGGGCAGGCATTGCTGTACGGGTTGCACCGTCATAAGCTATATCCCGATCAAGCTGGCGCCTGGCGTTCGCAGATTTCATCTGCGTTAAAGAAGTAAGCCACTTCTCGCGCCGCGGACTCGGCAGAATCTGAACCATGAACCGCATTGGCGTCGATAGTGGACGCGAAATCCGCGCGAATCGTACCGGCCGCAGCTTCTTGCGGGTTCGTAGCGCCCATCAGTTCACGGTTTTGAAGTACCGCACCCTCGCCTTCAAGCACCTGAACAACAACCGGGCCAGAAGTCATAAATTCGATCAACGCAGGAAAAAACGGGCGCTCTTTGTGCTCGGCATAAAACCCGCCAGCCTGTTCTTCAGACAGGCGCAGCATCTTCATCGCTACAATCGCCAAACCAGCTTTTTCGAAACGGGCGTTTATTTCACCGATAACATTTTTAGCAACAGCATCGGGCTTGATAATCGACAGGGTACGTTCTACTGCCATCAGGTGTATTCTCCAAAGTAAATCACAGTTAAATCAGGGACTTGGCCCCACCAAGTTCGACCCGCTCAAGGTCGGTTGCAACTGTTGCCCCCGAACGTCAGGCAAACCTGGCGGAAACAAAAATGCCCAGCACGCCGATACTGGTCAGCAGACTGGCAGTTTGGGGCAGGATTTTACGCTTGGGAACAGACACTTACAAGGAATGCTTGATAAAAGATGGTAAGTTGGGCTCACTGCTTTAATTATTACCCGATCCGAAGACAATCCTCGGAACGAGGCTCACGCGGCCAACAGCTCCCGGAAGCGTTCAACCGGAACCGGCATACTGTAGTGCGCACCCTGATAACTGTTACAACCGACCTTATCCAGAACCATCAGGGAATCCGCACTTTCCACGCCTTCAGCGATCACTTGCAGTCCGTATTGACGAGAAACCGCCATAATCGCCTCCACAACACCGCGACTTTCAGCATCGCGATGGATATTGCGAATAAATTCCCGATCAATCTTGAGCTGATCAAAGGGCAAGCGCTTGAGATAAATCATCGATGAATAACCGATTCCAAAATCATCAATAGAGAAACAGGACCCCAGAGATTTAATGGCATTCATCTTGGCCACGACCTCATCCACATCCTCAATCAACAGATTTTCAGTCACTTCAAAATTGAGGTAGGCAGGGTCAATTTTGTAGCTGGTAAGGCTGTGCTGAACCACTTCGAGCAATTGTGGATCGCGGAATTGTCGCGGGCTGATGTTGATGCCCAAATGCATCCCCTCGTGCCACAAGCCGTCGTCAAGAAAACTGCGCAAATACTCACACGCTGTACGTATCACCCAATGACCAACATTGACAATCAATCCAGACGATTCCAGCACCGGAATAAATTCTGCTGGCATATTGTGACTCTTTTCCGTGTTCACCCAACGCAACAGGGCTTCACCACCGATGACTTTACCGGTAATCACATCCACCTGTGGCTGGATATAAAGCGCGAACTCCTGATTGTCTATTGCCTTGCGCAGGCGAATGTTAAGGCCGACCTGGCGTTGCGCCTTTTCTGTAATGTATGGGTCAAAAAAGGCGATACTGTTGCGCCCCTTGCGCTTGGACTCATACATGGCGCTGTCGGCATATTGCAGTGCGCGTTCAGCTGTCAACTCATTATCAGTCAGTAGCGCAATGCCAATACTGGCGGTAAGAACCAGCTCGTGACCGTCGAGGAAAATTGGCGTGGCAACAGACTCCCGCACTTTTTCCGCAGCTGCCTGGGCATCCCAGGCAGCCTGTGACACACCATCGGAGATTTGTGGAATGAACAGTACAAATTCGTCGCCACCCAATCGCGCCAGAACATTGTCGCCCTTTACCATGCGAGCAATGGCTGCCCCCACCTTCTTGATCACCTGATCACCGGCGTTGTGGCCCCAGGAATCGTTGATATCCTTAAAGTTGTCCAGATCAATCATCAACAGCGCGCCGCAGACCTCCGTCTCGCGACGCTCTTCAAAGTATGTGGCGAGGCTGTCGATCAGAAACTGGCGATTTGGCAGTCGAGTCAGAGCATCGAAATACATCTCCTGACGCGTATGCCGGGGTTCAGTGCGGCTTGCCACTGGCTCGGGTTCACTCGCCGGCACAAACTCACTGTCGGGCACAGGCTCGAACTCGGGCTCCGATTCGGCCTCGATATCGGCCAGAGGCTCAAGCTCCAGTTCCAGCCGCGGTGATGTCGCGGTCAATTCAGGTTCAGACTCTGGTTCAGATTCTGGTTCAGACCCTTGTCCAGACTCTGGTTCAAGCCCGGGCTCAGAGTCGGATTCAGAGCAAACTGCTTGCGACCCGGTGCTGTTTTGCACTGCCGATTTCACCTCGGGAGCAAGCGATTCGGAGGAACCGTCTTCTGTCACCGAATCCCGGGCACTGTTTCGGGCGTCCATCATGGTCACAACAAATTCGCGAGGATTCCCTGGTACACGCTGCAATGTCACTTGAATATTGACCGTGTCAGCAGATTCCGTCGGACAACGCCAGTCCAACTGTTGTGCGTTATTCTTGATGGCTTTTTTGAGTTGCAGCTTGAAGTCAATGAACGCAGAGGATTCATCGCCGGTTATTTCATCCAGAGAGGCGCCAATCAACTGGCTGCGCTCACAGTTAATCAACTGCAGCGCACGGGTATTGCATTCGATGCAAACGCCATATACAAAGAAAAGCGTGCCGTAGGGAGAAGTCTCCAGTAGTACCTTATAAAGCTCTTCTTTCGAGCTCATGCGCTCCCCTGTATCCATCTACTCCATCACACAGCCCTGTTACGGAGTACCAAATTATGGTTTTAGTCAACGGAATTTTAACAGTAATTTCAAAAACTTCCAGACAAAACAACGAGTAGATTGCAAGTTTGGAACAGATACCAGCAACAAAGACAACTTAATCAGCCTCTTCTATCCAGGCCATCTGAATCGCCTCGAGAATTTTTTCTCCGCAACGCTCGGCATCATCGTCAAAATTCTCCAGAGCCAGAACCCGGTTTCTCAGGTCAACAAAGTTTACATACCGGGGATCCACATCGGCATGTTTTTCTGCCAGTTCGATGCCGATGTCGTTAACATCTGTCCATTTCAGGCCCATTTCCCGCTCCTCACACCTTGCCAGGCTCCGCTTCTCAATGATTTTCCGAAACCATATTAATAGTATATTTTGGTATCTCTACCACCAGATCTTCGTCAGCGACAATCACCTGACAGCTCAATCTCGAATCCGGCTCTACACCCCAGGCTTTATCGAGATAGTCCTCCTCCAGGTCGTCGGCTTCGGGAAGTGTCTCAAACCCTTCGCGAATATAGACATGGCAGGTGGTGCACGCACAAGACATTTCGCATGCGTGCTCGATATGAACGCCGTTGCGCAAAGCTGCCTGACAGATACTCTCCCCCTCTTTTGCTTCTATCACAGCACCTTCAGGGCAAGCAGTTTCGTTAGGTAAAAATACTATTTTTGGCATTCGCAAACTATTCCCGATCAAACTCTTCCAAACGATGGCCAGCCAGTGCCTTCCTGATACTGGCGTCCATTCGCCGCTCCGCAAAGTCTTCACTGACTTTGGCAAGCGTCTCTATCTGACGCGCAATTGCCCGCTGATCCTCGCTGTCAGCAAGCTGTCGCAGCTGGGTCACTGCCTTGTCCAGACAGGCATATTCCTGTTCCGACAACAGTTCTTTGCCATTTTGCACCAGCGCCGTCGCAACGTCCTCAACCAAACGCCAGGCTTCCACCTGTTGTTCACGCAGCGCCCGAGCCTGCATATCATCGCCGGCATGCTGAAACGAGTCTTGCAGCATCGTTGCAATCTCACTTTCAGACAGCCCGTAAGAAGGCTTCACTGCAACCGATGCTGCAACACCA
>JBNKFQ010000108.1:0-5350 GCA_050289385.1 Porticoccaceae bacterium | reverse complement strand
CGTTTGTCTATCTGAATCTGATAACGTGATTTTTGCTGCAACTCTCATAACGGACAATTCCTGCTTTTGAAAAACAGCAAGCATTGTAACATCAGAGCAACTAAAATAATATAGCATCAGTTTAGGACACTACACTAGTAGACACTCTGTATAGTTAGATTTATCTATATGGAGGTGCTCAAGATGGCACGTAAGTAGACACAAGCCTACACCGAAGAATTTCGCCGAGAGGCGGTGAATCGAGCGAACAAAGAAGGCAATACCACCGCATCGGTGGCCAGAGAGCTCGGCGTGAGTGCTCAGCAGATATACAACTGGCGTCGTCAATTTAATCGGCTGTCAGATAAGCAATTTAACAGCCTGGACGGCGTGGACTACTCCAAGAAGGAAAGCGAAGAAATCCGCAAGCTCAAGCGTGAGAAAGCCGCTCTGGAAAAGGAGCTGGAATTCGTAAAAAAGGCAGCTGCGTACTTCGCGAACCACCAAGAGTGAAGTACGCCTTAATTCGAGAACACAAGGATGAGTATTCCATCATGATGATGTGTCGGGCCATGAAGGTGTCACGTGCCGGCTACTATCGCTGGCTGGGTCGCCCTAAGTGCGCCAGAAAGATCAGTCGTGAGCAGGTGGAACGCAAGGTGGTAGAGACGCACGCCACCTTTAAAGCGCGCTACGGAGCGCCAGGCATTGCCCAGGAGCTTAATGCGCTGAATATCCCGTGTTCGACCAACTACATTGCAGATATTCTAAAAAAACAGGGACTGAAAGCGCGAAACGGCAAAGCCTTCAATTATGGTGGTCATACACTGACCATGCATAACGTATCGGAGAACCTGCTCTGGCGAGAATTTGGTGCCGACAAGCCCAATCAAAAGTGGACCACCGATATCACCTATATCTGGATCGATGAACAGTGGCTTTACCTGGCAACCGTCATGGACCTCTATTCACGCAGTATCGTCGGCTGGGCGCTGGACTCCTCAATGACCGAACAGCTCGTGACCAACGCGCTGTCGATGGCGTTCAAGCGGCGCGATATAGAGCCTGGTCTGATCATACACTCAGATCGAGGCGTGCAGTATCGTTCACAAAAGTATATTGATTACATGAAACAAAAGGGCTGCAAACCCAGCATGAGCCGAAAGGGCAACTGCTGGGACAACGCCCCCATGGAGTCGTTCTTTAGTAGATTGAAGGTGGAGCTCATCTATGCCGAACAGTTTGAGTCGATCAATGAGGCGAAATCCGGTATCTTTGAGTACATCGAGGTATTTTATAACCGCCTGCGTAGGCAATCAGCAATAGGCTACGTTAGCCCAGCGGAATTTGAAAGTATGACGGCTGCGGCCGCATAGTTAGGGTGTCTACTTTATAAGGGTAATACCAATGCAATGATGAAATTGCGTTTACTAACCGCCATTTTCCTAGTCTTGCCGCTCAAAGTGGCCGGCTGTCCCTTAGAAGGGTATTGGAAATCTGATGAAGAGAAGACTTTAGCTAGCTTTCGCCAGGCTAAGGATGTTACTGCGAAGCAGAAGGAAATCTTCGAAAACAAGTTCTTCGGCAAGCTCTACATGCATATCGAGTGCAAAAGATTCACATCTGTCATGGAAGATTGGGTAGAAACAAGTAAGTACGATCTCGTGTCGTCTTCCGATAAGTTTGTAACTATCAGATACACCTCCGAAATAGAGGGGGAAGTAGTTCGTGAAGCAACGATAGAGGGTAATTGTTACTCACTTGAAATTAATGGTGGGCAGTTTAAAGAGTATTTCTGCCCGGTCAGTGTAGAAGCATATAACAAATAAGGATATGTCGCGCGGCTGAGCCGCGACATATCTCATTGTTGAACAAGCCCGGTGCTCCTTACTAGCAATTAAATCGATTTAAAACTGCGGTAACGAAGCGCCGTTTTTTGTCGGCTTCATTTTTTAGGGACGAACAGAACCCTCGCCCCGGATGGCGATAAAAAACAGGTTCTTTTACATAAAGTGTTTGCCCTCCTTGTGAGTGAATGGCAGTGAATCAGTGATCTTTATCCTGGATCTTCGCGTGCGGAACGCACACCACAGACTACCATCGGCCCTCGACAATGGGGGCAGCAAAACGAGGCCTTGTGTCGAGTTGTTTTGCCGGGCAGGTTCACCCGCAATACCCACTGCACAATCTTGAGTAACGCTTTGGCATTCCCGTGTAAAAAGCCATAGTCCCGCGCCCGCCGGAAGCCCCTGGGCAGAACGTGTTGCAGGAGTAATGCGATAAACGCCTCGCCCGGCAGACGGCGGGTTTTCCAGGTGCCGGTTTTACTGTCGCGATAACGGAAGGTAACGCAGCTGCCATCGTCTTCAAGGATATGGCGATTACTGATGACGCCTCGATACAGATAGCGGGACAGGTACTGCAAGGCCTGCTCCCCTCGCCCGACCTTCTGGCATTGAGCCACCCACTTTTTTGGCGTCATGCCGGGATTCAGGTTGGCGTTATCCAGAGCCTTCAGGAAGGCGCCCCGGAACGCTGCGGCCAGCGCTCTGCCGTTAAACAGATAATCACCCCGAAGCTTGCGCCATTCCCGTCGGGAGCGATGCACCCCGCCGCCGGGCACCACAATATGGACATGCGGGTGATAATCCAGCCGACGAGTATGGGTATGCAACACCCCGCACAACCCCAGTTCGGCGTTAAACCCCTTCTTGTTTAAAGCAAAGGTTTTGAGGGTAGAAACAGCGCACTGTATCAGCAGGTTGTACAGGGTCTTGCGGTGTGACCTGGCCAGCACTCTCAGTTCACAGGGCAAGGTAAAGGTTGCCATGTAATAGTTGACCGGCAACTGTTTTTGCCGTTGCCGGTCGAGCCAGTCCTGCGTGCTGTTGTTCTGGCATTGATTACAGGCCCGATGACCGCAGGAGCGCGGTGTCTGTAGAGTTGGGTATACAGCGCCGTCGTTTTGGGGCACTCGTGCCCCATCTCCTGCTGAATCGCACGCAGACTGACCCCGGCATCGGTGATGCAGGGTACCGTAACAGTGGCGCAGGGAGTGGACAGTGATGTCTTTATGAATACCGACATCCTTGACGATGGCCTTGAAGGACTTCTGTAATCCCCCGCGATCCATGGGCGCATCGGCGCCACGGCGTTCCTCCGGGGTACGGCCACGGGGAAAGAGGAATTGGGGATGGCGGTGGGATGCCCAATAGCGGCGCAGAGCCTCCAGGGTGAGTTGGGGCAAGGTGACAAACCTGTGCTTGTTGCCCTTGGCCTGTCGGACATGCACCTTCATACGATCGTTGTCGATATCGCGAACCCGCAGGGAGAGCGTCTCGCCGAGGCGCAGGCCCATGCTGAAGCAGGTGAAGATAAACGTCTGGTAGCGCAGTTCGCGTGTGCCGTTGATGAGGCGTTCGATCTCCTTGAGGGTTAGCACATCGGGCAGGGTTTTGACCTGGGGTGGTTTGACGATATCGACCCATTGCCACTCGCGCTTGAGAATGTGCTGGTAGAAGAACTGCAAGCCGTTGCGATCCACTTTGACGGTAGACCAGCTGTGGGTTTTGACCAGGGAGTCGGAATAGCCTTCCAGTTGTTCCAGCGTGAGGATGTCGGGCGGGCAATCGAAGAACTCCGTTAGTCGGCGTACGGCGCGGGAGTAGACATCAATGGTGGATTCGGCTTTGCCTTGTCGGCGCAGTGCGTTAACATGTTTGCGGTACAGTGAATCGAAACGTTTTTGTTGTGCCTTGTTCATGGGATAAATCCTCTGGTTGTCGTGCCGCGTATTCGGCACGTAGAGGAATTATCTCTTCATGAGAATTTGGGTTCCTGGCGGAGTAACGAGTGTCCGGATTTCGATTTTGCCGCGGAGCGGCTTCGTTCAACAAGCGCATATTGTTCGCCCCTGCGGGGCTGGGACCTCCGTTCCGGCGTTTCGCGCCTACACTACGGCCCCAAATGCGGGCGTTATGCGGCAAAATGAAAAATGGTGCCAATATGAGGATCGTGAATAGTATTGGGAGTTGGATAGTTCTACTTCTGCTGCATATGCCAGCCTTCGCGGGTGCGTTTGGCGAAGGTTATTCCTCAACGGTGCCTGGCGGATCAGCGAATATTAACTTTCGAGCGTTTACGATATATACTCGGCAGGAAGCTTGCGAGAAGTCGCCTTTTCCAAGTGAGTTGAGAGTACTTCCGAACCCACTAATCCTGAAGATAGGTGATCGGGTTCATCGGTCAAATGTAAGCAACGAATCAAGTGAGCTAAGCGTTGAGGCATACGGATCAAGTGGCGAGTTTTTGCCTGCAGTCCCGATAATCGTATCTACGGCCGATGTGCAGAATGTGACCGCCTCCAGATCGGACTGGGATTATTTAGAAGCTGTTCGGGAGGGAGAAGGCGAGCTGGTTGTCTCTTGGGCATGCACGAGCCCTGATGGGCAGCAGTTGGAAGCACGAGTGCAGATTATCGTAACTACGAACAGTGGAACCAATGATTGAAAATATTGCATACAAAGTGTTGCCGCATAACAAGCAAAGGCACCGGATGCTTCGCACCGGTGCTTTGAGCGTTATGAACAATAAAATTCTAATATCTGTAGTTCTTTTCCTAATATTCTCAACCCTTCCTATACATATTGTATATGGTGATAATGCTAAAAATGGCGTCTTAGAAAACATAATTATCCATTTGCCTGTTAAAATGTTGAATGTTGCATATTTAGATGATGGTGGCTCGATTGGTTTTACTTTCCAAGGTTCAAATAATGAAATTTTCCAATTTTGTTTTGATGGCAGAATGGGTTCTGATACGCAAGGAGAACTATATTTTGGTAGCGACACACCAGGTGAAGCTAAATTAATTGACAAAGATAGTGAGTTAAGCAAACAACTTGTTTTAATATTAGAAAATCAAATATTCCAGAATTATAAAAGAAGTGATATAGATAAAATAATGATTTCTGAAAACCGAATGCTCAATGAAGAAGAGATATTAGTTAAACAGATTTTTTCTTTATTAAAACAATATGAAAAATAAAATTCATAACCAAACGTTCGAGACGGACTCGCTGAAGCTCGCCGCTCAACTCCACGTTAGGTGCTAGGAGAGTTTTGTGGAAACTTCAAAATTATTCAACGATAAAGCAGACCTTTATGCTTCCTCTCGACCCATGTATCCGAAGGAATTGTTTGATTTTATTGCTTCCTTAGTTAAATCTCATGATGAGGCATGGGATTGTGCAACCGGGAACGGTCAAGCCGCGATAGGTCTGGCTAAACATTTTTCTATAGTTGAGGCAACAGACATTAGCAAAGAGCAGATTGCTAATGCTTTCCACTCTGAAAATATCAACTATTCAGT
>JBNKFQ010000107.1:0-5497 GCA_050289385.1 Porticoccaceae bacterium | reverse complement strand
ATGTTGGGGCATCAAAAGGATGAATTGGAAGCGCGCAACGCCTACTCGGCTTTTAACCCGGATGCGGGTGGTTATCGTGGTATCGCCCTCGAAGAGGAACCGGGTTACCGAGATGCAGCATTCAGGTTTGCTCACGGGATGCTCGACTATGATTTGGGTTGGGCGACGTTGATTAGTGCTTCCACCTGGATTGATCATAATCAGAACAACCGAACAGGTGACGCAAATTACGGGCCCTTTGCCTGGGAGTTTCGTGCTAAGCAGGAAATGCAAGCATTCGTGCAAGAGCTTCGGTTGTCATCCCAACTCAATGGCCCGCTTCAATTTACGACTGGTCTCTACTATGAGGACGTTGATGCTATAAGGAAGACGCTTGGAACCTGGATAGGTAGCCAGGCATCACTTGAGGCTGTCGGGTGGGCAGGGACTGATCCTGTATTTTGGGACCTCCAGCATACAGACTCCACGCGTCAAGTTGCTTTATTTGGGGAGGTAAGCTATGCGGTCAGCGAACAATGGAGCGTCACACTTGGTGGCCGTTGGTTCGATTATGACCGGAAAGATACCGAGGAAGGCCGACAGTATGGAATATCAAAAACTCCAGCACTCCAGGAAGTTAACGAACAAGGTAATACCTGGAAGGCAAGCGTACAGTTTACACCCAATGACGAGACAATGCTTTATGCCGCGTGGACACAAGGGTTTCGTCCTGGCCGAGGACAAACGCTTCCCCCGTCGACAAGCTGCGATGTGGATGGAGACGGCCGCCTGGATTTTACCAACGCCGTGTTTACCGATGAGGTCAACAGCGATCGCACGGAGAATTACGAACTGGGCGCCAAGCTGGCTTGGCTGGATAATCGGCTTGTAACCAATGCAACCCTGTACCGTGTTGATTGGAGCGATATTCCCGTAATCATCGCTGATACTACAGACATTTGTAATTTTTCTATCACCAACAACAGTGGTAAAGCCCGCTCTCAAGGGCTGGAGCTTGAAGTGCGCTACCAACTGACTTCCAGCCTGGAAGTCACTTTGGGGACCGCTTACAACGATACGGAATTTCTGGATGATCAGATTGGTGGCAAAGGCGACCGGCTGCCACTGGCGCCGGAATATAACGGCAATCTTGGTCTGGAGTACCATTTCTCGTTAACAGGGCACCCGAGCTTTGTTCGCTCGGACTACTCGTTCTCCGGTGGATCTTACCCGGATGTTACCCGGTTTTTTCCCAAAACAGGGGCCTATGGACAGTGGAGTCTGAGGGCAGGTATGGATTTTGAGCAAGTCTCCGTGCAGGTCTTTGGCAAAAACCTCACCGGCGAAGATGCGATTATCTATCAGGACTGGGGTGGCACCTGGCGACTGTCGCCACGCGAGGTGGGTGTAGATGTTAAATATCACTTTTGACTGGATCAGCGGGTCAGAGTGCTTGATTTTTCAAGCACTCTGACCCGAACGGCACTGACTTAAGCTTGAATACGACGTTAAATGGTCGCATGTCGGTAGTGACTCGCTGTCGCTCGGTCCTTCGGACCGCCTTCGGCGCCGGAATGGTAAAACTATTTTTCGTACGTCGCACGCTAAAACCAACATGCCTCTGTAGCCCTCTGTTACGGGGCACTGTTACGGGGCATCAGGTTTGTGCGAAGAAGCGTTGGACCGGCCTTAAAAGCGTGCGACGTATAGCGTGCGACGTGCGACCGCCCTTAAGTAAGCGCCATTCCACTCTGACCCTTCGATTACGACAATCAATCCGGCTTTTGCGCCAATAGATAAATTGTTTTTTCGTCGATTTTTCTCACTCGATTTCCAAAACCCAATTCAAGAACCGACAACAGCGAATCCGTATCGCCAATTTTAAACCGCCCGCCAATTTCCAGGTGTCGAATATTGGGGTCGGCAATGACGATATTTTGATCGCCGTAACGAGTAATTTCGTCAATTACGGACGCCAGAGTTTCGCCTTTAAAGATCAACATGCCGGTTCGCCAGGCCAGCAGGCGTTTCAGCTCGTTCGCTGGCAGATTTTTTACAGTGCTCGACCGCTGACTGTATTCAACCATCTGCCCCGCCTGGGCCAACGATGGTTCGTTGTCGGCGGCCTGTTGCGCGGTCTGGGAAACAGCGGAGCGAATCTGCACATTCCCGTCAGTTACGGCGACTTCCACCGTGCTGCCCCGAACATGTACCGAAAAGGCAGTGCCCAGCGCCTGTACACTGCCGGTGCCAGCGTAGACCGTAAATGGCCGTGAACTGTCGGGCGCGACATCAAAAAATGCCTCGCCCTGAATCAGGCGTAGCGTCCGCCGGTCATCCTGGTAGCTGACTTCAACGATAAAGTCAAAGACAGCCATATAGCATCAAGCTGCCCTACGGTTGCCTTTGACTCGCATGGATCAAAATATTCGCTGGTAGCAACTACTAGAGTTCCCAACCCACTCTGACCCCAAAAGTGCGGGGGCGATAACGTGACGGGTAAGTGTTGGGATCGGCCGCTCCACGCTCGTTGAGCAGGTTTTGCGCAAATGCGCCCACCGAAATACTATCACTCCACTGCCAACCGATATTGAAGTTCAACATGCCAAGTACATCAGACGTGCCAGTCAATATCGGGTCGGACGTCCGGTTGATCATTATCACGCGACCTCTCTGGCTGTAATCAAGACGCGCATAGCCGGGCCGCCCGTCCAATACGTAGTCATAGTTGGCCGCCAGCGTCACCAGGTATTTAGGGGTTTGCGGAAGGCGATCTCCCACTTGGTAACGACTGTCTTCCACACTTACCCTGGCAATGGTCGAATCAATATAATTACCGTTAAATACGAGGCTCAGATTATCTGTTGCAAACCATGAGAAACCCCATTCAATTCCTTTGATTTCTGCATCTCCGGCATTTGAGTCAAGAGAAAAACTTGCCTGCCCCTGAGTCACTCGCCCTCGAACAATGTAATCTTTGTAATCACTGTAGTACAAAGCAAGCTCGGCACTCAGACGCCCATCCAGAGCTGAAAGTTTTGTCCCCACCTCGTACGTCCATAATTGTTCTGGTTGGTAGTTGGGATATCCGGGAAAGAATGTAAAGCCACCGCTGCGAAATCCCTTGGCGATACTGCCGTACACCATAATATTGTCACTGAAATCATAATTTGCGTAAAATCTCGGACTGGTTGCCGTAAAGGTCGCTGTATTGAGGTCACGTGGCGCGACTGCAACGCCATCCACCAAATATGGGACAGAATAACTGCTTCTGTCTTCTTCGAAATATCTCAGTCCTACCCCCAACTCCAGTTTTTCGCTGACAGCAAAGCTCACATCTCCAAACGCCGCCCAGGATTTATCCAGTTCGTCGGACCCAAATGAATAAACTGGCAGCACACTATCGGGATTTCCATACATATATTGGGGAAAGCGCCACGAATAATCGAATTTTCGATAAAATAACCCAGCCGTCCATCGCCACGCATTTTCGGCAAGTGAGTTCAGCCGCATTTCCTGCATAACTCCGCGCGCATCATCGGTAGAATTGTATTGGGCATGTAGGCCGTCATATATCCCGCCGCCATTTTTGGCGTTTTTGTGCAAGGTAAAATAACTGCTGGTACTGAGAAAACTCATGGCATCGAAATCGTAGGTTAAGGTCATATTAAATATGTCATACTCGTCTTCCACAGTTGGTGCAATAGCACTGTCAAAGGCTGTGATATAAGTGCCATCCTCATTTTCACCTACAAGATTGGATCCTGTGTTGTGATGAACCAGAGCCGTGGTGTTCACCTCAAGAGATTCTGTCGGCGCCCAAAGTAATTTGACTCTCAAGTCTTCCAGCTTTCTCTCATTGGTATTTTCCCTGGGGGTGGTGGGATGAGATAAATCTGCCCAACCACCTTGGTTTTCAATCATGCCGGCAATACGCAAACCCAGGGTGTCATTGAGTGGCACATTCAACATACCCTTTATTTCTTGACTGGATTCTCCACCCTGGGTGAAAGATGCTGCCGTATCAATTTGTGCGGCTAACGCCTCTAATTGCGGGTTTTTGGTAATGAATCGGATCGTTCCCCCCGCGGAACCACCACCGTACAAGGTTCCTTGCGGCCCGCGCAGCACCTCAATGCGCTCCAGATCATAAGTGCGTAAATCGAACTGTATATCCGGATAACTTGTCACTGAAACTTCATCCAAATACAAACCGATCAATGAAGACGATCCGGCAATATTTGCTACACCGCGCAAGGAAATAAGACGCCGAAAGTCACCACTGTTATATATTGACAAGCCGGGTACTGAAAACACCAGCGTATCCAGGTCATTTATATGTTTGTCCTCAAGCTCGTCGGCGCTCAGTGCGACAATACTGATAGGTACATCGCGCAAACTTTGTTCGCGCTTTTGTGCGCTTACAATAACTTCTTCAATAGCGGTATTATTACTATCTTTTTCGAGTTTGCGAGCCGTATCTGTCGAAACACTTGAGTCAATTGCGCCAATCGCAGAGATCGTCACGGCGCCATCCCGGTTCTGAACATACTGCAACCCCGAACCCGAAAGTAGTTTGTCTAAAGCCTGGCTCAGCAGCATATCGCCTTTTATCGAGGGAGCATTTTTGCCATTTACCAGGTGCGGAGGCACGGTAATTACGGTATCGGCTTGTTCAGACAGCTCCAACAATGCAGTAGCCAGCGACTGCGACGGAATGAGAACGTTTCTGGTTTTATCCTCAGCATGGGCAAAAGACAACGACAAGGCTATCGCCAACAAAGGTGCCAGGCCCGGACTTACTCGATTCAATACGTTGTGTGTTTGATGTTTCATATTCCTCTCCCAATGAATTAGGTGAAGCGTGCCAAGCGGACGGTATTTCCAATTGCTCGCATGCTTCAGCCTTATAACGACAGAGAGGTGGTCATCGGACAAATATGCATTAATTTTTTTTGGCATCAATGAAAAACCGACATCAGTTATGAGGTTCGGGGTCATCCACATCCTCCATTTTTCCGCGATATCTCAACACAACATCACCCGCTGACATACGTATTACTTCGACCGGTAGCGCTGCAGTCAGGGAATTGAGCATCTGGTCAATTTGCGCAGGTCGAAACGCAGTGGTTATCCGCAGTGTTTGTAAATCCTCGCTGGCCATAAGTATCCGCCCACGGTAATAACGGTTGGCGTCTGCCACCACATCTCGCAGGTAGGCATCGTTGTAGGAAAAACGACCGCTGCGCCAGTCGCCCGCCCGTTGGAAGCTGCTCTGTTTGACAATAGCGCCATTGGCGACCGAAATGGCTTCCTGTCCTGCTGTTAACGTCTGTTCGTCTGTATTGACACCGGGTTTGCTCACTTTGACCGCCCCCTCCAATACCGCCACACGAATATCCGCCGGACCACGGCGTACGTCAAATTGGGTACCGATAACGACGGCGCGGGTATCACCGGTGCTGACACTGAATGGCCGGCCGGAATCCTTGTTAACCGAAAAAAAGGCCTGGCCACG
>JBNKFQ010000106.1:0-14704 GCA_050289385.1 Porticoccaceae bacterium | reverse complement strand
AGTACTGACGCCCAGTTCCTCAGGCAGACGGCGTGCCACGGCTTCTCCCGTGGACTCCCCTGCGCGCGGGTGGCTGCAGCAGGCGTTGGACCAATAGCCGGGCCACAGCCATTTATTTTGACTGCGTTGTTGCAGCAACACCTCGCCGGCGCTGTTGATGATCCAGATGGAAAAAGCACGATGCAGGAAGCCGTGCTCGTGGCAAAGCCGTTTGCTCAGTGTCCCTACGGGTTGGTCGTTGTAATTGACTCGAATCAACTGTTCGTGATCGGAGTTTGAGGCATGGGGGATAGGCATAAAGGTTTCCTTGCTTCCGCCCTGGTTGCGTTTTCGGGGCCTGTTGCCGCCAGCTCCGGTCCAATATAGCAAAATCAAGTTGTGGAGTCTCGTAGGAGACTTGGCGATCACCGACGTTAACATCGATCGCCACTGACTTCATCCGGCCAGTTTTAAGAAAACATTGCGTTTGCTTGCGTACTGTCTTAACCTATGGACTGAACCATTGAGGTTCGCTTATTGACCTAAACAAGGAGGTGTTTATGTTGGCTTTAACACGCCATAGGGATAAGTCCATTATCCTGTCCACAGAGACAGGCCAAGAAGTGATCGTTACTTTTCTTGGCTCCCGCGGAAATCAAGGCAGGATTGGTATTAAGGCACCGCCGGAGATCAGTATACGGCGAGAAGAAGTGCCGCCGCGCGATCCGGGTAAATCGACCAAAGGCAAACTCCGAACAGGCCGCCCCCACCGCTGAAGCCACAGTAGAACCAACCACGAGGGCGGTGAACCCGTTCCTCGTGGTGATGTTGTGCTTGCAATCGCGGTGATGGTATTGCGGATCTTTTCCCGCAACGACGCGGTGTTTTCGTGTGCCGCTCATTTCTGTAACCGTATTCATCTGCTCGACAATACTGCTGCGGTTTAGCGACTGCTGGCATAGATCTGTATTAACTGTTTCCGTTTGCCCCACAATTTTCGAGTTGCTACCTAATCTGTATCAGCGTCACCCAATGAGTGTTGGGTGAAGCATCAGACGTTGCTGCATTTCGTTTGCGCTTTTTAAGGGACAATGCGTTGACCATCGGCAGAATAATGGAAAGCGAATGGGGTCGGTTTGCGGTTTTGGTATAGTTTTGGCAGCATATAAAAATATTGCGCCGATTTTGCTTGTGATGATGAGGGAGACATTTTGTTCTGCGTAATAGTAAGATGTAAGGGGAACAGTTTTTTCAGCCGAGCGCTTAAGCGGAGTTGTAGTGTCGTGTGGATTCGCGAATACACGAAAACTTTTGACTTTTAACGTTCGGTTGATTGGGGGTGTGCTTAATGCACTAATTTTCGGAAGTTTTCTGGTGGCATTTCAAGAGACATTTGCGCATGCGTACGGAACCAAAGAACGGATGATTGAAGGTCAGTGCCAAAGTGGCTTCGAGCCCCAACCCTTAAGGAAGTTTTAATGGTCGGTGATACCGCTTTTAATAGCGGCGCCGCTTCTAACAGTCCAATAATGAAAGGCAGACAGATGATAAATAATAATAGTGTGGTAGCAGAGCAAACATTGGCAGATAATGCCGATACAAACGACACAGTTGGAAACATTAAGATTTTTACACAGCTGGATAGGGCTGAAGAAATTGAAACTTTGAAGGATACCCTGCAAGGTATCGTCAATAAGCTGGGGTTCAGTGATTATTGGTTTTCACTGGTAAGCGACCGAAGAAAAGGCGCGCTTACCACATTGCCGGAAAATGCTTACAAGGGTCATCTGACTGCCGAACATAAGGACATGATGGTCGAAGGAGCAATGTCAAGTAAGAAGGCATTGCGCCTTTCCAGCGTTGGGGCGCATGTTGACAGCGCCCCATTGACAAATGGCATGTTTACACGAAACAAAATGTTTCGTAATCAGCTAAAAAATTTGGGGTATGAGGATGCGCTCTTTCTACCGCAGAAAACTAAAAAGGACAGGGACGCGATATTCGTGGTCCTGGACAAAGGAGCAACCGTGGAGGAATTTACCAGCAAGTTGGATCGTACTGGCATATTATTGAACCTCCTCGGTGAGGCTATGTCATTTTTTGCTACAGAAAAATTTTCAAGTTTTTTTTATGGAAGTGGGGTGGTGAAGGACACGAACATTATACTCCGTGAAAAGCCACTCAAGCTTCTAAATGTCCTCGCAAAAGGTAATCTCACACTTAAGGAGGCTGCTGTACATCTTTGTATCAGCCTCGATACGGCCAACAAGCATATTGCTAATGCGAAGGCCGTCCTGGGGGCCAATACTCAGGCGTCAGCCGTATACAGGGCCGTTCAGCATGGATTGATTGACTTGGACGATGACAGCTCTGTGTCCTCGTCAAGGTCGGCACAGGTAGGGCCGAAGTAGACATCGGCTGGGGTGGCGGAATGAGATCGGCTGGATACCGGTTTCGTGTCGGTGGATAGCCGAACCCAATATTCTATCGGCGCTTTTTAATGAAACGGTCATTCATTAGGGCGCTGATTTTTAAAGGGACATGGTTCTCATTTTTCGCCGTCCATATCTTGTTAATTATCAGCGTGGACTATTTTAACAGCAATTATCAAGACGTAAGTGAAATTATAAAATGCGCTAAGGGCCTGAAAGAATCTCAACGCGTATGCTGCTATTTCATTCGGGAGTTGAATTTTCTGATCATTCGTATTACACAGTGGTTGGGTAAAATCGTTGCTATTACTATTATTTTTTTTCTCTAGAAATTTTGGGTATCCGGATTTAACTGTTGATCTGCAATAGTTGTAATTTACAAATAAATCGGATTATGGTGTTGGCCGCAAAAGTCAGATGCTTTAATATTAGATTCATGAGCTGATGGCATTAGCTTAAACCAACCAGGTGGGTTCCTGGAATCTGATAAGGAAAAAATATGAATCTACTGACCGATAAATGGGTGCCAGCCCTATCAGGCTCAGGCCTTGAGCGCATATCGTTCGATGAGGCGATAAAACGCCCAATGCTGGATATTCAAAGCGGCCGGCCCGATTTTGACTTCGCGCTGCTGTTATTTGCCACAGGGTTGGGACAAACAGGCTATAAGCCAGATCCGGTTTTTGGTTCTGGCCCGCGGTTCTTGCAGTCAGATGCAGCCCAGAATAAGGGCCGCTTGATTCCAATTGGGCAATTACTAATTGATGAACCCGGCGAAAACTCTATTAAACAAAATCGTGATTGGTTTATAAAGGGCAACCGACGCAAGGCGATGTGCCCCTGCTGCGCGGCTCTTGCGCTTTATACGCACACGCTGTTTGCTGGCCCTGGAGGCCCCGGACTGTATCCATCCAACCTGTTTCACTCGGCGCTCTATCTCCGCAAAGGGAAAACTTTCGGGGAAACGGTAAAAGCCAACTTGGTAGATAAGGAAATTCCGAAGGAGGCGTATTTTTCGGCGGTCAATGGTTACTGGCTTGCCGATCCTGACGGCCATGGACAGTGTTCGCTGTGCGGGTCTTTTGGCGCTGTTGTCACTGGCTTCTATCGTACCAAGCTCGGCGTAAAACCTACGCCAGCAGTCAATCCACACATGGCGAGAACGCCGTCCGGCAAGCGGTTTGCTGTCATGCCCACCGATGGGGCTATGAAAATCGCGGACGGGGCGGCTCTGGACAGTCAGATCAGCATTTCCCCGTTAGTTATCGCTGAGAGGGCAAATCTCGGCGAAACAATAATAGGGTTTGGGACGTGCTACAACAAAGCAACCCTCACAAAATTATTTGCTCGGGAATTTACGCTCAGAAGCGGCGCGAATTGGTTGCCTGTACGTCAGTGCCTGCACGGCGTAATCAACATCCGCCTACAGCGTTCTATGGTCTTATCAGATCATGACTCGAGTCTCGCCGGGGAAATCAAATCCAACGTCGAGGAGCGCATATTTAAGGGAGAGCATGCGGTTTCGGCCGCGCTGGCTGTATTTGAAATGTACTGCCCCAACCCAGGCTATCACGACCAGCGCCGATACCCTCGCTGGAAGTATTTTCGTAACCGGATAGAGCAGCCGAAAGAGGATGTGGAGGTGCGGGATGTATAAGGTGTATCTCAAATGTCACAACGAACGGGGCTACCCTGAGGTTGTGAAAAGCTCTCGAACAACAACGCCATCCCCACCGGCTGCGGAGGCCGCATTTAGAGAGCTGATTAGCAGAGCGGATTTAATCGGTCAAACGGCGCATGCCGTTTTGTCCCTGGACAGCAGGCAGTTGATGTACCACCGATTTGACCGATCCCCAGGGCAGAGTGATTACGTTGCACCAGATGCGGAGATAAAGCTTTTTCACGATGAGTAATAGTAATGGCCCGATTACAAAGTGCTCCAGGTGACAGAGCTTGAAATGGGTGCCGGTGTCGATGAAAAGACCGTCTGGAACATTTTCACCTACTTCGTTCACCCTTTAACCAACGCATATACACAGAGCCGGAACAACCTGATAATCCGCGTGGTAAATCATGTTGGCCGTGGGTACAGCTTTGAGGCGCTACGTGCCAATACTGTTCACCGAGGGCTTCCAGAAGGGCAATAAGCCGCGCTCCCAGCGTCAACGGATACCAGGGGGCTTTATGGGCAGAATGCCACACTATGGCGTTGCCGAAACAGGCCCATCGAACAACTACGGTGTGGACACATCAACACTGATGCAGGAGATCGAGACAGGGCGCTTATCGCCCTGTTTCAACCCTATAATCCGGATAACCGAAATTTTTAGAGTCATACACGAGCGAGATCAACGGGTCTGTAATCCTACTTTTCACCCGCGACGCAGTGTGTGAGATTTGCGATTTCCCCTAACAATCCCCGCCGATTGGCGATGATCTTTTGGGATTTGCAAATGCTCAGTGTGTACTCTTTCCGGTAGAGGACGAGGCTCCTCAATTCGGTTTCGACCAAGTTGGCATTTACGTCTGCCACCTGTCATCTGTTACCACCTGCCGATGTCAATTTCTTCAAATATTCCAACTAAAGTCTTGCAGATGAGGTTAAGTGGAGGAAATAATAATAGGGGTTTACCTTTATGTGTAAATATCCACTATTTTCGTATCTGCTCAGGTGCGAAAGAGGCATTGTGCGATGCCTCCGGTTGATGCCGTTAGAGACTGTTTTCGCATGAAATTTAAGATTTTTAAAAAAATAAACTAATAAATCAACGTTGAGAAAGTAGTGATGAACTCAAAAGAACTTAAACCAAAAGAAAATTCGGATTGCTCCCGACAGCAATATTTACAACGTGCCTACAGATCTCCATCGCTACGTTTGGTAGCCGACGCATATTACCACAACAGACAATCTTGCGAGTCAAAAAAAACTTTCATCGATATTCTGTATAGGGAAAATCAGGTAAGGCTGTCGAGAAGTTTGCGGACGATGATGTCTGATCCGAGTGCCGTCGAGGACATCGTCCACGACGCATTTGTTAGAATCGCGCAGCTTGAAGAACCCGAAACATTGGAATATCCATATGCTTATTTGTATCGCACAGCCGTCAATCTGATCAAGGATCGCGCCAAGGCGCAGCGAATCCGCGATGATTATAGGCAGCAACTATTACTCAATGATTACTGCCTTGGTGAGGACTGCATTTCACCGGAACACCATCTGATTGCGCAGGAAAAGCTGAGCGCTGCCAATCTGGCCATCAACGCGTTGCCCAAAAAGCGTTGCCGGGTCTTTTTACTGTGCCGGCTCGAGGGTTACAGCCACCAGGAGATCTCCAATCAAATCGGCATTTCGAAGTTCGCTGTTGAAAAACACATCATGAGGGCCAATGACCGGCTAAGGCGCAATCAGCCGGAGTGGATAGAGGATGTTGGCCATGCTTGAGTGATTGCGTGTGACACGATGGGAGGGGGCGGTGAGGCTGGAAAGACTTATTCGCGGTGCTCCGACCCCCGTGAACACCACAAGGGCCGGTCGGCGCCGTTAAGTGTCAGTGGATAACGAACCCTTTATCGAACCACCCTTTTTTGATCGCCAGATAAGTGGCGTTGGTCAGGGAGCCGGTGCCGAGTTCGCGTTTGATTGCCGCCAGGTGGTGAACGACGCTGCGCGGGTGCACGCCGAGATGGATAGCGGTCTGGCGAATCGTCCAGTCGTTTCTCACCATTTCGCAAAATACTCGGATCGAGGCAGGTGTCATCGGTACCTGTCGAGTCGATTTAGACCCGATATAGAACTCCGGGAAGTGATGGCTGCTGACGTGATCGATGGCCTGGTCCAATAGTGCCAACGTTTTCTTGCGGCCGGTTACCTGCCTCCTGAATTTGGCCGCCGACAGATTTTTTGAGAACACAAAAAATACCGCCCGATAGCCATTCCCTATGGCCGACTCCAGGGGAATGCCATAGGCATCATAGTACCCTTGCGCTGTCATCAGTCTTTCCGTCGCTTGACTGCATTTGATTTGGTGATCCGTGTAACCCGATGTATCGCTTCGGTGGTAAAGAGACGAGCAAAACACAGGGCTATTTTTGTTTAGCAAGTGTTGCCACACATGCTCGTGGTCGTGATACATGTTGTGATGATAGTGTTTCAGAATGTCTTTCGGGAGGGTAAATATCCACCCAGCCAGGTCGTGCGCGTCCCGCATGCGCAGAAACCCGAAATCGCTGAATCCAAGGCGTCGAATAGTTTCGCGCACACGCTGCTTGAAGTCTCCGCGACCCCGTGCGGCAGCCAATCGGCCGCAAAAGTCCGATTCGGAAACCTCTCGGTTAAGTTGTTCCATCTGTCCTTCTGTCAATAACCTCCGCAGTCTGGGGGAACGTCTGTCACGGCTGCGTTCGGGAGACCCGTCTGCCATTGTCTTTTCCTTGTTGTCTGTGGTCATGCCATTTTAAAACCGCGCCAGGGCGCCGTACCCTGCCTTGGCGCACGGTTTTGTCAATCGGTTGCCAGCTGCCAGTGACAATCGACTGAAAAGTGTAAACCATACTGGATTTTAATGCCGACTTCTACTTTAGTTTTGGTCATTTTTATGGTTCAGGAGTTGATGGGGTGGTCCGGGTCTGGGGCGGCTGGCACCGGCGGTAGGCCAATGAGGCCAACTCGACGCCATCGTCCAGTGGGGCGGCTTGTCATCGCCCTGGATGTCGGAGCGTCTCTTGGCGATGACCACAGCCAATCCCGGCGAAGCGCGCCTTGCCAGGAACGCTGACAGATCAACTGAGTCCGTAATTATCAGATTTACGAAGTATTAGTTACTTCGAGTGAAAAGCAATTTGAGCAGTAATATCAAGCGGAAAATGTAATTATTTTTTGGTGATTAGAGCCGGGAAACCGCCAAACCATGTTGGTAATATAGAACTATTCGCCTATATAACAAATTAAGCAAATACCGTATATAAGCCATATCAAGCAACAATATTCAATGTGAAAACATTGAATATGTAATTTAACAGCATATTACTGCCATATTGAGGACTTTTGCCTCGCTTCCATATTAAGACAAATAGGAGGCGAAGCCATGGCATAATTGGCGTGGTTTCGACAAAGACAATTTGATCGAGGCGGAGAGGACGAAGTGATGAGCAAGGAAAGGGATAGAGGCGATAACACGGGGACGGATGATGGTAGGCTGGCTGGCGGTAGCAGTGGCTGGCGGCAGTTTTGGTTGGATATTCTCCTTCTCATATGCGCCGTGATAGCTGGCATCCTACTGGCAGCCGCTGCGCTACGGCTATCGCAAATCGATGATGATAATGATGATGGCCGGCAAATGTTCCGCATTCAAGCTCAGCAGCTTGAAACGGCGTTGACTCAGGTAGCGGTGCAGACTGACTGTGATCTGTTGATGGCGGCGGACATCGTCAAGGGTATGGAGCATAAGGGTCTTTTCGGAAAGTACACGGTCGATGAAGCGATGGCGAGGTCGTTGGCGGGTACGGGGCTGGTGTATAAACGGATCGCGGGCAGTGTGTTATTGGTGATCGATCCCAAGCGGCCTTCGAATGCGTTGAGGTAGTAAGCATGGGCGGGTGCAAATGTTGCAAAATGCCAATCCCTCGGTAGTTGATGAACCAATGTGGCAGCTAAACAGCACATAGGAAGGAGTCTGGAGTGAATAGGGAGGATGGTTCTTCGGCGGGAAAACCCACCGGCGAAACGCAGGAGCTCGAAGTCGTGAAGTGGACGGAGAAGAAGGCCATGATGCTTAACCAGGCCTTATCGGACAGTGACTTTTGCGAGAAATTCACCTGGTCACCAGACCGGCCAACGTGCCACGCGCTGTTGTCTTCAGCGGTCAGGCGCTTGGGGTTTACGGATTTTGCTTTTTTGCGCCCAAATGTAAATGGCGTCTTCAGTGGGCTGTCGACATTACCGCCCGACCTCTTGTGGCGTCATGACCGCACCGCCGTCTCCGATGAGTTGGGCTTATGGTCACAACTCGCGTCGGGGAAGTACACTGAGTTTGCCTCGGATTTGTACATGTGGGCGAAAAACATCGACATCCCGGTCCGGGTACCGGCTTTGGACGACAGTTTGGTGTTTTTTACCAAGTTGCAGAAGTACGGCTACGACGACGCTTACTGCATTCCAGTGGCATCGATCAAGTACCCGGGCTGTCGTGCACTGTTTCTGGTTCTTTCCGCCGACGATTCGGGGGACAGGTTTGCGGAGCGTATTGCCGAGCGTGAACAAGACCTGGCGCTGCTGAGCACGGCAATTGACTACATCAGCGCGCACTTTTTCCCGGAATTTTATAACGACTTGCGGATGATCTGTGAAGTGCCGACGACATCTTCGGATGAGGTGGTGCAAGCGATGGTGGCCAATGGTTGGACACTTCACGAGGTTGCCAGCGCCTTTTATGCCAGCGTCGAAAACGTGGTCGAGCACTTGACTGAGGTCGCGCGGGAAGGCCGGAATAGGTTGGGCGATTCCGGCAAAATATTATCCGATCGGGATGGTAGCTATAGGTGTGAAGTGGTGCCAATTAGAGAGACTTTCACCAATAACTCCAAGAAAAGCTCAAAAAAGTCGAACAAGAAAAAATCAAGACAAAATGTATCTTTTTTAGAAAGTTTTAGGCGCTTATTATTTTTTACTTCCCCTTTTTTCCTGGCACTCTTTGTAAAAGTCTTTAATTCATTATTTGAATTTACCACCTAACATTAGGGGCAACGAATTCGTGCCGGTGTGTTCAACGTGTTTCTTTAGCCAATTGACCGTTAAAACACATTCGTTGTTGGGGTGTGAGATTTCATCGCTTTGCCCTATATCCGTGATCGGTTCTTGGATCTCTATTTTTTCGGGATTGTCGGCGCCCAAATACCTGCCATTTCATTAAGATCCTATTGAGGGCACTTCTATTAATTGCTTATAGAAGTGCCCTTAAGGGAAAATAGTCAAAGCGCAGGAAAAATTCCTCACGTAGCGAATTTCCAGCGATTCAATATTGACAATATATCCACTTACGGCGATCCGTTTTTTCTGTAAAGTATTCGCAAATTCTTTTTAGGTACCACGCTAATTTCCGGACAAATTCCGCTAGAAATTTGCCGGTGTTCGCTATCAGAAAAATATTGTCTTTGATCGATTGATAGATAGCAGTCATCAAAAACCAAAATATACTTTCAAGGATGCGCGATGAGTCGAATTATCAAACGGTTCTCTTCCTGTTGCAGGGGTCGATATGCAAAATTAATTCTTTCCCCTTGTGATGGCAAACGACCACCCACGGTGTTTTCAAGCGCATAGACGCCGCGGTCTTTTGCATCTTTTTTTGTGCATCGACCGAAGCCATTTCAAAAAACCGATGTGGTAACCGCATTGGTAAACCTGGTCACTCCCTCTGATGTCAACCCGGTGACAAATGTAATCACGGGGAACCAACGGCACCCCCAAAGCAAGAGGAACTTGAACGATGGATACCAACAACCGCACCATTGAGGCAGACGGTTCGACCTCGATTTCCGAACAGCGGACCGCGCTGTCCGCCATGCAGTACCAGACGTGGCAGCGGGCGCAGACACAGCAGCCATCCCATGCCGACCATGGGCAAACCGCCATTTGGCTGGCCCACCCGTTGAACCGGGACATATTCCAACGCTGTCTCAACCAATCGATACAGCGTCACGATATTTTACGCACGGTGTTTGACCGCGACGCCAACGGGGCGGTCCGGTCGTTTGTGCAATCCCAGGTCACTGTCGACGTTCCGCTCATGCATCTGGACCGACTCGGCGGCAACGGCGCTACCCTGGATGCGAAGATCAATGAGATTGCTCTGCAACAGGGGCAGGGGCCGTTTGAACTGGACAAGGGTCCGCTGTTTCGCGTCTGCCTGCTGCAACTGCGGGACGACAGGCTGGTGGTGCTCTGCACTTATCACCGCCTGATTCTCGACCACCGGTCGGTCGTGCAGTTACTCAAGGAAATCGACACCCTCTATCAAGGATATGTCACCGATGCGCCCGCCACCCTGGAGGCGCCGCCGCAGTGGCCCGATTGCGTGTCAGTTGAGAGCGAGGAGCCACCCGACCGTTCAGCGCTGCTAAGTAAACTGCCCTCCCTCAATCTACCCACCGACAACGCGCTGGCGGCTTGGAAAGGCCTCTCCGGGGTCCGCGAGGAGATCAAAGTGCCGGAGACCTTTGGTCAACGACTGCTGGAACTCAGCGAATCCTTGGGCGTCTCCCTGCGCAGTGTGTTGCTGGCCGGTTGGCAGACGGTGTTGATGCGCTATACCGGGCAGACCGACATCGTCGTTGTCTTGGGTGTGTCCAATCGATCGACGCCAGCGCAAAAAAGGGCCTTGGGGCCATTTGCCGGCGCCGTGATCGCCCCCTGGTCGCTGGATCCGGACATGTCCTTCGGTACCCTGGCGCGGGCACTGGATCGCGCCACGGGCACCTTTCAATTACTGCCATTGGGCACCGGCACACGAGGCCAAAGCGATGGGGCGGAACCCGCGTTACAGGTGGCGTTGACGGTCGAGGACAAGGGGCTGTTTTTGCCGCAGCTGGGTGGACAGTCGGTGCAACGCATTCAACAGTGCTCCCTGGGGCTGGCGGACTGCGATATCCACCCGGTGTGGTCGCTTAGCAATGGCAAGTTGCAGGGGCATGTCGACTACCGCTGCGGTCGTTTTTCGGCGCCGACCGTGTGGCGGTTGATGGATCATTACTGCAATGTGCTGGCCAGTGCGTCGGTGGATCCGGAACAAACCTTGAGCGCATTGCCGTTGCTCAGT
Organism: Porticoccaceae bacterium; assembly: GCA_050289385.1. Lineage (GTDB taxonomy): Bacteria > Pseudomonadota > Gammaproteobacteria > Pseudomonadales > Porticoccaceae > JBNKFQ01. Next base: position 3,480 of record JBNKFQ010000106.1, on the reverse strand, counting down.
GAACAGGAGCGGCAGCAAATCCTCGACGAGTGGAACGACACCGGTGCGGAGTACCCCCGCTGCCGGTGCGTTCACAATCTGTTTGAATCCCAGGTTCGCCGCACGCCGACGGCGGTGGCGGCGGTGTTTGGCGATCAACATTTGAGTTACACGGAACTCAACCGGCGGAGCAACCGGCTCGCCCACTACCTGATCAGGCATGGCGTGGGGCCGGATGTGAAAGTGGGGCTGTGCGTGGAACGGTCGCTGGAGATGGTCCTCGGCATTGTGGGGGTGTGGAAGGCCGGCGGCGCTTATGTGCCCATTGACCCCGACTATCCGCAAGAGCGCATTGATTATCTGCTCTCCGACAGCGGTATCGCGTTGCTGATGACCCAACAACACCTGCTCGATCGCCTGCCGCCGGAGTGGGGCGCCGACAGCATTTGCCTGGATCGGGATTGGCCCGTGATTCAAGCTCACCGCAACACCAATCCGCGACCGGCGCTGCGCCCGGATCATCTCGCCTATATGATCTACACCTCCGGCTCCACCGGTCGGCCCAAGGGCGTGATGTGCCGCCACGGCGGATTGATCAACCGCGTCCATTGGATGCAGCGCACTTACCGGCTCACACGGGACGATCGTGTTCTGCAGAAAACACCGTTCAGCTTTGATGTGTCGGTGTGGGAATTTGCCTGGCCATTGATTGCCGGCGCGTCGTTGCACTTTGCCAGGCCTGGTGGGCATCAAAATCCGGATTATCTGGCGCGTATCATCGATCGACACGGCATCACCACCCTGCACTTTGTGCCCTCCATGCTCGCGGCGTTTCTCCGCGGCCGGCCGGAAGAGCGCATGTGCCGGCTGAGACGGGTGATCTGCAGCGGTGAGGCGTTGTCGTTTGTGCAGCAAGGCAAATTCTTTAGACGTTTTCCCCGAGTGAAATTGCACAACCTGTACGGCCCCACCGAAGCGGCGATTGACGTCAGCCATTGGACTTGCCGCAAAAGCGATGCATCGGTGGCCGGCGTGCCCATTGGCCGGCCGATTGCCAATACCCAACTATATGTGCTCGATCAGCACCTGCAGCCGGTACCCGTACAGGTCGCCGGGGAGCTGTACATCGGTGGCGACAACCTGGCGCGCGGTTACCACGACCGGCCGGAGCTGACCGCCGAACGCTTTATTCCAGACCCTTTCAGCCGCGAACCGGGGGAGCGGTTATACCAAACCGGTGATGTGGCGAAATTTCGGGCGGACGGCGCTATCGAGTACATCGGACGCGCGGATTTTCAGGTGAAGGTGCGCGGGTTTCGCATCGAGTTGGGCGAAATCGAAAGCGTGTTGTTGGCGCAACCGGCAGTGTTGGGAGCGGTAGTGGTTGCCCATACCCGTGGGCAGGGTCCACATGACACCGTTCTGGCCGCCTATCTCACTGGTGACGAATCGCTGGATAGGGACGCCATTCGGTCGGCATTGCACACCGTTTTACCCGAGTACATGGTGCCGTCGTATTTTGTGTTGCTCGATCGGTTCCCATTGACGGTCAACGGCAAGATTGACCGCAAGGCCTTGCCGGCGCCGGAGAGTGGTGTTGGTCAAACGAAAGGTTATGTGGCGCCGCTTGCGAGCACGGAACAGCACTTGGCGGCAATTTGGGCGGACGTGCTCAAGCTGCCTGAGAAACTGATCGGTCGGCACGACAGTTTTTTTGTGTTGGGTGGGCACTCCCTGCTGGCGACCACGGTGGTGGGTCGTGTGCGGGATCTCTTCCACATCGAATTGGAGATAGAGGACCTCTTTACCGCCGATACGGTGAAAAAACTGGCGGCATTGATCGATGGGGGTGGAAAAAACAAAACCCTGGTGGAGGACCCCGGCGCGCGGCCGCAGCCCAGGCAAGAAAGCGGTTCATTGCCATTGTCCTTCGCCCAGCAGCGGCTGTGGTTTATCAATCAGTATGAAGAGGGCAGGGATATTCAATACAACCTGCCCTGGGCGCAACGGTTGAAGGGTGAGCTCAATATCGAGGCGTTAGGGGCGGCGTTTCAGACAGTGGTTCGGCGTCACGATGTGTTGCGGACCACCTTTCGGGAACAGGCGGGAGAGGCCGTTCAGGAGATCACGGCGGAACTGTCGCTGGCGATGCCCATTATCGACGTGTGTGAAACAGAGGTATCGGCACAGGTAAAAAATTTCGCGATCCGGGTATTCGATTTGGCGGAGGGGCCGCTGATTAAAATTGCTCTGCTGCGGTTGGCTCGCGACGAGCACATCTTACTGGTCAACATTCACCATATTGTGTTCGATGGTTGGTCCATTGCTGTGCTCAATCGGGAGTTGGCGGCGTTGTATTCGGCTTATTGCGACGGCCAGGAGTCGTGTCCCTTGCCGCCGTTGCCGATTCAATACGCCGATTTTGCCCACTGGCAACGGCAGTGGTTACAGGGCGAGACTCTGTCGCGGCAGGTGGAATATTGGCAAAGCCAACTGCAAGGTGCGCCGGCGTTGTTGGAATTGCCCACCGATCGCCCGCGGCCGGCGAAGCGTACCTATGCGGGTGACAATTATCACTTTGCACTCCCGGTGGAACTGACGGACCAACTGGAGCAGTTGGGTAGGGTACAGGGGGCGACGCTGTTTATGACCTTGCTGGCCGGCTTTAATGTCTTGTTGTCGCGCTACAGCGGTCAGGATGATCTGTGTGTGGGGGTGCCCATTGCCAATCGGCGCTGGCCCGCATTGGAGAATCTGATTGGGTTTTTCGTGAATACCCTGGTGATGCGGGGTCGTGTCGACCAGAACGCCACGTTTAACGAATTGTTGCAACAGACTAAAGCGACCGCATTGGCCGCCTACGCGCACCAGGATGTCCCCTTTGAGCGATTAGTGGATGCGTTGAAGCCGGAACGCAGTTTGAGTTATTCGCCGTTGTTTCAGGTGATGTTTGTTTTGCAGCCGGATGCATTGGGCATTACGGACCTGTCAGGTGTAACCATCGAACAGTTGGACAGTGGGCTGCCCACAGCCATGTTTGATATGACAATGGATTGGACGAAAACATCGGCTGGACTGGTTGGGCGGTTGGAGTATAACGCCGACTTGTTTGATCACACCACCATTGCCCGGTTTGTTCGACACTATCAGAACTTATTGCAAGGGATTGGCGGAAACTCTACAGATCAACTCCACAAACTACCACTGCTGTCTCAACAAGAACAACAAAATATTCTTTACGACTGGAATCAAACCGACGCGATGTATCCTCAAGATGTAACACTGCATCGGTTGTTTGAAGAACAGGTGGAACTGACGCCGGAAAATATTGCCCTGGTGTCCGAACAGGAAGAACTGACATATCGAGAACTGAACGAAAAAGCCAACCGGTTGGCGCGAGTGATTCAACAGCGATATGAACAACAACATCAGCAGCCGGTGCAGCCGAATACCCCGATAGCGATGTATATGGATCGCAGCCTGGATATGGTGGTTGGTATG
>JBNKFQ010000105.1:0-14289 GCA_050289385.1 Porticoccaceae bacterium | reverse complement strand
GAGGTCACGTCGCGACCATTGCGCGCCAACCAGGAATCGATAATGCGGTTGCCAAATTTGTCGGGCAGGGAATCTGCCAGCAGGCCCGGCAAGCCGCGGAAGGTATCGCGGTTGAGGTTGGGGAAACTGTACAGGCCATCGCCCTGCCGGGCGTCGTATAACGGCATGTGCAGTGGCGACAGATCAATACCCAGCTGCAAAAAATCGCGGTCGAATTCAAACACGGCCATATCTCGTTCCTGTTGCCAGGAAACCGCGCCCACGGTATGTCCCCACAGATTGACGAAGGCGGTATCCACTCGGTCTACCATAAATCCTCTCCGGAATCGTCGTCCTGGCCGGGCTTGCTCAGAGACTTGCCGCGTTTACCGGTGGCCCGCTGCCGTGTTTTGCCTTTTAATTTGGCAAGTTGCAGTGGGCTGATACCAAGGTCGGGGATAAACTGGTCGATGGAATCGAGCTGATTGAGTTCGCGCAGCACCGCCACCACACTGCTGAGTTTGGCTTTGCCGGCTTCCAGCGCCTTGATGGTATTAAGCGAGAGCAGAGTGCGTTCTGCCAGTTCTTGCTGGGTAAGGTTTTTGCGCAACCGCATACTGCGAAATCGGTCGCCAAGCTCGGCCAGAACCGCTTTGTCACTCATCGAATAAAAGTTCATAACAGGCTTATTTCAGGCTCTTTAACTAATATTTTGACAATAATAGACTATTTATCGACTATTTTCTTCATGAATTGAAATTATTTTTAACGTATGCTTTTAAGGCTACAAAACATGTAAAATAAACATAAAAGACCCATTTTGATCTTTTATGGCACCTTAAAAGGCTGTCGAGAAGGAAAGGAAGAACACTCGAAAAAGCCCGGAACCGGCTTAGCTCTGTAACAACAGTGCCTGAAAATGCCGCTGCCATTCAGACAAGCGCGATCGAATCACTTGCCGGTGCAATGGTTTATTGTCGTCCTGAAAAGGTGTTTTGAGTTCCAGCACCTTGAGCTCCAACACCACTGCCTGCCCACAGGGTTGTTCAACTTCGAGCGTTACCGGGAAACTGTCACTACAAATACTTAACTCAATCATTGTGACTGCAGCTCCGCAATTACCAAATATCGGTATGGTGTGTTTTCTATAAAACCACTTAAGGGCCAGCAGGTTACAAGCAATAGTTCATTTGATTTATATGCATTTGAAAACATCATTTTTCTGACATCAACCACCTGAGTATCTGTCACCTGGTAGTGAAATCTTTGGCCACTGTTATTCTGCAACCGGATTTGATAGCCAATATCCAAATCGGCCATAAACTGAAAATGTGTGTCGCGATGGCCACTGATGATGGTGGTGCCTGGCTCGCCCGGTTGTGCACTGTGCGCACTGTGGCCAGGACCAAAAGCCAGTGCCTGGCCGCTGTCACCCGCCAGCACAATTTGATCGATATCGAGCTGTGGTATTTGCAGGCGCGCCACCGGCCAGGTGTCGGCCCAACTCCAGGGTTTGACCTGTACTTCGCCGCCGGCAGACACGGCGCTGAGGGTCTGTGCCCAGGTGTCGCGAATCAGGTACTGGCCCAGCAGTGCCTTGGCGTGAATGCAGGCAGCGTTGCCCAGCAAGGCCAGACCGCCACAGGCCACCAGCACTGCCGATAAAACCCTGCGGCTTCTGGCCGTGGAAACAAGCCAGCCAAGCCACTGACTCGCCTTTTTCGAAAAGTCTGTTAATGGGACAGACATGCCAGGTAGCGCCGTTTGCTTACAGGCCGGCTCCTTGCGAACATCAACACCGCCAACGTTAACAGCAACAGTCCCGACAATATTTGCTGCGCCGCTGGCGTCGCCGTTTGCGGCAGGCCAAAACGAGTACCTTTGGGGGGGTTATTGGGAATATTGTGGGTCTTCAGCGGGTGTTTGGTTGGTCGCACCGGAGTAACATCTACCGCCACCAGACTGGTAAAGGGACTAACCAGATGGTGTCTCAGCGCCAGTTGCACTACCTGGTCCCGCAAGTCGTCCCGTTTAGTCTGCACGCGACTGTGGTTGCGCAGGTCGGTGAGCTGCTCAATTTTTTTACGTGCCCACAGCAAATGAATACCGGTTTGGGTTTGTGCTGCGCCATCGGCCTGGCCGTTCCAGTCGATGCGCTCTTGCCAGATTACCTGACCCGCCCTGCCCTGCACATTGACATGTGAAGGAACCGATGCCGACTCGATACGCATTACCGCCACCAGTGGCTCGCCGGCGTAGAGATCGGGTATGGGGTTGGGCAAAATTTCCAGATTTGCGCCCTGTGAAGGCAGGGTTAACTCCAAATCAGTGAGTACCGGAGCTTCGATTTTTTGATACAACTCAGCCATGCTGCGCTCCACATCACTGGCATTGGCAATCCAGGTAAATGTGCCTCGCCCGAATTCGGCCGCCCTGCGCATAAAGTAACCGTTGGGGGCCGAGCCGATACCAACAGTAAACAGGCGGGTAACCCCGATATTGTCTCGAATGCTGGTAAAAAGCTGCGCTTCGTTGCCAATGGCGCCGTCGGTGATAAAGATAATTTGCCGCACCCGGTCGGCGTTGTCGCAGGTTTTGCACAGCGCGGCCCGTGCTGCACCCAGCATTTCCGTGCCGCCGCGAGCCTGCAATCGCTCGACAAACGTGCGGGCGCGACTCAGAACACCCGGCACAGCCAGCTGTACATCGTCAAATAACAGGGTGGTGACCGAGTTGAATTCGATAATATTAAAGCGGTCTTGCGGTTGCAGGCGATCAAGCGCCCACAGCAGGGATTGTTTTGCCTGGCGAATGGATTCGCCCCCCATGGAACCAGAGGTGTCGATCACAAATACCACGTCACGTGGCAATCGCATTTTACTGGCCACGAGGGTGGGCGGCGTAACTTGCAGCAAACCGTATGTTTCACTGTCGGCTGAACCCGGCAGATGCTCGATAAAAAAAGCGGCCTGAGGGACAGCACTGTCCTCAGGCCGCCAATGCAGTACAAAATCGCTGTTGGCGATATCGGAACCTGTATCTGGAGAGGAATCCAGGTTTATAACGTACTGCGAAGGGGTTGGCGCATCCGTGCGCACACGGTGGGAGAGAGAATCCACCTGTCCTATGGCAAAACCGGGATTCAGAGTTACCCGAATTCTGGTGGGGTTGTGGTTTTCCGTTTGCATCCCCCAGGGCGGTGTAATCCGCGAAGCGTCGGGTACAACCGCCGTGTCGGCAACCAGGCCAGTTCCTGAGGGCTCAGACATTGGCTGCCCGCTTGCATCGTCACCAACCTCCGTAAACATTTGCCCCGGGATATAGCGCGGGGTGATGGTCATCGGATAGCGCAGGCTGTATTGGTTGCCCTGACGCTCAACCCGGTGCTGATATTCAATTTCCACCACAATTTGTTCACCGGGCGGAATATTGGCGACACTGGTGGTAAACAGGTTGGGCCGTTCTTGCTCCACCAGGCTGGCGCGTTTTCCCTCACGCCTGGCCGCTCGATAGATTTTTTTGGCTTGTTCCCGCTCCCTGATCTGGCCTTCGATAATCCGTTGCCCGATTCGCAAGCGCATCTGGTCGACGGCGGCCGTTGCCGGCAACGGGAACAGATAAATCGCTTCGGCCCACTGATCCGAGGGGTTGTAAAAGCGCTGTTTCACCACCGCCCGCACAATCGGGCCGGTCACGGTAAGGTCGACGTCCGTGTCAAGGGTCGGGGCTACCCATTTTGTCTTGCCCCATCCATACTCACCGCTGGCAAACCGCAGAAACAGAGTGCCCGCTTCAACATCCCGCCACGATTTGGTGGCCGAAGCCGGCGATGCGAACACCACCAGCCCCAACCATAAACCCAGTGCCCTGTTCGCTGTTGCAAGGCTGAAAAAACCGCGTCCGTTCATGCTGCCCTCCCTTTAACGTTATTCAGTTCTCGCACCTGGGTCCGATTACGCTATTCCTGATTATCTGCCCGGGGCGACTCAGCGAGCGCCTGCAACCCTTCCATAAGTATTTCGACCCGCCGATTGAGCTGCTTGCCACTGATACTGGTGTTGCTGGCAATTGGCGCAGTTTCCCCACGCCCGTCGACTTCGATTAGTGCTTCTGGCAGACCGTAATCAACGAGCTTTTCGGCAACCGCGTTGGCACGCCGAAGGCTGAGCAAAAGGTTGCTTTTCTCAGAACCTTCGGCGTCGGTGTGGCCAACGATAACCACTCGGGAAATTTGATCCCACTCATCAAATCTGGACATCAGGGGCGCCAGTTGCGTGTCAATATTGGTGGGCAGCAGCGCACCACTGCTGCCGCTGTGGATCTTTGTGCTAAAGCGTACTGGCCGTAACACGTCGTCGTCACCGGCCTGACTGCGCCGGGCAATGCGTTCGGCACTGGTGGCGTCTGCTTCGGTTTGTGCTACCCGGTTTTGGCAACCACTGCCCAACAGTGTTGCTGCCAGCACGAGGGTTAACACCAGCCTGTCATTTTTCAACGCGCGTTGCATACCTGAACCTCCCTTTCCGTACCAAAGTCTGTCGCTGTGGAATCGTTTGCAGCGATCTCTGCCGGATCGACTATGCTGTACTCGATAATGTCGGCGTATCCTTCAATATCGATGGGCCGCTGCAGCAGATGACGACAGGCAATGTCATGTGTAAAAGGCACCAGACGCTCATACAGTTCAGGGTGGCTGTAAAACAGTTCATCGGTAATGGCGACAAATTCTTTCATACTGGATTACCCGTTTGAGACACTGGACTTGCAGGGTATTTAAACCAAATAAAATGGAGTGGCGTGGTATCTATAGTGGAGAAAAAGTGGAAGTTGGCAATTGTTTGTGCGGTCTGTATTGTCGCGCTATAAACTTGGTTCGACGTTGGATGTTCGATGTTCGATGAAAAAGCCTCGGGCCATCGCTGAGCTCGGCCTTTAAGTGCCGAAAACCGTGGGCATAATCCCGGCGATCGAAGGCCTGTTCGTCGAACATCGAACATCCAGCATCGAACGTCCAACACAAACAAAGGAATATTATGAGCTACCTGATTGCTATCGTAGAGGATGACGCTGATCAGCGCCGCAATTACTGTGCGGCGATTGAAAACAAGGGCTTCGAAACCGCAGCATACCCAAATCGGGAAACCGCACTGCATGGTATTCAAGAACGCCAACCGGACCTGGCCGTACTGGATATTATTCTGGAAAACGAAGTTGATGGTGGTTTTGCACTGTGTCGTGATCTGTTGGCGCTTAACCCCGAGCTGCCGGTTATTTTTTTGACGGAGCGCATGGACGAAATCGACAAGATTTCGGGTTTGCGTCTGGGCGCCTGGGATTACCAACCCAAACCCATCAGCGCCACATTCCTCGCTGAACGGGTGGCGTCGCTGTTGCGGTTAAAAGAGATTCGCTCTGCCCCCGAGAGCAACCGTACCACCAAACGGATTGGCGAGTTGCACCTCAATGAAAATTCCATGCAGGCCACCTGGAAGGGAGAGAGAATAGATTTAACCCTGACTGAATTCCGTTTGCTGGTCCATTTGCTGCGTGCGCCCGGCGAAGCGGTTACTTACGACAGTCTGATGCAGTCCACCATCCAAAGTTACGTTACCAGTAACACCATCAACACCCACATGCGCAATATTCGCAAAAAATTTCGCTTGCTCGACCGGGAGTTCGACTGCATTAAAAACGAGTACGGTTTTGGCTATCGGTGGGTAAAAGATAGTTAACAGTGTAGAATCGCTCTGACTTAAGCTTGAATATGACGTTAAATGGTCGCACGTCGGTAGTCGTACGTCGCACGCTAAAAACAACATGCCTCTGTAGCCCTCCGTCGGGGCAGTTGGCTTGTACGAAGAAGCGAAGCGTTGGACCGGGCCTTAAAAGCGTGCGACGTGCGACCGCCCTTAACTAAGCGCCATTCTTAACAGTATACAATTGACAGCTTACAAAAAACCGGGCCCTTATTGACTGGCCTCTGTTTGCTGTAAACTGTGCACTTCGAAACTTTAGCGACTCCATCACCTTGCCAAAACCGTTCAAAGGCCCGCGTCTAGGTACCAAACTCGTATTGTCGGGCTTGATCCTGCTGGTTATCCCCTATCTGGGTACCCAGTCTTTGCGCGCCATGAAGAGCTTTTTGTTTGATGGCCAGGCCCAGGCGCAATTGCTGACAGCACAGGGCATTGCCACCTTGCTGCGCAATCGACCCGAGCTGTTTAATGACTTGCCTCCGTCACTGGAAGGTTATGCCGAACTGCCCCTCTACCCGCTGGAAAACAATATTCAACTGGATGCGTTTAATGAAGAATGGGGCGAAGCCATCATGCGCAAGTCACAATCCTTCAGCGGCAATGGCATCTATTTTCAACTTGTACTGGGGGAACGCGAGGGCGACCTGTACGGCATGCTGGAGGTGAACGACAGTACGCCCGTCAATCGTAACCCGGGCCTGCTGCGTCTCAACCATTCCGACCATGTGCGTTTCTATTGCAAGGACACCAACGGTGAGGAAAAGCGCATAGAACTACTGTTTGAAGGCAGCGGACGCACCACGGCCTATTATGTTGATGAAAGCTGGAACTACGCGATAAACAATGGCCAACCCGAATACCGGATACAAGGCTACGTACAACGACGCAGCGACAGCTACACCCTGGAGTTCAAAATCCCGCTCAGCTTGCTTGATGGTCGTCAGATCGGTATTGCGGTAGCAGACGCCTATTCAGAAGCAGAACGCAGTATCGACGCACTGACTGGCACCTTCCCTACGCTCGGCGACAATCCCTACAATTTGATGGTGCTGCGTTCACCGCAGCTGGAAGATATTCTCAACAGTATCGCCACATCCAATTCCCGGGTATGGATTCTGGACGGCGATCGCCGGGTACGTGCTATCAGCGGCAATCTGGAGCAGACAAGCATGCCGGATTATCCGGAAAAACCGGAAAACGCCGGCATTACAGATATATGGCAAACGCTGGTTAGCTGGGTTATGGATCGTTTTATCGGTATGCCGGAGGGTGAAGTCGTCGACTTTGACCCGGCGCTGACCTACACCCGTGACGACGCTGTATTGAAAGAAGCTCTGGCGGGCATCCCGTCTGAACGGAGGCGCCAGTCTCTGGACGATAAAACCCTGATTATTACCGCTGCCTACCCGATTTACAGTGACGATTTTGTAATTGGCGCGGTTATGCTGGAACAAAGCACCCAACATATTCTGCGCCTGCAGAGCAATTCACTGGAGCGAGTGGCGAGTCAGACCTTGCTTAGCCTGGTGGCTGTTATTCTGGCTATGTTGTTGTTTTCGGCCAGGCTGGCGTGGCGCATTCGTCAACTCGGTCGTGAGACCAGCCAGTCCATTGACGCCTACGGACGCTTGCAAGGGCTGCGAATTTCCCGTGATTTGAAAGCCGGCGATGAAATCGGCGACCTGGCTCGCAATATTAATCTGGCACTGGAACGACTTAACCAGCACCAGGAGTTTTTGGCTAATATTCCGCGTACCTTGCGCCACGAAATCAATAACCCGCTCAACACCATCAGCACCTCTCTGGATAATCTGGAGCAGGTCGGCCAGCAAGACAACTCGAAGCTTGAAAACCCGAATTCTCAAAATCCTAATTCTCAAATCCCGAGTTCTCAAAACCCTAATTCCAAAAACAGGAATGATGGCAAACTTTATCTGGACAGCGCGCGACGCGGCTTGACGCGAATCAGTGCAATTGTTGGCAAGCTCGCCGATGCCGCCAGTCTGGAAGAAGCTTTAAATACCGAAGAAATGTCTGAATTTGATCTTTCAGCCATGCTCAAGGCTTACGTGCAAAACCAGCAAAAACTCGATCCGAAACATAAAATCGTGCTAACCATTACCGACGAGCCACTCTTTATTTACGGGTCGGATATTCACATTGAACAACTGCTGGACAAATTACTGGACAACGCGCGCGACTTTAGTGAGGCGGATGCGCCGATCATCATTAATCTGTTTGTGCGTGGCAACTATTGTGAATTACAGGTAATAAATCGTGGCCCGCTATTGGACAAGGCCGATACTCCCCATTTATTCCAGATGATGCATTCAAAACGTCATGACAAAACACCGGGGCATTTCGGCCTGGGCTTGTATGTTGCCCGCGTTATTGCCGAGCACCATGGCGGCAGTATTTCGGCAAAAAACATACCCGATGGATCGGGCCCCTGTTTTCGCGTGCGCCTGCCGTTGCTGTAGTTCTGCGAACACCCCTGTAAAAATGCCATCCCTGGCTCGAGTGCTCATACCCGAATTTTACAAACCCTGGCTGCGACTTGCCAAAAACATTTTATACGCCGGGTTATTGCTTTCGTCGCTATAGCGATAGCCCAGTTTTTCCAAGTGTTCGACAAATACAGGCATTTCGTCATCGGGAACCTGAAAACCTGCCAATGCCTGTCCAACCGACGCTCCGTGATTACGAAAGTGAAACAACGAAATATTCCATTTTTCACCCAGCAATTCCAGAAAACGCATCAGGGCGCCAGGATATTCCGGCACTTCAAAATTAAACAACCTTTCGTCATCCAGCCCTGGTGGTGATCCACCCATCATGTAGCGCACGTGCAACTTGGCCAACTCGTTATTTGAATAGTCGTCGACGCTGTAATCCTTGCCAACCAGGTCTGCCTTGATTTTTTCCAGTTCACCGTCGACGTTGTGCAATTGCACGCCGACAAAAACATGTGCCTGCCCATTGGGACAATAACGGTAGTTAAATTCCGTGACAGGCCTTCCATCCATTCCCATGCAAAAACGGCGAAAGCTGCCGCGACATTCGGGTATCGTTACCGCCAGTAAGGCCTCGCGACGCTCACCCAATTCACAGCGTTCGGAAATATAACGAAGTGTATGAAAATTGAGATTGGAACCACTCAACACGGCCGCCAGTTTTCGATCGTGATAACCCTGTAATTGCTGATGCTTTTTCAAGCCCGCCAGTGCCACTGCGCCAGCCGGTTCTGCTACGGCGCGCGTGTCTTCAAATATATCCTTGATCGCCGCACATATCTGATCGATATCGACGGTAATAACCTCATCGGTATATTGCCGCGCCAGGCGAAACGTTTCGGTGCCCATGCGTTTTACTGCCACGCCATCGGCAAAGACACCAACATGTTCAAGGTCGACCAGTTCACCTGCTTTTAACGCAGCCTGAAAACAGGCAGAACCTTCGGCTTCGACTCCGACAATACGAATATCCGGACGCATATGTTTTAGATACACGGCGACACCGGCCAATAATCCACCCCCACCTACCGGGACAAAAACTGTGTCCAGCTCCGGATTCTGCTGAAGTAATTCCTTCGCCAGGGTACCCTGACCAGCAATCACCTGGGGGTCGTCAAACGGCGGGATCAGGGTATAACCTTTTTCCTGCGATAAGCGTTTGGCTTCGGCACCGGCATCATCAAAAGCTGCACCATGCAAAATGACATTGCCTCCCAGCGCGCGTACCGCATCTATTTTAATTTCGGGCGTTGTCGCTGGCATTACGATAGTCGCTTCCATACCCAACCGCCTTGCCGAGTAAGCCACGCCCTGGGCATGGTTGCCAGCAGACGCCGCGATCACACCGGCGGCTTTTTGCGCTTCGGTCAGGTTTACCAGCTTGTTAAACGCGCCACGCAATTTATAGGAGTGCACGGGCTGCAAATCTTCACGTTTTATTTGCACCTGACAGCCGATGCGCGCGGACAAACGCGCCATGGAATCCAGTGGTGTTACTCGAGCAACATCACTTACCGGAGCAAGCACAATCTGCCGCACATAATCACTGGCGGACATTTCATTGCCCGAAGATTTGTCACCATGTTGTCCGTCGGTCATTTTTTCCATTTTGGTGTTTGTCGACGCTGACGTCGTTGCTACTGTAGTCACGCGCCTTCTCCCGCCAGTTGTTTTACATTTTCTGTCACTTGCACATCGCAAATATCGTGGTTTTTACGCAGTTGATTTTCCAGCAGGTGCAAGGGACGCTCCCCCACCACCGCCAGAACAACCTTCAGGCGTTCACCGGCTGCGTCCAGACGGGCGCTAAAATTCACCACGGAAAACCCGCGAAACCTCACGACTCTCAGCAAGCGTTCCAGTGCTGCAGGCTCGTTGTAACATTGCACATGTAAACAGTTTTCCATAACGTCACTCATCACATTTCCTCCAGCATTTCCTGATTGGATTTTCCCGGTGGCACCAGTGGCCATACGTTGTCGTCTGCATTGATACATACATGCAGCAGGTATGAACCCGGCGACTGAACAAATTCTTGCAAGGCATCATCCACTTGCGACGCCTGCGTAATGGCGCGCCCCGGAATACCAAATACCGCGGCGAGTTGTACAAAGTCGGGGTTGTCTGACAAATTGGTTTCGCTGTAGCGCTTTTCAAAAAACAGTTGTTGCCATTGCCGCACCATGCCCAGACGCTGATTGTCGATTAACAGTATTTTTACCGGCACCTGGTAACGTTTGATCGTTTGCAGTTCTTGCACGTTCATCATGAATGAGCCGTCGCCAGACACCACCACAACCGTATCGTCAGGACGGGAAAAACTGGCGCCAATACCACTGGGCAAACCAAATCCCATCGTCCCCAGACCACCACTGCTGAGGTGGTCGTGCGGACTGTCAAATCGCATGTGTTGCGCCACCCACATCTGATGCTGGCCAACATCGCAACAGACAACAGAATTTTGCGGCAGCATTTTGCTGAGTTTATTCAGCAATGCTGGCGCATAAATGCCATCGTTTGCGCTGAAGTCATAACGCCAGGCGTGAGTGGCTTTGAGTTTTTTGCAACGTTCCAGCCATGCCTCTGTTTTGGTGCTATCACCATCCATTGCCTGTGCGAGACGGGGCAACACTTGTTTGAGAGGGTCGAGTAACGAGACATCGGCACGTCGAAGCTTGTTGGTTTCGGCGCGGTCGACGTCAAGGTGAATGATTTTTGCATCGGGCGCGAAAGTATCCAGCTTGCCGGTTACCCTGTCGTCAAAACGGGCGCCAACCGCAACCAGCAAATCGCAATCGTGTACCATCAGATTCGCCGATTGATTGCCATGCATACCCAACATGCCCAGAAAATACTCATCGTCGGGTTGAAGGGTGCCAATGCCTTTTAAAGTGGTTACGGACGGCATACGGGTCCGTGCCTGAAATTCACGCAATTCTGTTACGGCACCCGCCATACCAACACCACCACCAACATACAGCATTGGTTTTTCGGCCTGTGCCAACAATTGGCAAGCGTCGCTAATGGCCAACTCGTCGAGAGCCAGCCCGGAGTCTCTGGTGGCAAGCTCGAGATGGGTTTCAGGATCCACCTGGGCCAGCTGCACATCTTTGGAAACATCCACCACAACCGGACCCGGCCTTCCATCGGCGGCGATTGCGAACGCCTTGTGCAAGACCGATTCCAGTTGCCGCACATCGGTTACCAGAAAACCGTGTTTGGTTACCGCCAGGGATAAGCCCAGTACATCGGCTTCCTGGAATGCGTCTGTCCCCTGAACACTGGTTGCCACCTGACCGGTGATGGCAACAACGGGTACCGAGTCCATCATGGCATCGGCCAGACTGGTGATCAGATTGGTCGCGCCCGGCCCGGACGTGGCAAAGCAGACACCAACCTTGCCGGTAGCACGGGCATAACCAATAGCGGCAAAACCCGCACCTTGTTCGTGACGGAACAGATGGTGCTGTACCGGACTGTCATAAAGTGCGTCGTACAGTGGCATAATGGCGCCACCCGGGTATCCAAATACCCGATCAACCTTGTGTTGCCCCAGTACTTCCAATATTAATTCCGCGCCCGTCATGCAATTGCTCTCGTTTCGTTTGTGTTGTTACCAGTCTCGTTTTTGCGTTTACATTCTTTTTGCCCGAAGCTTTTTGCCTGGACCTTTCTGCCCGGACCTTTCTGCCTGCGTTTTTCTGCCGCTACCTTGCTGCCAGGGTCTCGATCGCTGGACAAAAGAAAACCCCCGCTGTTTGAAGGCGGGGGTTTTCAAGGTTCTCTGGTCAATGCTGCTTTATCCGAACCGTAATCCACCCCGCCGCAATCCAATAATGATTGCAGCAATAATGTTAATAATGATGTTCTGTACGAACAGGTTCATAGTGCAGTAGTTTTATCTATACAGTTGCTGTGTACCAAAAAAGTCCGCCAGCGTTGACGCACACTTTAATTGACATTAATACCCAAAGTAAATGACATTTTTTGCCAAAAATACATTTTTCCTCAAATATATTGCCCATATATAGCAGAATAGGGAATTGAAGTGCCAAAATTGCACATCCGGCTTTTAATTCCCTATTCCCTGTTCTGGTCATCAAGCTTTCTCACCGCACCGCGGTCCGCGCTGGTGGCATGCAAGGCATAAGCGCGCAGGGCAACAGATACCTCACGCTGCCTGTTAACGGGACGCCAGGCTTTATCACCACGGGCGTCCATCTCTGTGCGCCGAGCTGCCAGTTGCTCATCACTGACAACCAGATCAATGCGACGGTTGGGAATGTCTATATTGATCGAATCGCCCTCTTCTACCAGACCGATAGCGCCACCACTGGCAGCTTCTGGCGATACATGTCCAATCGACAAACCGGATGTACCGCCAGAAAAACGCCCATCAGTAACCAGCGCACATTTGGTACCCAGCCCTTTGGATTTCAGATAGCTGGTCGGATACAGCATCTCTTGCATTCCCGGACCACCTTTGGGGCCTTCATAGCGTATGATCACTACATCGCCTGCCTTGATTTTGTCAGCCAGAATCGCTTCGACGGCATCGTCCTGACTTTCAAAGATTCGGGCAACACCGGTGAAGGTCAAGTTACTTTCGTCCACACCGGCAGTTTTTACAATACAGCCATCGGGGGCGAGGTTGCCAAACAACACAGCGAGACCTCCATCCTGACTGTACGCATGCTCTTTATCGCGAATACAACCGTTTTGGCGGTCTGTATCCAGGGTGTCAAACCGGCAGTCCTGGCTGAACGCCTCGGTGGTACGAATACCGGCGGGCCCCGCCCGGAAAAAGTCTTGCACTTCTGCGGATGGATTGTTCATAACATCCCAGCGCGCAATTACATCACCCAGTGAAGTGCCACTGATGTGGCCAACCCTGGTATCGATCAGGCCAGCGCGGTCCAGTTCGCCCATCAGAGCCATAATTCCCCCGGCACGATGCACATCTTCCATATGGTACCGGGGTGTTGCGGGTGACACTTTGCTGAGATGCGGAACCTGACGCGACAGTCTGTCAATATCAGCCATCGTGAAATCCACCCCGGCTTCCTGGGCCGCCGCCAACAAGTGCAATACCGTGTTGGAAGAGCCGCCCATGGCAATATCCAGCGCCATGGCATTTTGAAAAGCGGTTTTGGTGGCAATATTGCGTGGCAGTACGCTGTCGTCATCGTTGCGGTAGTAACGCTCGCACAGCTCAACGATACGACGCCCCGCGCCACGGAACAGTTCGGCCCGGTCAGCGTGGGTCGCAAGCATACTGCCATTACCCGGCTGCGAAAGCCCCAGCGCCTCGGTCAGGCAGTTCATGGAGTTGGCGGTAAACATGCCGGAACAGGAGCCGCAGGTTGGGCAGGCACTGCGCTCTATTTCCTGGCTGTCGGCGTCGCTGACATCGTCTCGCACTGCGCTCACCATGGCATCCACAAGGTCGATTTTTGCTGGCGACAATCGCGTTTTACCTGCTTCCATTGGCCCACCAGAGACAAAAACGACCGGAATGTTCAGGCGCATGGCGACCATCAACATGCCTGGAGTGATTTTGTCGCAATTGGAGATACAAACCATGGCATCAGCACAATGGGCGTTAACCATATACTCCACTGAATCGGCGATGAGGTCCCGGGAGGGCAAACTGTAGAGCATGCCGCCATGTCCCATGGCAATGCCGTCATCCACCGCAATAGTGTTGAATTCTTTGGCAACGCCACCGGCTGCATTGATCTGCTCCGCAACCATGTCCCCGAGATTTTTCAGGTGTACGTGGCCGGGCACAAATTGGGTAAAGGAGTTGCATATCGCAATAATAGGCTTGCCAAAATCGCCGTCCCCCATTCCCGTTGCACGCCAGAGTGCGCGGGCGCCGGCCATATTACGACCTTCTGTGGTGGTAGCTGAACGCAGTTTCATAAATAAAATCCTTTGGGTCGCACGTCGCACGTCTGTAGTCGCACGCTAAAAACAAAGAGGCAATTCAGTACCTGAAAGTTGCCACCAAAGCCTGCCAACATGCGTCAATCCCATGC
>JBNKFQ010000104.1:0-13822 GCA_050289385.1 Porticoccaceae bacterium | reverse complement strand
AATGTGATTGCGTCTATATCCTGACCTGCACCCCCGGTAAATCCTTCTGTATAGTAGTTGTTGGTTTTCCTGTCTTCGTAGTACACACCGGCCAGCAATTGCACAGGCCCATCAAACTGGGAAGAAAAACGAATTTCCTGGGTGAAGAAATCCTGCTCTCGTACCAGCGTTGCGTCATAAACTCCCAAAACATCGAGAAGACTTTTGGAGTGATCCTCATTTACCCAGGATTCCTTATCAAGCCAGGAGGATGTACTGCGGAAGCTGCCCCAATCAAGATCGTAATCTACGGTAAGATTAACGAGATCGACCTCCGAGTGAAGCCCTTCAGGCCCTATACCATGCCCCACCGTTGGGGCAACTTTAACCGAATCACCTGGCAGTGCTCGAAGTTGCGCGAACTGCCCATAGGCAATATCAATATCACCCCAGCCTTCCATATCGGTTTCCTGTCGGGCATAACCCAAACTGATGGAAAGCGGCTCAAGCGGCTGCCAGAGGGCGGACAGGCGGACGCCCGAGACCTCTTCCGCACCTCTGTCATCCTGGTCTTTTGCCACACCGCCCCAGGCCGTCACTGTTTCACCAAAGGTATCCCGGGTGTTTACAGTGTTGGCAGTAAGAAAATCGTCACCAGGGTAACTACCGGCGATATTTTTCACATAACCACTGGTATCGAAGCGATAGGCCACCCCTCTGACCGCCAGGGTATTTTCTATCAGGGGCAGGTTGAACACACCCTGGACTGAGTTATTGGTTCCGCCCAACTCACCGGTTTGGGAAACCATGGCGGCAACCTCACCTTCCATTTGCTCCAGATTAGGTTTTTTAGGCAAAATACGCACTGTGCCGCCCATGGAGCCGGAGCCAAAGAGGGTTCCTTGCGGTCCTCGCAGAACCTCCACCCGCTCGATGTCCACCATTTTAAAATCCACACTGCCTGCATAGGCAAAATTACCTCCCAAGCCGGAAATCGGTGTTTCACCAAAATAAACCCCGACGGCTTCTTTTTCAGTTTGAGGCTGAACAGCGATACCCCGTATAACGATGGAGTTCCCTATAGCACCGCGATCCTGCATGGTCACACCGGGCAGGGTGCTGAGGTAATCTTTGAATTGCGTAATGCCGCGCTTGTCGATCAGGTCGCCGCCCAGGGCGGATATGGACATGGCGGTGTCCTGCAATCTGGTTTCCCGCTTTGTTGCGGTAACCGTAACTTCTTCAATAATCTGGTCTCGACCCGCAGGCATGGAACGAGACTCCTGCTCTGCTATATTTGCTTTCTGAATCACCACCGACTCATCAGAAACAAAGGTATATGCCAACCCGGTACCATAAAGCATCTGATCCAACGCCTCGGCAAGCGTGTATTCACCCCTAACGGCATTCAAGGTGATTTTATTGGCAAATTCCTGCGGCACGGTGATCTGCACACCGGCCCGTTCCCCGAGCGTGACAAGCGCCTGGCCAGCCCCCTGTGAATTAATATCGACTTTTAATCTGCCAGTGTCGGCAAACAAGGTTCCCGATGCTCCAGCCAACAAAGCGGAAGCAACAGCCCAGGCCAGTCGATTGCGTTGTAAAAACGTGTGCGAACTTTTCATTTAATTCTCACCTCTTTGAGTGGTTTGGTTGACCGTCTGTAGGGAGAACGCCCCTGCCCACAAACCCCCTACACTAGTCATTATTTTGTAATAAAAAAGGGTCGGTAATAAAAAAGAGTCGGAAGTCTGAGGTCGGAAGAACACCCATAAAGTCCGTGATACAGTGCATGTACTTGATTGCTTCGCCATGAATTCCTCAATAGCAACAGGTTTCAATCACGCTTTACAATCACGATTCGATCCACATATGGCACCACTTTGACAGGCACGGAGTTTTCCAGGCCTTGCATGACCAGGGCCATTTGCCCAATCTTGAACGTGGCAAAAACTTTAAGTCCCTCTAGCCCGCTTCCCTCGAGTTGAATCGGTTTTGCCGAATAGCGATTCAATTCCTCCACAACCCTGACCAATGGTTCCCCTCTAAAACTCAGCAACCCCTTGCGCCAGGACTGCCGCTGTTGAATTTGAGGGTCGAGGATTGCACTGAACTGTTGCTTGAGGGCATCGAAAAATACCACCGTTCCGGCGCTGATCCTCCGTTGGACGCTAGCGTCAATCTCAAGTGTTGTCCCCTCTTCCGTTTTTAAATACGGTGCGTCCACCTCAGGTTCCTGGCCCTGGCGGTGAATGGCGACAACGCCATCCAACAGAGCCAGAGAAAAGCCTTCCGCTGAGCGGCGAACTGAAAATTCCGTGCCCAAAACACTGATAGAGCGGCCTTCCAGTTCAACAGTAAAGGGACGCAATGGATCCCTTGCAACATTGAACCAGGCTTCACCTCGGTCCATCACCACCCGGCGCATGTTGTCGGTCATATCTACCAGAACCTGGGACGCGGTGTTCAATGTAATGACGCTGCCATCGGATAATTCGATTGTTTTTTGTTCGCCGATGCGGGTCACATATCGCAAAATATCGTTTTGCGGCATGCTATTTTCCCCGGACCATTGCAACCCCGCCACAATGGCCACCAAAACACATGCCGCAATCGCCCAACGACCCAGAGTAGTTGTAAATTTGCTTTTCGCTTCCGACTTCCGACTTCCGATTTCCGACTGAATAAACTCATCCGCCGCCAATTCATCGGCCCACTCATCCAACGCCGCCAGCAACTGATGCGCCATCACAAAACTCTGGTCGTAATCCCGCGACTCATTGCGACGATGCTGCATTGCCTTTCTTTCAGCCGGGGTCAGACTCGGTGAATACAGATGCACCGCATCGGCAACAGCCCGACCCTCGTATGTTCTGCCAATCATCGCCCTGCCCCCTTGGCTTCTTCAATGGCACTGCGTATCTGCAACAGCGCCTTGCTGATGTATTTCTCGACCGTTTTTAGCGAAATATCCATTTCCGCCGCTATCTCTGGATAGCTCTTGCCCCCGAAGCGGTTGAGAATAAAAGCTCTGCGCCAACCCGGTTTAAGGCTGGAAATCGCCTGCCTGACCAGTACCAGATCTTCCCGGGCCAGAACAATCACCTCGGGAGACAGATCTCCGTCCGGTTCCCTTTCTCTCGCCTCGATGATTTGTTCGGAGTAGTATTTTTGCCGCACGCTTTTACGTCGTTCGATATCCAGCACGAGTCGATTGGCCACGGCAAAAATAAAGGAACGTGCACTTTGATTATCCGGCGGCAACTTTTTCAGCAGGTCCTCCATGCGCGCCAACCGGGCATAGACATCCTGGACCACGTCGTCCAGTTCTTCCCGCACTCCCAGACGGACACTCAAAAAACCACGCAAGGCGCCACGATGCCTCTTGAACAAGCGCTCCAGCGCCTGTTCTCTGGTTTCACTGGGTTGGCCATGCAGGTCAACCACATTACTGTTTTTCTCTGCCATCAGCACGCCGTAGACGGATTACTACTGCTATGTATAGGAGATAACGCACAGGTATAACACTCCCCTACACCAGGGTTGTCAGATATATATCTGGCGGCCATACCCTTATTCGCTTTGTCAGATACGTGCCAACCCGCGTTTTTGCTACAATGCACCGCTTTGTCACAAGGTCAGCAACTGGAACATTCATTGAATACATCGCTTACAGACCGCAACGCACGCATCGAAGCCCTCCACCGCCTGGCAAGCCAGCGTATCCTGATTCTCGATGGCGCCATGGGCACCATGATTCAACGCCACAAACCTGGCGAGGCCGACTATCGTGGCGAGCGTTTTGCCAGTTGGGGGCAGGATCTGGCCGGCAACAACGATCTGCTAACGCTGACCCGGCCCGAGATGATTGCTGATATTCATGCAGCCTATCTCGAAGCGGGATCAGACATCATTGAAACTAATACATTCAACTCAACCCGGGTTTCCCAAGCCGATTACGGCATGGAGAAACTGGTGCCCGAACTCAACCGGGAAGCAGCAAGGCTGGCTCGTGAGGCCGCAGATGCATGGACGACGAAAACTCCCGATAAACCTCGCTGGGTGGCCGGTGTATTGGGACCAACCAGCCGAACGGCATCTATTTCACCCGATGTAAACGACCCCGGTGCACGCAATACCAGCTTTGATGAACTCAAAAATAACTATATTGAGGCCACCGAAGCCCTAATTGAAGGCGGTGCGGACCTTATTCTGATCGAAACCGTATTCGACACCCTGAACGCAAAGGCAGCCGTGTTTGCCGTACACGAAGCCTTTGAAAGGTCCGGAACTGAACTGCCCATCATGATTTCCGGCACCATTACAGACGCCAGCGGTCGCACTTTGTCCGGGCAAACCACAGAAGCATTCTGGAATTCACTGGCGCATGCGAAACCCTTTTCGATTGGACTGAATTGCGCCCTTGGTGCAGAGGAACTGCGGCCCTATGTTGAGGAACTATCCAGAGTTGCCGACACTCTGGTCAGCGCCCATCCCAACGCGGGCCTGCCAAATGAATTTGGTGAGTACGATCAGACCGACAGCGAAATGGCGGAAATTGTCGGTGAGTTCGCACAAAATGGCCTGCTCAATATTGTCGGCGGTTGCTGCGGCACAACGCCGGAGCACATTCGCGCTATTGCAGAAAAGGTCTCCAGTTGCGTACCACGCGTTGTCCCCGCGCTCGAACCCGCCTGCCGCCTGGCAGGGCTGGAGCCATTTAATATCAATCGCGACTCCCTGTTTGTGAATGTGGGCGAACGCTGCAATGTGACCGGCTCCGCTCGCTTTAAACGTCTCGTTCTGGATGGCGACTACGACACTGCCCTTGACGTCGCGCGCCAGCAGGTAGAAGACGGCGCTCAGATTATCGATGTCAATATGGATGAAGGCATGCTCGATGCGGTAGAGGCCATTGTGACCTTCCTCAATCTGGTCGCGTCGGAGCCCGATATATGCCGTATTCCAGTTATGGTGGATTCCTCCAAATGGGAAGTGATTGAAGCCGGGCTCAAATGTATCCAGGGCAAACCGGTAGTCAACTCAATCAGTCTCAAGGAAGGCGAAGAGGACTTCCTGGAAAAAGCCCGATTGTGCAAACGCTATGGCGCTGCTGTTGTAGTAATGGCCTTTGATACCGACGGCCAGGCCGATACCCTGCAACGTCGTATTGATATCTGTTCGCGCAGCTACGCCTTGCTGGTTGAGGGTGTTGGTTTTAATCCCAACGACATCATTTTTGATCCGAATATTTTTGCCGTTGCCACGGGTATTGCAGAACACAACAACTACGCCGTCGACTTTATCGAGGCAACGCGCTGGATCAGACAAAATCTGCCAGGCGCCATGGTGTCTGGTGGCGTTTCCAATGTGTCGTTTTCATTTCGTGGCAACAACCCGGTGCGAGAGGCTATTCACTCGGTATTTTTGTATCACGCTATTCAGGCTGGCATGAATATGGGTATTGTCAACGCCGGCCAGTTGGCGGTATTCGACGATTTGCCCACCGACCTCAAAGAAAAGGTAGAAGACGTTGTTCTCAACCGGACGCCTGATGGAACTGACAACTTGCTGGCCATCGCCGACCAATACAAGGGAGGTCCGGCAAAAGAGAAGCAGGACGACAACGAATGGCGCTCCCTGCCCGTCGGTAAAAGACTTGAACATGCCCTGGTAAAAGGTATCAACACGTATATTGTGGAAGATACCGAGGAAGCCAGGCAAGCGGCAGAACGCCCTTTGCATGTGATTGAAGGACCATTGATGGACGGTATGAATGTCGTGGGCGATCTGTTCGGTGCCGGCAAGATGTTCTTGCCACAAGTGGTCAAATCCGCGCGTGTAATGAAGCAGTCAGTGGCGTACTTGCAGCCATTTATTGAGGCAGAAAAAGATGAAGCCGCCAGGCCAAACGGCAAGATAGTAATGGCGACAGTAAAAGGCGATGTTCACGATATTGGCAAAAACATTGTCGGCGTTGTACTGCAATGCAATAACTTTGAGGTGGTGGACCTTGGGGTCATGGTGCCCTGCGAAAAAATACTGGATACGGCACTACAGGAAAACGCAGACATAATTGGCCTGTCGGGGCTGATCACACCATCACTGGACGAAATGGTGCATGTCGCCAGCGAAATGGAACGCCGTGGTATGGACCTGCCTCTGTTGATCGGTGGTGCCACGACATCCAAAGCGCATACTGCGGTCAAGATCGACCCCAAATTTAACCTCAACCAGACGGTTTACGTTCCCGATGCGTCGCGCGCCGTGGGTGTGGCTTCGAAGCTGATGAGTGAGGAGCATCGCGAGCCATTCTACAACGCGTTACAGGCTGAGTACGAGCAGGTGCGCATTCGTACCGCCAACCGCAAACCCCGGGGTACTACCCTGCCCTACAACGAGGCCGTTAACACCGGCTTTAAATGCGACTGGAACAATTACACGCCGCCAGCGCCTGCGTTTACCGGCATCAAAGTGTTTGACGATTACCCCCTTGCGGATCTGGTAGAAACGATCGACTGGACACCTTTTTTTATTTCCTGGGATCTGGTGGGCAAGTATCCGGCCATTTTGCAGGACAAGGTTGTGGGCGAAGCGGCCACCAGTCTGTACAACGATGCCCGGGCCATGCTTGACGACATAATCGCCAACAAGTTATTGCGTGCACGGGGTGTCATTGGCTTGTGGCCAGCCAATCGGGTCGGTAATGATGATATTGCTGTTTACAGTGATGAACAACGCAAGAACGAGTTGGCGCGGCTGCATCACATTCGCCGTCAAACCTCGAAGCCCGGTAATACACAACCGCATTTGAGCCTGGCGGATTATATTGCGCCGGCAGACAGTGGCTGTGCTGATTATATCGGAGGCTTTGTTGTAACGAGCGGAATTGGTGCTGATGAACTGGCGGCAGAGTATGAGTCTCGCGGCGATGATTACAACGCGATTATGGTAAAGGCCCTCGCCGATCGCTTGGCGGAAGCCTTTGCCGAACACATGCATCGGCGCATACGAACCGAGTTTTGGGCTTATGCGCCGAATGAGAAACTGAGCAACGAAGAAATGATCCGGGAGCAATACACCGGTATTCGCCCCGCTCCGGGCTACCCTGCTTGCCCGGACCACACCGAAAAGGCTGTGCTGTTCAAGTTGCTTGATGCCGAACAGAACTGCGGTGTTTCACTGACCTCCAGTTTTGCGATGTGGCCTGCTGCGGCAGTGAGTGGATGGTACTTTTCGCATCCCGAGTCATGTTATTTTAATACCGGCAAAATTCAGAAAGATCAGGTACAGAGCCTTGCAGAACGCAAAGGCGTAACGGTGACGGAGCTGGAGCGCTGGCTGACCCCCGTGCTTGATTACGATCCGGGAAATTGAGGGCCGACGATTATGAGTCAGGAAAATAAATCAAAACCAACCTTGCGCCAGATAATCAGCAGTGTTTTCGCTGCTGCGATTGGTGTTCAGAGTGACAAAAACCGGGAGCGGGATTTCAAGCACGGCAATGTCAAAACATATGTTATTGCCGGCGTTATTTTCGGTGTGTTGTTTGTCGCGACCATTATCACCATTGTGCAAGTGGTGCTGAAGTCAGCTCAATGATAGTGCCAGAATGGAACCGCTGGAGTGCAAACACGAGGGCTATCCATGTTGCCAAAGTGGTGGAACGCCCTCTTCTATTGTCGTTGTCGTCCAAGCCTTTTACAGAGTACTGAGCCAGTAAATGGCCGCAGAAACCGCCATTGCAAGCAACGCCACCGCTGCCCAGGCATCTACCTTGCTGTCGTTGTTGCTATCATTACGTGATTCAGCCATCTCTTTCTCCTGAGCCATAAAGTCAGTACATTATCGGGCCGCCATTCTAGCATAAGATCCCAGATCCAAGGCAAGGTGCTCAACAGGAACCTGATGCTTGATCGAAACGCCTGAACAGGAGATAGTAGCGAAGGGGATAGCAGTGAAAAAGTACAGGGACTCAACATTGTGGTGGAATCTGTCTTTCAATCATTTTTTCTGATCTTTACTGGAGCCGCAGTGATTGCCTCCCTGGCTCTGTACGGCAGGCAACCTCTGCTGGTGGTATATATTGCCCTGGGCGCTCTGATAGGGCCTTATGGCATGGGTTGGCTTACCGATATAAAAGTACTAACCGATATTTCACATATCGGCATTATTTTCCTGCTGTTTTTGCTGGGCCTGGATATGCAGCCGCAATCCCTGCTCAAGGTGTTTCGCAAAGTTACACATATTACCGTGATCAGTTCAGCTTTATTTGCACTCACGGGCTACGGAATTGGGTATTTATTCGGTTTTACCCCAATGGAAAACCTGGTTATCGGCCTGGCGATGATGTTTTCCAGCACCATTATCGGGATCAAACTGCTGCCGGTAACCATTCTGCATCACCGCCATATGGGCGAGATGATGGTAGGTCTCTTGTTGATGCAGGACTTTCTTGCGATCTTTGTCTTGCTGGTGCTGTTGAGTGGTGACGCCGGTCAAATCGATTTAATGCAAATTGGCAAGACACTGCTGGCCCTTCCGCTGTTGACCGGATTGGCAGTTGCTGTAGTGCGTTACGGTTTGTTAAAGCTGTTTGCCAGGTTTGACCGAGTGAGTGAATACGTTTTCCTGCTGGCCATCGGATGGTGCCTGGGCATGGCCGAGCTTTCCGAGACGGTGGGTTTGTCCCGCGAAATTGGCGCTTTTCTGGCGGGTATAACCATCGCAACCAGTCCAATTTCACAATACATTGCGCTCAGCCTGAAGCCGTTGCGAGATTTTTTTCTGATCCTGTTCTTTGTCGCGCTGGGAGCCGGATTTAACTTGGGGCTGCTACCGGAAATTTTTGGCGTTGCGCTGGTGCTGGCAGCCGTTATGTTGATCCTCAAGCCGGTTACGTTTCGCTTTTTACTCAAGCGCCAAAGTGAAAAAAAACCGCTGGCGTGGGACATCGGTTTTCGTTTGGGTCAGATCAGCGAATTTTCGCTGTTAATTGCCTATGTTGCATTTAGTGGATCACTGATCAGCACCGAAGCCTCGCATGCGATTCAGGCAACGGCCATTCTGACGTTTCTGATTTCCAGCTACATTGTTGTTTTTGGCTTTCCCAACCCCATTGCTGTCAATGATCGACTGAGAAGAGACTGATGTAAGGAGCGGTGATGTGCGGAATGGGGTGATGTACGGAACGGTTATGTAGGGAACGGTGATGTAGGGAACGGTGATGTACGGAACGGTCGCGACCGTTCCCTACACCTGTCCGGGGTTAGATCGTTACTAAAAAAACCTTCCCGTATTCAAGCGCTGAATCCAGCGAGTAATTACCCTGTCAATACTGCCATCTGCAGCCATACCCAGTTTTTCGGGCAAACTTTTTTTCTGGACATAACTGACTTCGAATAAATCCGCTGACTCCATTTGCTCCACCAGGTATTCATCACTGGTCAAAACTTCGTCTACCAGTCCCAACTCTTTGGCCCGATTACCCAGCCAGACTTCGCCTGTCGCAATTTTGTCTACATCAAGATTCTGGCGGCGCTCCGACACGTACTGCTTGAACTGATCATGAATTTCGGTCAAGTCTTCCCGAAATTTTTCGCGGTCGGCATCGGTATTTTCACCCAACATCGTCAAGGTGCGTTTGTATTCACCGGCAGTGTGTTGTTCAAAGTCGATATCATGCTTTTTCAACAAACGACTAAAATTGGGCAGTTGCCCGATAACGCCGATAGAGCCAATCATGGCAAAAGGAGCGCTCAGTATTTTGTCGGCAACACAGGCCATCATATAGCCGCCGCTGGCGGCAACTTTGTCGACACAGGCAGTCAACGGAATTTCCTTTTTACGAATTCGATCCAGCTGGCTGGCAGCGAGGCCATAACTGTGGACGGCGCCACCACCGCTTTCAAGCTTTACAACAACCTCATCCTGCTTTGTCGCTTCAGCTAATATTGCAGTGACTTCTTCCCGCAAGTGGGACAGTGCCGTAGCGCGAATATCGCCCTTGAAATTGAGCACAAAAACCCGTTTCCTGGATTCTTTATCTTTTTCCTTGCTGTCTTTTTCTGCCTTCTTTCGCTGTTTTTTTACTTCTTTTATCGCTGTTTTATCCAGCACAGCTTCTTGTACGGCGCCGTGCATTTCGTCGACAAATTCATTGAGGCGCAGAATCTCCAGCTTGCCCTTTTCCGGCTTTTTGCCGCGGCCACTTGCGGCGGCAATAATACCAGCGATCAAACCCAGAGCCACAACGATGGTTACGGCTTTGGCCAGAAACAGTCCATACTCAGTCAAAAACTCCAAGATGATTCTCCTGATTTTAATACGAATAACCGGCCATCAAAGCCAGCCTGAACAGCCCCTGCTATACCCGACACAGGCATTTTACCCCCATTAACGTTTCCGCCGTGACAGAACAAAATCCTGAATCAATTTGCCTGACAAGGATTCCGGGGTTGGGCGTGGCGGTAGATTATCGTAGCGAAACCAGCCTGCGTCTACAATTTCAACTCCATCGGGCCTGATATCACCACCATCGTAGTCCACGTGGAAACCCAGCATCAACTGCCCCGGGAATGGCCATGGCTGGCTCCCGAAATAACGAAGCCGGGTAACGTTTACCCCTACTTCCTCATATACCTCACGATGTACCGTTTGCTCGAGTGTTTCCCCCGGTTCCACGTAACCTGCCAAACAGCTGTAGTAGTCTGTTTGGCAGTTGGCGTTTTTGGCCAGCAAACAATGGTCACCCCTGGTAACCAATACAATCGCGCAAGGCGAAAGCCGGGGATAAAAATGAAGCTCACAAACATTGCAGCAAGTCGCTGTTTCATTGTCGAGCACTTCTGTGAGGGCGCCACAGCGACCGCAGAAACGGTGGTCCTGATACCAGCGGACCAATTGCGTCCCTGTGCCTGCCAGTTGAAAAAGGTCATCCGGGTACTGCCCTAACAGACTGCGAATACTTCTCGCCTCACTTTGCTCGCTGGCGTGCTCATCTTCCCGAATATCACATGCCCAGCATGCTTTTTCTTGATAATGTCCAATATAGTGCTCCGCGTGGATCAGGGGTTTTAACTTTTGGCGTTGCTTAAAACTCCAGAATAACTTGTCGGGTGCACTCCCGGGCAGGATCAATTCACTGTTTTTGACCGCCAGAAATTTCCCTTGCTGCCAATCAAGATGGCTAAGATGGCAGGGAGTATAACCTGGCACCGTTTTGGCTTTCTCTGACACTTGCGACTCCTGAAAATTGTCAAAAACCGCCTTTTGCTATAAAGCAAAAAATGCTGTCAGCCCTGTCAGCCCTACATTTGAAGGCAACCAGGGCTTGCAAAAAGCGCGAATGCAAGATAGTGTTCGCGGCCATTATAGCGCCTTAACTTTCAGCCAACACTGGAGCCGGTAGACGATGCAGCAGTCAGTATTCAAGGCCTTTACCAATAACTTCCTCGGTAACTCTCCAGAGTGGTATAAATTCACTATACTGGGCTTCCTGGTTCTGAACCCGATACTGGTATCCACAATCGGTCCTTACGCGACAGGCTGGCTTCTGATTGCTGAGTTTATTTTTACGCTGGCCATGGCGCTTAAGTGCTATCCCCTGCAGCCCGGCGGCCTGCTTGCCGTGGAAGCCCTGATCCTGGGAATGACTTCACCGGAAGCGGTTTACCACGAAGCCTCGGATAACTTCAAAGTGATTCTGCTATTGATGTTTATGGTGGCGGGCATCTACTTTATGCGCGACCTGCTGATGTATACATTCTCCCGTTTGCTGGTTGGCGTGCGTTCAAAATTGCTGCTGTCTTTTATGTTCTCTGCAGTAGGCGCAGTTTTGTCAGCTTTTCTGGACGCACTTACCGTGACGGCGGTACTCATCAGCGTCGGTATCGGTTTTTATGCGGTGTATCACAAGGTCGCTTCCGGCAAACAATTTTATCAAGATGGCCACGACCACGGTGATGATGCATCGGTACAGGAATTCCATCGCAGCGACCTGGAGCAATTTCGTTCATTTCTGCGCAGTCTGATTATGCATGGTGCAGTTGGCACCGCCCTTGGCGGAGTATGTACGTTGGTCGGTGAACCACAAAATCTGCTGATTGCATCCAAAATGGACTGGGACTT
Organism: Porticoccaceae bacterium; assembly: GCA_050289385.1. GTDB lineage: Bacteria > Pseudomonadota > Gammaproteobacteria > Pseudomonadales > Porticoccaceae > JBNKFQ01. Next base: position 1,714 of record JBNKFQ010000104.1, on the reverse strand, counting down.
TATTGAGTTTTTCACACGTATGGCCCCGGTTACCATGCCAGTGCTGGTCTGTGGTTTTGTCACCTGCCTGTTGCTGGAAAAGATGCACTGGTTTGGTTATGGCGACGTGCTACCCGGTAATGTGCGCACCGTACTGGAACAGTTTAATGCCCACGAAGACGGCAAACGCACCGTTCGTGAAAAAGTATCTCTGGTTGTTCAGGCAGTTGCTGCCATTATTCTGGTCCTGGGGTTGGCTCTGCACGTCGCTGAGGTCGGCCTGATTGGTCTGTTGATTATTGTATTACTTACGGCATTCAACGGTATTACTGAAGAGCATCGTATCGGGCACGCATTTGAGGAAGCCCTGCCGTTTACTGCATTGCTGGTTGTATTTTTCGCGATTGTGGCTGTTATTCACGATCAGCACTTGTTTGCACCTGTTATTCACGCCGTTATGGAGATGGATGAAAGTGCGCAGCCAGTAATGTTTTTCGCTGCCAACGGTTTATTGTCTGCCATTAGCGACAATGTGTTTGTTGCTACCGTATACATTAATGAAGTCAAAGAGATGTTTGATACCGGTGCGATTGATCGTGAGCACTATAATATTCTTGCAATCGCAATCAACACCGGGACCAATTTGCCCAGTGTCGCAACCCCCAATGGCCAGGCAGCATTTCTGTTTTTGCTCACGTCTGCCCTGGCGCCATTAATTCGTCTTTCCTATGGCCGTATGGTGGTTATGGCCCTTCCTTACACAATTGTGCTGAGTTTGGTGGGAATTCTGGCGATTGCGGGAATGAGTTAAGGGCAATACTATCCGCCGTTTTTTAACCAAACGCACTGACCACCGCTGGCTGTGTCTATTTGGTTCAGTTTGAGCGCATGTGCGTCAAGTTCTTTCTCATCGGCAGGTATGATTTTCAGGTGGGGGCGATTCTGGTCCAGGCGCCGAATTGCCTGCCCATCTTCAGTTTCGTTTCCATGGTCGCCGCTGCCGAGCCCCAGCATTACCTGGCCACCGGTCATAACCAGATACACATCTGCCAGAATTTCCGCATCCAGCAACGCGCCGTGCAGGTCACGATGTGAGTTATTTACGTCATATCGTTTGCAAAGAGCATCCAGATTGTTTTTCTGTCCCGGGTGCAGCTTACGCGCCATACTCAGCGTATCCGTTACGGAACAATAGTCGGCAACCCGGCCAAATTGCCCACCGAGCTTGCCCAACTCGTGATCAATAAAACCCACGTCGAAGGGGGCATTGTGGATAATCAGTTCTGCTCCGTTGACAAATTCCAGAAATTCGCTGGCGATCTGCTTAAACAGGGGCTTGTCTGCCAGGAAGTCAGAGGTGATGCCGTGGACTTCCTGGGCACCGGCGTCTATTTCCCGCTGTGGATTGATGTATTGATGGTAATGGCGCCCGGTCAGTCTTCTCCCTTCCAGCTCTACACAGCCAATTTCGATAATGCGGTGGTCTTGAGAGGTTTCGATACCGGTGGTCTCGGTATCCAGAACGACTTGTCTCATTTGCATTCCCTGATTTTGGTGTTCGATGTTGGATGTTGGACGAAAAAGATTCGGGCCATCGCCATGCTCGGCTCAACAGAGTGACAGATCCGGTATTTCGTGACAAGCCCCGTAAAAATTTGACCGATTCGGGAACTTTATTTCAGCCAATTGCCCGATCTTCTGTCGAACATCGAACATCGAACATCGAACATCGAAC
>JBNKFQ010000103.1:0-4135 GCA_050289385.1 Porticoccaceae bacterium | reverse complement strand
GTCAATGCAAGTCGAAACCAGCCTGTTTGGCCGCACCTTGCGGTTTTGGCGGCAAACACTAAAAGTTAGCCAGGAAGACCTGTCGCTCGACCTCGATATTTCGCGCAAACACCTCAGTTTTCTGGAAACTGGCAGAGCGAGTCCCAGCCGGGACCTGGTATTCAAAATTGCGCAAGCGTTGAAGTTGCACGAGCGCGATGTCAATAACTTGCTTGTGGCCGCCGGCTTTGCGCCAACCGCATTGGCGCAACCTTCGGACGATCCGGGTGAACTGTGGCGCAAAAAAGCCCTTACCATAATGTTAAAGGGGCAGGACCCAAATCCCTGTTGCGTCAGGGACCGTTACGGTTATATCAAGGCAGTCAACCGGGCATGGGTGGCTTATAGTCAGGGTTGGATTGGTGACTTGATTTTTGAAGTGCCGCTAAACGTTTACGCATTGCATTTTATAGAGGGTGGTTGGCGCAGTTGCATTAAAAACTGGGATGAGGTTGGCTGGCAGGGCGTTCTGGCTCTGAAACAGGAGTTGTTGTTTGCACCAAACGAGGATGCTGAGCAGCTGTATCAATCCATTATCAGTCGACCCGATGTCAAACCTGCCCTTGAAAGTCGCATGCAATTGACACCGTCCGCCAATGTCGCAACATCGGGGATGCAAAAAGACGGTGGCCCAATTTATACAGTTACCTCCATTACTACTACTTTTACAGAAGACCAAGTCAGTGAACCGCGCCTGATTATTGATACCGTGTATCCGCGTAATTTTTCATTTCCCTACACCAAAGAAGGTTTGCAGGCGGATAAAAACTTGCATCATCCCTTGTTGTATTACTAATCGGGTCCTCAGGCATCTGCGATGCCACAGCTGTGGAATTTTTCAGTATTTTGTCTGGTGAAGATGAACCGCCGGCAGTCTCCAATGCTACCTGAGAGGTAGTGGGATCTTCAGGCAAACGGGGATATTCTGAACGAATACCACATGCGGCCCTCATCATTTGGCCACAAAAGCCAGTGGCAATTATCGTTTTGGGAGCATATTAATAAGTATGGAGCCTGCCTGGCATGTCTCCATGACACCGGACCAAATCACAAATAAACGCAAGTTGATGTAGTTGGAGTAATCCCAGTGACATTGCACACAACCCCTGTCGGCGCACTGCCAGTTCATACCCGTATTACAGACTATGTACACCAATACGCCAGCGAGCACTCCGAATGGGAAGCTGTGGTATTTGGCAAAGAACGGGTTACCTACCGTGAACTGGAAGCGCGGGTAGAAAATTGTGCCAGAGGTTTGCTGGCGATGGGTATCGGCAAAGGCGACCGCGTCGCCACCTTGTGCACGCCGCGCACCGAATATTGGGTTATGTTCCTCGCTACTACTGCTATCGGCGCAATCTGGTTGGGTGTTAACCCCAAATACACTCTCGACGAATGCCGTTACGTGATCGGGGATGCCAAGCCGAAACTGCTATTTACTCTGGCCGAATTCGAGGGGCGGGACTACCGGCCCTACGCCGCTGCTCTGATGCAGGAATTCGATTTTGTAGAACGCACGGTTGCCCTTGCGGACCCGATGCCCGACAGCCTCTCATATAGCGAATTTATCGCCGAAGGCGACCAACTGGCGCCAGGCGCCTATCAACGGGCCGCCGATGCGGTAGCGCATATGGACCCTGCGTTGCTAGTCTACACTTCCGGTTCCACGGGCAAGCCCAGGGGGGCGGTATTGTCCCACTATGGCCTCTGCTACGGATCGGTGGTGCAACACCTTCATTACGGTCTTTGTATGGGCACCATCGTCGCTGATGGAAAGGCCGAAGGTGATGGTGGTAATCCCTATATCGTCAAGGAAGAGGTTTCCAGTACAAGAACCATTTGCTCTTTTCCCATCAATCACGTGGCTTGTGTGGTGGACACCTGCTGCGTCAAACTGGTGGGCGGTGGCGCCCTGATTTTTCACGAGCGTTTCGACCCCGGATTGACCCTTGAAACCATTGAAATAGAGCGTGTCGAACACTACGGCGGCGTCCCAACCATGTTGCTAATGATGTTGGAGCACCCTGACTTTGAGCGTACTGATCTTTCGAGCATTCGCCTGATCGGATGGGGTGGAGCGGCCATTCCGGAAGCGGTGGTCAGGCGTCTGCAAAAGATTACCCCCTGTCTGACCACTGTCTACGGCATGACCGAGACCGCCACCAACACCACCTTTAGTCGTTACGGCGCCAGTTTTGACGAGTTGTGCCACTCCATCGGCCAGCCCAGCCCCTGGTGCCCCTGCCGTATCGTTAACGTAGACGGCGAGTTGTGCGCCCCCGGCGAAGTGGGAGAACTGCAATTCAAGGGTGAATATCTGCTGCTGGAATATTTCAACCGGCCAGAAGCCACCCGGGATGTGTACACCGAGGACCGCTGGCTGCACACCGGCGATGTCGGTTATTGGCGCGAGGACGGCAATATCACCCTGGTGAGCCGGTTGTCGGAAATGTACAAATCCGGTGGTTACAACGTTTACCCGCAGGAAATCGAAATTCTGCTGGAAAGCCATCCTGATATCGATATGGCTGCAGTAGTCGGAGTACCCGACTCGCTTTATCAGGAAGTGGGTGCCGCCTACGTGCTGCCGAGAAATGGAGCCGAAGTCACGGCAGATCAATTAAGGGAGTTTTGCCGCGAACACCTCGCTAATTACAAGGTGCCCAAAACCTTTGTGGTTTCGACAGAGCTACCGATTCTGTCGGTGGGGAAAATCGACAAGGTGGCACTTAAAAAGCGCCATGCGGAGCAAACTGCCTAACGAGAGGTTGACATGAGCGATAACGATAACAACAGTCAAAACATTCAACTGTCTCGCTCCCTGGGGCTCGGTGCCGCTATTTTTATATTTGTCGGCTATATTGTTGGCGCCTCAATTTTTATTCTGCCAGGTACCATAAGTGCCCAAACCGGTCCCGGCCTGTTTGTATCCTATTTAATGGCGGCCATACCGGCTTTGTTCACAGCGGCAGTACTTGCCTATGTGGGCAGCGCTTATCCGGTATCTGGAAGCACTTTCGTATTGATCAAGAAAGTATTGCCGCTTTATTTTTCTGCCGTGACGGTATTGGTCGTAATGATGCAGTTAATGGTAGGTCTACCATTGGTGGCATTCGGTTTTGCCGACTATGTCGGCTATTTTTTTCCCGGTTACAACCGCCAGCTTATTGCCGCCGCTGTGGTGGTGTTGTTTGTGCTGGTCAACAGCCGGGGCATTGATATCACTGCCTCAATTCAGGAGTTGCTGGTGGTGGTGTGTTGCGCAGTACTGTTGGTATTCAGCATCGGTGGTATCGCTAGTGGTAGTAGCGAACGTTTGACACCGATGTTCCCCAACGGATTTAGCCCGGTAGTAGCGGCCGCGATGACGTTGTATTTTTCTTTTACCGGCGCCAACATCGTTGCTGATATTGCCGGGGAGATAAAACGTCCTGGTCGAAATATTCCTCTGACACTGCTTTTGGGCACATCGATAATTCTGGGGCTTTATCTGGCGGTAGCCATTGCTCTGATGATGACCGCCGATTGGAGTCAGGGTGGCGATTCGACAGCTATCGCCAATGCCGCCGCCAACTTTTTACCTCCCTGGTTGGTCACCTTTGTCGCAGTCGCGGCATTAACTGCCGCCGCGACCTCCATTAATGGACCCATTCTGGGTACCAGCCGTAATTTTCTGGCTTATGCCCGCGAGGGACTTTTGCCGAAATTTTTTGCCAGGGTCAGCCCCAAAACGCATGTACCAGTGCGGGGTGTTTACCTGAGTGGGGCGTTGGTGCTGTTGGGCATTTCATTTAGTTCACGTATTCAGGATTACGCCGATATGACCGTGATCGGATTTATGGCACTTGGCGTGATGCTGAGTTGGTCGGCTTACCGTCTGCCAAAAATCGACCCTGAAGTACATGCCGAATCGTCCTTCAAATATTCACCACAATTACACAAAGTGATTACTCTTGGGGCAACTGTGGCGTCGTTGGGGATTCTGCTGTTGTTTGCCTGGAAGAGCTGGCAAATGCTGGCGGCGTTTTTCGGTTGGGTAGGGGTAGGGTCATTAATCTGGTTGATTGTCGGGAGGGTGCGCTCTGCTCAGGATTCA
>JBNKFQ010000102.1:0-6368 GCA_050289385.1 Porticoccaceae bacterium | reverse complement strand
TTTTCATTTATGAGCGCGCTTCTACGCGAATAAAATAGCTTCTTCGAAGAAAAACCACCAAAATATTCATGTAGCAACGCCATTTTCAAGCTGTATTGTTGCCAGATTTCAGGCTCTTTAGTTTTTCTACAGCCTGAACGCTGCCATAAACGGTGCGAACTGGTGAGCGTCCGGCGACCACAGTGAGCGCATTTAATGGCCTAGTTAGACACCAAACCAACTAACTTTCACCATGATCAGCATCAATCTCATCTACAGGTTTTTGGCTTAATATTTTTTTGCCAGTGAACATCGCAGAAATTATGCTCCCACCCTCTCTTACTTCAGTAAGTATTACCGCTGCAATATGTAAAAAGATGACAAAACACAACACGAAAAAATTATATTCATGAGTTGTAATAAATGGCTTACGGAAAGAACGCATGCTTTCGTAGGATGCAACGTCATACATTTGCGGTGCATAAGGCACTAATACTTCCGGGTCAACGCCAGGTGCCGCCACCCACTGTGCAATCCAACTCCCGAATGGAGGATAAAATAAATCTGTCCCGGCCAAGACTAGCCCCGTTATCGCCTGAGTAGCAAGAAGTATAAACAAGACAAAAACACTTAAGCGTCCCAGTGGGTTGTGGCCAAGATATTGTTCGGGCCGACCAGAAACAAAAGCGAAAATGTAGTTACGAACTGCCTGCCAAAACCCTTTTCCTCCGGGCAGGAAGGACGGCCATCTTGCATAACGATTTCCCCAAAAAGCCCAAATAAAACGCCAACAAAGATTCAAGACAAAAACATAGCCAACCAAGGTATGAACCTCTTTGAGCAAAACCTTACCCTCATTAGATAACCCAAGAGAATTTGAATTGTAAATCACCAGACCCACGGCCATAAGAGTGAATACGCACAGCACGTTAATCCAGTGAAACCATCGAGTGCAAGAATCCCATACAGCATAAGATTTCAGATTATTCATGGAAATTATCCTTTTTGTCTAACGCCCGGCTCACGCGCCGGTTTGGAACTGCGAAGCAGTGGAAAACCGGTCGCCGTGCAGCCGATTGTTAGCCATTTTCTGCCAGGAGCCCGATGTTATCCCATACAAACCAGTATGTCGGAACAGTGCTACCATCTGGCGCATTCCAGACACTCTTTTGCGCGTTACGAGCTCCAAACGATTTATAGAATGCTTGTGCTTTTACGTTATCTTGGTTCACCAACAGGCACATACCTCCGCATGGCTCCTGCTGATGACACCAACGGGAAATTTCGATTAAAAGCGATTTTCCAATTCCCTTTGATTGATGGGCTTTGCGCACATGCAAATTGTCCAAGTAGGAGCCCCATTTGGGATTTTCGCCTGCAAAAGCACACGCGAATCCCACGATTCCGCCGTCCTGCTCAGCAACAACCACATACTGGTTGGGCTTTGGCATATCAAGCCGGTTTGTCCACACTTCATTTCGTTCTTTAGGCACCACATCCGAAAGATAGTGCGCAGTTAAGGCCTTCTCATACGTATTACGCCAGCTCGTGATATGAATATCGGCGATACTCTGCGCATCGCTTGCCAATGCTGCTCGTATTCTCATATATGACCACCCTCCTAGTGTGGCTAATGCTTATTATGTAGACCAGTCTCAATAATCTGAATTGATGAGACGAGTCTCAATTAAGTGGCGATTTTGACATTAATGAGGAAGGCGTCTGTCTATCATCCTTTTTCATTATGGCTTTTCGCATCCCTAACCTGTTGATTACAAGCATATACTACCCGAAGCTATCGCCTGGTCAATATTAAACAGACCGGTCTTCATTTTGGGAAATTTCATATCTGGTGGCCCATTCTGTTTAATCTTCCCGCAACACACTGACGCAGAACCCCTAACCTTTTGAATTTTAAATGGTTATTGGGTTTGCGCAATTAAATGGCGTATTAAGCAGAATGAGGATGCTTTTTCTGTATTTTGTTATACTGTATATACATACCGTACACGGAGGTGTTTATGTCAATAAGTACATTTATGAAACACGTACGCGATGTTATCGGAATGATACCCAAGGGTCGGACCTGCCCAGCCCCTAGATCCCGAAATATTTTACCAATGACTTTGGCGTAACACTGTTTTAGACGATCGTTTTTGGCACAAAAATCGTACCATTAAGAGATGCCAATCGCTCCCAAGCTTAACGGCTAAATAGTTCACCCTCCATTTCTTAAACCCTGATTTTTACCGTCAAAATGGGCCTTCTAACTCGAAAAATCAGCCATTTTTAAAACTCTTTTGTTTATTTTTAACCTGTTACTTTGGTCCGACCCTTGCCATCCCTCGTTCGAGTTCATTTTTGCGGATGGCCTGGCAATGAGATCAGGGTCGGAAACAGAAGGTTTGGAAAAAGCTCACAGAAAGATTAAGGAGATCCTCCAGGGTATTGATTTTCGGAATTAAGGTTGGCCTGTCGTGGCGCTTGTCGCTTTGGTTTAGAGCCAAGGGAGTTGAACTCACTGCACGTTTTTGTTGGCATATAAAAGTCGGAGACCCCGGGCAAGAGTTGTTGACACCCCATCCACATGACCTAGCCCCTGGTGTATTTCACTGTAAAGCGTCAATCCAGGGTAGTTCCGGCCGCGCAAAACGCCACCCAGATGAACCTGTCCACTTACAATTTTACCTATTCCTTCCAGGAAATGACTATCCATTTCCAATGCGCCGGATGACATGTAAATCGCGACAGGTAAGTCTTTATGGGTGGCGGCATATCGTTCTTCCTGGTGGAAAATTTCGCCGTCGCCGTACGCCATGGCCGGACTGGAGATTATGTATCGTTTAAATGGGGAATCTTCCTGAAAAATTACCCATGATGCGAAAAATCCACCAGCAGATAGGCCGAACAGACCCAAATCATCAGGGTCAATTCTGTACTCTTTATATAAGTCTGGCAACAACTCAGACACAATAAATTTGAGGAATTTCGGTGCCCCACCCACACACTGCTGTGGCTTTACATGTAATTGTTTTTCACAAGTATCTGCAACAACCCGACCAAATGCATCCTGCATTGGCCAGCCAGGCGGGGAAAACTCATAGACACGACGACGAACGTAGGCTACGCCCCCTTCTTCAAACGGAGCGCCGACACTTATGATAACCGGCTGATCTATTTCTCCTCCCAAGCCATCTGATACTCCATGAGCAAAAGGGAATACGCGGTTGCCGTCTGTTACGATAAGGGCTGGATAATTTTTGTCTGGATTATCATCGTATCCATGGGGAAACCCAATTGATATATCGTAGTTTCTATCCATAACATCAGATCGGTAACTATATGATTTTACATTAGATATTGGAAATGTTCGGGGCTCAAATTTCCCCGTTCCCCGATCATCGGCGGTTACGGTAAGAACAAACAATCCGGCAAATAATCCCAAAAGGCCTGCCATGGTTTTGGGTAACGTACATTTCATTTTTCAATTCTCTATCATGAATTAATTTTGGTGGTACGGCGATTCATCAAAACCCTACGAACCATTCACTGCATTAGACGCGGAAATTTGCAGATTTGGATGCGGGTTATCGAAAATATTCCGACTTGTATTCCAGGCATTAGTGGCTTTGGGTATAAGGAAGGATAGAGGGCTTATCACCTCAAGTCTACACCCCTGCCCCCCTTACCAAGCAAGATGTTTATTGGCCAAACCGGCAGGGAGTTCGGGGGACGGTTTAGATGATTCTAGAACTCGGACTCCTTCAAAATGATATTGTCGTATTCGGTTGGCTTGTCAGCCGTACAGAAACTCCCCCCAAAGTGCCTGTCTATTACTCTCGTCCTTATTTTGTCCGTGGTTTGTCCCTGAGTATTTGAAGGTCTGCTGTGTGCCAATAGCTGCCAAACTGCTATTCATACTTACTTCTGCATTCGGCTAAAAGTGGACATTGAATTAAGTATCTGTCCCAGGGCTCAGATAGATCTGGCAAACACCAACGAGGCACTTCTCGAGTGTGCGTCACAATTCGGGGCAGATTACCTATTTCTAAAACCTCCATGTACAACTTTCTTGAATTAGGTCAACTGTTCCCGGAATTTCTGATGGTAACTTAGGGCCTGTTCACACTAATTTCAGTATCGCTGTTGCGGCTAAAACAGCGCCAATCGCGGCACGAGAAGAGTGGTTTGGTACTTTCTTTCAATAATGAGGCAAATGAGCGACGAGAAACGAAGAATGACGCATTTTTAACCCCAACCCGCAGGGCTGGGGCCATTTTTGCCCCCAGCGTCGTTGTCAGTCGCTTATTTAGAGTCACTAAACCGCACTACTTCCCTCTCGCTGAGCACAAAAATGGCCTCCAGCAGCGATACTCAAATTAGTGTGAACAGGCCCCAGGCTCCTTATGTGGTGAGAGATGAGAGCGTTACTGCAAGGATGACTCCACCATTAGCCATTACGCGACGTTTGATACCAAGAAACTGTCTACTAACAAGGTGAAAGACATGATTAACAAAGAGAAGTTGTTTGTGGTTGTGGACCCGTCTCAGGATGAGCCGTTTGCGCTGAATCGCGCGATAATCAATGCCGGCATTCGTAAGGAGAACGAGAGACCTGACTTGTACATTTTTATCGCCGTGGACGGTGAGGCCGTCGATACCCGCGCTAATAATGATAGCCTGTTCCGTAACCGCGAGTGGTTTTTGAAGCTGACGGACCCCATCGAACAAGCTGGCGTGGATTTCACAGTGGAGCTTTCTTTTTCCACCGAGTGGCAAAAATCCATTCTGCGAGAAGCTCAGCGCTTCTCTGCCGATATGATAATGGTACCAGTACACCGGAACCCCAGCGCAAGCCGACTGACTTTCAGTGACGCCAAGTGGGAGCTGCTGCGCAACGCCGAGTGTCCGATCTTGCTGTGTCATGGCGACACAGCTGAGAAACGGGACACTATTCTGGCTGCGGTGCGCGTACAAAGTGATTCCTATACCGACCTCAACCAGAAGATCATCACTCGTGCCAAATGGGCAGCTGATCGTTACGGTGCGAGCCTGCATATGGTGAACGCTTATCGCGATTCCATGGATTACCCTGATCGCAGCAAGCTCTTGAAGCTGGCAGAATTGCCATCGGAAAATATTCACATTCGCCAGGGCGCGCCCGAAGATGTAATCAGCGCAGTCGCCAATGAAATCGGTGCGGCATCTGTGGTGATGGGGACCAAGCGCCGCCATGGTCTGATCGGTTCGTTGCGCGGTAATACCGCTGAACGCGTTATAGAAAAGTTATCGCAGGACATCATGACCATCAACTGAGTCAGTTATTTACGGTTTGAAAAATGGAGCGTCGAGTTTAAAGGGCTCTGACTCCTTTATTCCGCCAAGGTAGTATATTTCCTACAAAAAAAATCAGCCTTTTGCCAATGGCTCAGTTGCCACAACTTGAGTAATATAATCGGCAGGTGGGCAGAACATTAGGATGATGGCTGCAATCCACCACTACCCGGCTTCGGCCGGGTTTTTATTTATCGCAGTTCAAGCTCAGTAAAAAAAATAGCGTCCAATCAGGTCGGGTTCGATATACCGCTTTGTGCCAATAGCGGACATCAGATATTTTCTTTTTCTGCTAAAGGCTTGAGTTCAATTTCTGGATTTTTTTCAAATGGGCGATCCCCCCCCCCAGCCGAAACCATTCAAGGACACCCAAAATTTATTTTGACATCCTATCACACTATTTCTATGCTTTGATCCAATACACTCAAAGCCAAGGATTCGGCAATGACACGTGCACGGAAGACCCTGATCTCTCTGGACGACACACCATATTATCACTGCATTTCCCGCTGTGTACGGCGCGCCTTTTTGTGTGGTGAAGACCAGTTCAGCGGTAACAGCTACGAACACCGGCGCAAATGGGTGGTTGAACGTCTCAAGTTTCTTTCGTCCGTCTTTGCCATTGACATCGCCGCCTACGCAGTCCTGAGCAATCACTACCATGTGGTACTCAGGGTAAACCAGCAAAAGGCTGCTGACTGGGCCGTATCCGAAGTCATTGAACGCTGGCAACAGCTCTTTTCCGGCCCCGAACTGGTGCAGCGTTATCGGGACAACCCGCAGGATTTTTCCGCTGCCGAAAGAGAGGCGGTTGACGGTATCGTGGCCCTGTGGCGGAACCGGCTCTGTGACATCAGCTGGTTCATGCGATGCCTGAACGAACATCTGGCGCGAAAGGCCAACCGAGAGGACCATTGCAAAGGCCGATTCTGGGAGGGTCGTTTCAAGAGTCAGGCTCTGCTGGACGACACCGCCCTGCTGGCCTGTATGGTCTATGTGGACCTCAACCCGATACGTGCCGGTATCGCGACCACACCCGAACAATCCGATTTTAC
>JBNKFQ010000101.1:0-2446 GCA_050289385.1 Porticoccaceae bacterium | reverse complement strand
GGGGGTAATCTCTTTGGTCAATCCTGGTACCTGTTCCTCTAGCAGACGCTCCGCAGGGATTCATGGGGCTTGCCATGCTGTGTTATCGCGCCTTCCCCAGGGTAGACGGGGGCACTTCGTTAACACCCTTTTTTCCAGATTGTCATTTCAGCGATACTGTGCTGAAACTTTCGTTTGGTTTCCCGAATAACGAAAGGTATATCTATTGGTTCGTCAATCAGAGTGAACTCCGGCGCAAGGGTTTCCCGCAAGCCATACAGTGTGGTAAAGGACTCACCGGTAGCGGCTTTAAAACCACCCAGCCAATGTTCTCGCTTGGTAAAGGACTCCAGCCAGGTATAGGGGGAAGTGATAATCAACAGACCGCCGGGCAAGATGCGTTCTTTCATCAGATTGAGGAATTTTGCCGGCTCGTACAAACGGTCAATCAGGTTTCCGGCAAACACCAGGTTGTAATCGCGATGCTTTTTCGCCAGATTACAGGCATCGCCTTGAATGAATTCAACACGGTTTTTAATATTCTGGTAACCAAAGTCTTCAATCTTAATTTCTTTATAATCAACCAGTTCTCCTTGACTTTGAATAGTGTAGCGTTGCATGCCCTGTTGTTGTAAAGTGGCGGCCACCCGAATGAGTCTCGCCGAAAAGTCGATCGCATCAACTGTCTCGAAGACTTTCGCCAGTTCGAAACTGGAGCGACCGACGGCACACCCAATATCCAGTGCGCGTTTAGTGGGGAGATCCTCTATCTGCCGGATACACTTCCGGGCACAGGCGACTGGAAAGTTTGGCACTCCGAAATGAGACTCACCGTAATGAAATTCAATATATTGTGAAACCATTTCATCGGACTCGTAAACGCCGATTTTCGGTGTGGGCAGTGGTTTAGCCTGTACATAACGGATACCCGCGTGCTGAAAGAAATGACGACGAAATGCGTAACGTGAATCCCTAATAGCGTAATTACCCGTGGAGATCCAGCATCCGCCTTTAAAAAGAAAATGCTTACCGTCAAATGTCGGTGTGGAAAAATCATCATAGGCGGGATGCACTTTAAATCCTTTATAGCTGTCGAATGGAGTCTCAGTCCACTGCCAGACGTTGCCGATACAGTCAAAAAAACCACCGGCAAATCCGTGTCGATTCACAGGGCAGGCGGACATTTCATACTCCAGGTTGATATTACCGGGCGCTTTGTCCCAGAAGGGTTGATCGGTCGCGACTCTTTCCCGTAATTTATACCATTCGGCTTCAGTCGGGAGCCGTATCGAACAGCCAAACTCGGTGGACTTCCAGTTACAGAATGCTTTCGCTTCATAGTGATTGACATCGACAGGCCAGTCCCAGGGCATATCGATAAGTTCTAGCATGGTGCGATAGTAATACTTTCCGTTTTTGTGTAGCCAATATACGGGGTGCTTAATCTCTCGCGACTGCAGCCATTTCCAGCCATCGCTGTCCCAGCAGGCGTTGCTGTGATATCCGCCGGCTTCAACAAAGTCCAGATATTCCCGATTGGAAACAAGATATTTGCTGGCTTTAAAATCTTCTACACGGGTTTTGAATTCCCCGTACTCATTATCCCAGCCGTAGAGGGGGTTATCTCTTTTTTTGCCCAGTGTAACCGTGCCCCCCTTCACCGGCAGCAGTTCGTTAACCGGAGAGGCTCCTGTCTGCCGACATATATTGGACCACAGCGGATGAGGTCTGACGTATTCCAACGGCAATTCCCTTATGAGTACCGAGCTTGTTTCTAGGTGTATTCGTTCGTGCTCGATACCCATCATAATGACCCACATAGGATCATCCCAGGTTATGGGTAAAGAGAAATCAGTACTTTGAATGAATTCTTCAACAATTTGGCGAGTTTTATCCCGATACGCTTTTACTTTCACAGGGGAAGGCCAATTGTAGTGTTGATCCTGCAAATCGTCCCAGGACATTTCATCAACGCCGATTGCCAGTATGGATTCGAGTTCCGGATCTATGCGTTGTGAGATTAATCCCGTCACATTTAACTTATTGACAAAAAAAACAGCGGTGTGCCCATAGTAAAAAATCAACGGATGGCGCAGTGGGTTGGCATTGGCATAAAATGCATGATTGCCATTCAGACAATCAAACAGGCTCTCGTAAAGGGAGAACGTCTTATGAAAATATTTCAATATTTCCTGACGTTTTTCAGATTTGTTTTTACCATCAAGTACAAGAGTTCGCACAACTTTTCCTCGACTTCATCATACTCAATACTTCTGGTATTTTATTAATATTTTAAATATATACCCAAAGCGTTTGAGATTTAGGTGCACAGAGCACGCCCCTTTTTGACCCTGGCCGCGTTGCTCCTCCTCACATGGGGCCTGCCATGCAGCGTCGTCGTGCCCCCTGCTATTAAAAGAAGGGGGAACAAAAATTGACGCACTCTGCACACCTAAATCTCAAACGC
>JBNKFQ010000100.1:0-14390 GCA_050289385.1 Porticoccaceae bacterium | reverse complement strand
GAATCTGGCTCCGACAATGAAAAAATGGAGCAATGTTTTTGCCAACGACCAGGCGTCTGCGTTTGATCAGCAAGGCTGGCCCTACTATACCGGGGAATGGTTTGAAAAATTGTATCCGGGGTATTCAAGCTACTCTGAATTCCGTGGCAGTATTCACATTCTTTACGAGCAGGCCAGTGTCAATGAAGACGGAGTAAGGCAAGTCAATGGTCGTGTGTTAACTTACTCTGAAGCCGTTCATCACCAATTAACGAGCACCTTGACCAATCTGAAAACACTGGTAAAAAATTCCAAAGATATTTATCGTGATTTTCTTGCCGACAGACAAAAAGTTATTTCGGCGAGCAGCAAGTATGCCGATATTTCCTATGCAATACCTCGTGGGAAAAATGTCAGTCGATGGTTGCGGTTTGTTCGTTTGATGCAATTGCAAGGCTTTGAGTTATTTGTAACCACATCTGACCAGACTTATGGCGACGCCGTTAATCAACTGGGTGAGACCGTTAAGGCCAACTTGCCAAAAGGCAGTTTGATTATCAGAAACCGTCAGCCCGAAGCACGCCTGTTGTCTGCAATGCTGGAATTTGATGTGGAAATTGACGACGCAGTTTTGGTCAGGGAAAGGCAAAAGGTGTTGCGTGATGGGTCCAGTATTATGTACGACACCACAGCGTGGAACCTGACCATGATGCACGGCGTGGAGGCGTACACCATCCCCCGCTTTATTGACTCAAATATTAAAGTGTATAAGGAAGCGGACCCCGCTCCAGCCGTTATAAAAGGCGGCGGTAATTTTATTGCCTATATTGTAGACGGCGAAGATGACGCCTCGGTTGGTTTTGCTGCGCGACTTATGGAACAGGGTGTCAAAGTCAGGGTTGTTGATGAAGACGCAGTGCTGGATGGTCATTCTTTTACGCGTGGTTCGGTGGTTGTCTATAAATACGACAACAAAAATTTTAATGGCAACCTGGATTCGCTGGTAAACGTCACCGCTCGGGAAGTTGCGGTATCCGCTATTGCGATTGGCGAGGGGCTGGGTGAGGGCGACCTGCCGGATATTGGCGGTTCTCATTTTCGTTTGCTGCAGCGGCCGCAAATTGCACTCTTGTCTCATGGTAGCGTTAACTCGTATGACTACGGCTCGATATGGCACTCAATTGATTCAAACCTGGGGATTCGGCATTCTCATCTGAATATTGACGACATTGGATCCAGAGATTTAAGGCGTTATAACACTCTGGTTATGCCGGATTCGTCAAAACCGCTGGATAAAAATCAGTTGTCTGCGCTGAGCAAATGGGTTGAAGCTGGCGGTACACTGATTGCAATTGATGGCTCCATTCCGTCTTTGGTTAACCCGGAAGCAGAGTTTAGCAATGTGCGCACGCTGGGTGATTCGTTTAAAGAAATTGACAAATATAATGTGTCTCTGCAGCGAGAGTGGTTGGCGCAACAAGACAACTACCCGCAAATTCAGCGCGTATGGGATCACAACGTCGCTGAGGAAATTGCTTACCCATGGAGTAATTTTGCGGAAGCAGAGTCGGAAGAAACACTCAAAAAACAGGAAGAATGGCTAAGCAGGTTCTCTCCGTCGGGCGCCATTGTGGCGGCCAGAACCGATCAGAAACACTGGTTGACGTTTGGTTCGCCACAAATGTTGCCGGTTCTGGTTGCCAACAATCCGGTGCTGATGTCGGATGACAAGTCCGAAGCCGTTGTCCGAATGGGTGTTTACCGAAAACTGGATCGAAATGTATGGCGCAAAATTTCTGCTTCTTTCAATGATCAGCCAATTTCCCGAAAAACTGGTTGGTCGAATTTACCAGACGAATATGAGCTGAAGTTGAGAATGAGTGGCTTACTATGGCCAGAAGCGGGTCAGAGAATTGCCAATTCGGCATACCTTACCCGCGAACAAAAAGGAAACGGACAAATTATACTGTTTGCCAGCCAGCCGGTGTTCCGAGGTTCGACGTTGGCAACCAATCGATTGTTACTGAATGCACTGGTTTATGGCCCCGGCCTTGGGACCAACCAGGTCGTTTACCCGTGATTTGAACGATGGTTGGCACAACTGACGAGCACGCCGATATAACATAGACTTGGGTTCTGTTCCGCCAGTTTGTGCCTCCACAAACTTGTAATTTGGTTGATGCTGACGCAATATCCTTGCCGGAATTGTGTGCCAATACACGCGTGGTATCTCTATCGGCGGTTTCGAGCCCACCCAAACAGTGTAGCCGCAGTAAATAGTCGGCTGCACTTTTACCTGTATTAATCATTATTAATCATTAGGAGCAAGCAGTGTTGAAATATCTATTGTCAGGTGTAGCGATGATGTTCGCTATTACGTCCGCAGCGGGAGAAGATACCCTGGTGGTTGGGAAAAACTACTCGCTGAAGTCCGAAATCCTCGACGAAGAGCGTCCTTACTCCGTCTATTTGCCCAAGGCTTGTGAAGAGGGTGGTGCCAGCTCTCCCTGCCCGGTTGTCTACATGCTTGACGGCAATTACCACTTTCATTACGCCACCGGTATGCTGCAGCGTATGAGTCTGAATACACAGATTCCAGCGATGATTCTGGTTGCTATTCCCAATACCAAAGACCGAACCCACGATCTGACGCCAACCAATGCTACGACTGGCGTTGATCTCGATGACCAGGAAGATCACCCGGAATATCAGAGCAGTGGTGGTGGTGACGATTTCCTGGATTTTGTTGAGAAAGAACTGATCCCCGAAATTGAATCGAAGTACAACCCCATGCCTTTTCGCTTGCTGGTTGGACACTCTTTCGGTGGTTTGATCACTTTGCACAGTTTTGTGGAACGGCCCAACCTGTTTCAGGCACACATTGCCGTTGATCCCAGACTCTGGTGGGACAGGGGCGAGCTGGTCAAGCGGGCTGAGAAGTATTTGAAAACGACCAGTACTATTCGCAACCGGGTGTTTATTTCCATGGCAGAGCACGCGCCAAAAGGTGAGGCGGGGCATACCAGTATGGAAACCGGCAGTGAACGATTTGCTTACGCCATGCAAGCCAGCCCTTCAAAAAATCTCGAGTTTGGAATCAAGCAATTTAAGGGTGAAGATCATGGGTCGGTGGTTCTTCCCAGTCTGTACTATGGTCTGCTGTCGGTTTTTGATGGTTATAAAAATATTCCGCCATCGGTAGCAATCCGCGGCCTGGACGCTGTCAAAGCCTGGTACCGCGATTATTTATCCGCTTATAACATAGAATTGGCGCCACCCGATGGTGTAATTTCGGAACTTGCTCAAATTGCTGGTGAAAACAAGGACTACGATACTGCGTTGCAGTATTACCAATATACCCTGGATAAAAATCCTGATTCAGCCTACACCCACTACCTTGCTGGCAAAATATATAAAAAGGCGGGTATGAAACAACAGGCAATCGAGCACTTTGAAAAGAGCCTGGAGCTGGAGCCCAAAATGGCAAATTATGTAGACGCTTCTTTGGCAGATTTGAAGGGTGAATAAATTTGATGGCAGGTGGCTGTAGCTGCCTGCCTCTTCAGCTTATTCCATTCTTAACCACAAGCCACGATATTCCCTTCCAACTTCCAACTTCCAACTTCCAACTTCCAACTTCCAATTCTCCTGTTGATAACGCATTTGGTGTGGATTCAACCCACAACACCCATGTAACATACTGCCGCTATTGTTTGCCGAACTTTATAATCCTGATTTCTGGAGTAAACTTTACAAACTACAATCTGAAAGTCGGCCTGAAATTCCGCCAGCGGCAGTAGACCTGGAATATGAATAATGATGACAGAGGGGAGCAAACATATCGATGGCCTGACCGCCAGTGAAAAAGCGGTCATGGACGCGATTATTGCTGAGCATGGGCCTCATTTGCAGCGTTTTCTGGCCTCTCGCGTTAGTGAACTTACAGACAGGGAAGATATTGAGCAGGAAACTTACTTGCGACTGCTCAAATATGACAATCTGGACACTGTCAGTAATCTTCGCGCCTTTCTGTTTCGTATTGCCGAAAATATTCTCAAGGATCGTGGACGGCGCAATGCCTTTCGGCAAGAGGACAAACATATACCTGTTGAAGATGCCGTGCTTGCAGACCCTGCACCTTCCCAGGATCATATTATTCAGGGCGATGAGTCCCTCGCCTTATTCAAACACAGCCTCCAGTCCATGCCGGCCAAACAGAGGCAGGCGTTTTTGCTAAGCCGTATGGATGAGATGAATTACCGCGATATCGCCAGGCATATGGGGGTGTCGGTGAAAAGTGTCGAAAAATATATCAGTGACGCGCTTGCCCATATTCGAAAAAAATTAGGGTATGAAGGGGGGCGTGCGTCTTTGGGTAAGGGAACACGGAAATGACCAGTGAAAAGCTGAAAAAGACAATATTGGACGAAGATCGCCTTATGTCAGAAGCCGAGCGCTGGCTGGTACGATTGTCTGCACCTGCTTGTCACAGCAGGGATCGTGCTGCATTTGCCAAATGGCGGCTAGAAGACCCGAGCCACGGCGAGGCATACGATAATGCCGAAGCACTGTGGGCGAAAACCGGCTATATGCTCGGTGACCTGGGTTCTGATCCTGAGTTTGATGCCATGTTGGCTCAAGCCCGGCAACCGGAGATTAAATCTCGTTGGCGTCCTGCAGCTATTGCAGCCAGTGTGGTGGTGTTTGTTACCGTTGCTGCAATGTTGCTTAATCCTTCTGGTACACCCCCGGAGAAAACAAAATTTTATACTACCAGTGTCGGTGAACGCCGCACTGTGAATCTGGTGGATGGATCACAAGTGTTGCTGGATGCAGCTACCCGCCTTTCTGTGGAATATGATGAAACTCGCCGTCATTTAATTCTGTTAAATGGTCAGGCGCGATTTACCGTTGCACCTGAGGTTAATCATCCATTTGTTGTCGACACTGCCCATGGTTCTGTCACTGCTCTCGGCACTGTATTTGATGTGCGCAGCTTGTCTGGTACTGCAGCCGTTACCTTGCTCAGTGGTTCGGTAGAAGTTAAAAACAATGTAGAAAGCGCCGAAGAAAAACGTATTGTTCTGCAACCATTGCAGCAAGTCGTACTGTCGTCAGGTGGCAAAATTTCCGGGCCAGTGATCATTGATGCCGGTGTGGCAGGCGAGTGGACTCAGGGTCGTCTGGTGTTCAGGAATGAGCCATTGTCCAAAGTGGCAGAGGAACTGAATCGTCACTCCAGTCGCAAAATTATTGTGGTGGACGGATTGGATCAGTACAAGTTGCAGGGCACATTTAATGCGGATGATCCCGAAACCGTTATTCAAACGATTAGGTTATTGTTTCCGGTGCAGGCGGTGGAGGAGAAAAACATGGTATTGCTTACGCATGATCGGAGTAGATGATTGTTGAGTCGGAAGTCGGAAGTCGGAAGTCGGAAGTCGGAAGTCGGAAGTCGGAAGCGAAAAAGGGCCTTTGCTTCACTCGGCCCGGCGTTGAATACATTTTTAGTGAGCGGATGCGAGCCACTTCCGACCTCCGACTTCTGACTTCCGATTCAAGAAATTTTTAGGGTTCCCCCAACCCGATGCGTCTTTGTGAATGAGGTAACTAATAAGTGTATGTAATTTTTCTCTAAAAGGCGCCTCACAAGCATAAATCGGGAGAGACTTGATGAACGCACATAAGTTTTTTAAATCCACGATGTTAAAGACAACATTTTGTACGTCTGTTCGCACATCGGGTAGCACTATCGCTCTACTTTGTACCTTGGCAGCTGGGCCACTTTACGCCGAACAATCTTTTAAATTTAATATTCCTGCTCAGAACCTGGGGCAAGCACTGGAATTTTTTGGTGCCCAATCCGGTTTGCAGGTTGCAAGTTCTGCTGCAAATACAGGTAATCTTTTGTCTGTTGCAGTTAGTGGGAACCTCAGTGCGCAAGAAGCGCTGAATCAATTATTGGCGGGTACGGGCCTGGAATATCGTTTTGTAAATACCAATACTGTAATTATTGAGCAGGGAGTAAGTAATTCCGGTACTGCTGAGAGTAACAATCGTGAGCGCGTTCGGGATCGTCAACAAGAAATCGAAGAAATGATTGTTACTGCTACTAAACGGGATACTCGATTGCAGGATACGGCGCTATCAATCACGGTATTGGGAAATGAGACAATCAATAAGCGTGGCATCCTCAGCATGAGTGACTATTTGAGTACGGTACCTGGTGTAACAATGCAGGACATGGGTGCAGGCACCAGTTCCATTGTTATTCGGGGTCTTTCCAGTTCCACGCAAAGGGAAAGAGCAGCAACCGGTGTTTACTTTGGGGAAGTTCCGGTAGGAGGATTAAGTATTGGCCCCAACAGAGCTAATGTCGATTTGCGCATGGTGGATATAGAGCGGGTAGAAGTACTGAGGGGCCCCCAGGGTACGCTTTATGGTGCCGACGCTATGGGAGGAGTCGTGCGGACAATTCCGGTCGCGCCAGATGCGACACAGTTTAGTGGGCAGTTGGCCGTCGGATATTCCAATACCGGTAATTTGGGCAGCGACAACTCCCGTGTGGAAGCTGTCGTTAATGTGCCGATAATTCAGGATAAACTTGCGCTACGCGCTGTCGCCTATCGCATGCATGACAGCGGTTATCTAAAGAGCATAACCCCAGAGGACAATAGCGACTATAGCGGTGCTTTTGGCAAATTGGCCACTTTTGGTGGTACGCCAATAATCACGGATGATATCGGAGCAACATCCACCAAAGGCATACGTCTTGCCGCAATGTGGAATCCAGTGGAGGAACTGGAAATTTCGCTTGGTTATGCCTGGCAGAACGTCGATCAGGATGGGCTCCTTGAGTCGGAGCTGAATTTGCCCGGTGGTTTCCAGCAATCTCCTCGTTTTTTGCCAAGAAACAATTTTTCATTCCCTGTGGGAGTTCCAGGATTGGGTGCCCCGGAGTTGTCCCCACTGGAGTTGGAGGGGCGGAGCACTGAGACAAGTGTTACCAGTCTTGTAGCAGATTATGACTTTGGTTGGGGTAGCCTGCATAGTGCCTCTTCCTGGCTTGACCAGGAAGGAGAGTATTCTTTTGACTGGTCTGCTTTTGCGACATTTCCCGGAGTAGGTAGCAACTTCAGCGAGAATAAGCGTTTTACTCAAGAAGTGCGGTTTGCTTCCCAATTTGATGGACCGTTACAGATCCTGGCCGGTGCCTACTATGAAGAACAAGAAGGTGGGCGCACTTATTCTGAAGATTTTGCTGGAAACCGCGAGATGGAAGCTGCTGCGGTGTCCGGTTTGTTAGATTGCTGCGCTCCGGCAGATTATCCTGTAGCGTTTGAAGACGATTATATTTATGCATGGTATTCCGCCTTTGAGCATAAGCAAAGAGCTGTTTTTGGTGAGCTTTCCTATGACATCACTGACCAACTGACAGCGACAGCGGGAGTACGCTACTTTGAATATGACCAGTGGGGGGCGGGTTATTCGCAAGGATATTGGAATGCGTGGAGCTGGGAGCCAGTTCTATATTATGACGTAGCGGGTAGTTTTTCCGGGGAGAATTACAAAGCGAATCTGAGTTGGAAGCCCATGGACGGAACATTGATTTATGCACAGTTTGCCCAGGGTTTTCGATTAGGTGGCCCGGTTACTCCAAAATATGACTATTGCGATGCAGATGGCAACGGTGCCTATGAAACTGTTGGCGGCGGTGAAGCTCCGATTAAGGACGTCGAACCCGATAACACCGACAATTTTGAATTTGGTTACAAGGGTTCTTTTGCCGATGGTCGCGTAAGTGTCAATGCCGCCGCTTATAGAATTAACTGGACAGGTTTGCCGGTGACCGTTATCTTGGCGGTACCAAATTGTGGTTCCTGGACGACGAACGCTGGTGAGTCTGTGTCGCAAGGAGTGGAACTGGAGTCCAGTTTGTATTTGACTGATATGACGCGGTTAGATCTCGGCATTTCCTATAACAAAGCGCAACTGAAAGGGGACTCTTCTCTTGGCAGTGATGGCGACGACTTGCCCGGCTCGGCGGATATCAACTTCACTGCTGCGCTCGAACATGGTTTTGCTCTCTTCGGCCATGATGCTTTTGCCCGCATCGATTATTCCTATGTTGGTGAATACGATACTTATATTAATCAGCAGGAATCAGTTCCAACCTCTGGTGGTTATCATCAGGTTAATCTGAAGAGTGGTATCAGTATGGAGGGTGTCAATATTGATGTCTTTGTTCGTAATCTTACTGATGCTGATGACCTGACTTGGGTGGAAGCCTGGTATGGTAACTCAATCTTGAGCGGTGGGGTTCAGCTGCGTCCTCGCACTGTAGGGATGAATATTTCCTACCATTTTTGATATATTAATATTTCGGGCCACCATCGGTGGCCCGTTATTGTTCTTCTTTATGAAAAATCTATTTTTCCGCCTCAGCTTTTGCTTTATCCCGCGCCGCAAAAATCATATCCACCCTTCCCACTACTCCAGATAACCCAGCATAAAAAGCGGGCGCCTTATGCCGTCGGTCTGATCACTGTGTGCAAAGATAATTTTACGGTCCATTGAAACTCCTTTGAATTGTTGGCGACCTTTGCTCTTGCCACCGATTTCAATGACAATATTTTCCTCTGCGCCGTTATCCATGATGTAGTCCGGGGTTTTTCCACCACGTGTGGTTTTCAAATAGAAAACAGATTGATTGCACATACGCATGGACTCCGCAAAAAAATCCTCCCGCAGCCCCCCGACAGCCTCGGCATAATCGCGAAATAACAGGCGATAAGGCAGGGCCATCAATACCTTGGGTTCTTTCAGGACGTTGGTGCCTTTGGGAAATATCCTCTGAAGGATGAAAGCCTTTTCCAACAGGTCGATATATTGTTCCGCCTTGTATTTGGTAATTCCCAGGTTTTTCGACAGCGAACTGTAATTGATACCGTCAACGGCGGAGAGGCCGATAAACTGAACCAGTTTTCGAATGGTGTCGAGTTCATCAATACTTAGGCGTGCAACGGCGGGTATATCTTTTTGGATAACAGTATCAAGGATACGCTCCAGAATAGGCAGCGGTTCGGGTTCCTGTAGCGCGAATGGCATGAGTCCGCCTTGCAGGTAATTTTCGAAATACTGCCCTGCTCGCATGTGCTCCGGACTCCACTCTTTGTCAAAGATCTGCTGCAGTGTCAAAGAAGGAATTTGTTTGCCATGCCTGAACTGCAGGTATTCCCGGAACGAAAAGGGATAAAGTTGGAATATCAGGGTTCGGCGGGAAAGGTCATAGGCCGAATGGTTAAGTGCCAGAGCAACCGAACTTGTAAAGTAAACCTGTACATCCAGAAAGTCATAAAGCTTTTTCAACACTTCATCGGCGTTGGCGTGGAAATGAATTTCATCCAGCAGGAAAAGGCGATATCCGTAATCAAGATGCAGCTTTTTGAGAAGCGCAAAAATATCTTCATTTTTGTCCAGTGTATCCAGTGACAGGTAAAGCGCATCCGGGCTGTTCACGGCCAGTTGTTTGAGAAGTACAGTCTTGCCGACACCCCGAGGCCCCAAAATACCCGAAAAGTGTTTGCCGCCTTGTTCTGTCAAAAGTTCAAGTAGCTTGCGGTGAGTGGAGTAGTTTCCGGCATCCTTTTTGGCCAACTCGTCCAGTTCAATAATTGTTGAAATATCCATAATCACACCATTTTGGCTAACAATTCGACAAAGTGCATGACATTTTGTCAAATTATTTTACAAAATGATAGTATTTTGGAAGCGATAGTATTTTGGACACGCCAAACCTGGATGACAAGGGGGCGGAGAGAAGCAGACAGCCCGGGTGCAGCAGAGCGAACCCCGGAAGAATGTGACAATTTTCCCTAATCCACTGTATTTCTCTCGGGCTACCCTCTGCTCGCTTTCCGATTTATGACGCAGTTAACGACCCAAATGCTCTTCAAAAAACTGCACGGTAATGTTATAGGCCTCCCGGGACTCGGGAAGATTGGGGTCGTATATAAAGGCGTGATCCACCCCTTCCCACAATTGCAGATCGTGTTTTACACCAAGCCGAGTCAGTTGTCGGTGGGTAGCAATAACGCCACTGAGCCCAGCATCGCGTGATGATGAAATTAAAAGCGATGGCGGAAATTTTGCCATAATCTTGTCGGACATGGCGGGTGTAACCAGTGGGTCATTTGTATCGATACCATCGAAATAGGATTTTCGTTTGGACTTGTTCTGATTATCCCGCAAATCAAGGCCCATCATTAGCCACCCGATGTCTTTGGAGTCGCCGTCAAATTTATGCGCGGATGCACAAAACAACCCAATCGCTGCGGGCAGCGGCAACTTTTCCTTTTGAAAACGCGCTATTGCCTCGGCAGTGAGCATGCCACCAGCAGAGCAACCATAGATACCAATATTTTCCGGCTGATATTTTTTCAAAACCTGCCGATAGACGGCCACAACATCATCACTGGCTGCCGGGAACGTATATTCGGGAGCCATGCGGTAATCGACACTGATTACCTTGATTTTTCCAATGGTCGCGATAGGCGCAGATTCCAGATGACTGTTGGTGCGCGCACCACCACGAAAGCCACCGCCGTGCAGGTTAATTAACACACGATCGCGGTTTTTGTCAGCTATGCCGGCAGCCGGTGTAAACACTTCTGTATACACGCCACCCATTGTCTGTGGTTCTATGTTGAAGTCATAGAGCTTGAGCAAGCTTTTGTACCAGTCACCAACATAGAAATTCTCGGCCATGCACTGCCGAATAGCGGGGGACTCTTCCAGGCTTGCCTCCTCCAGTGAGCCGCACTTTTTGTCACCACTGCCACCGCCTTTCAGGTAATAAGTCAGTCGTTTCTTCATTGCTTCGCGAGAATCTTCGCTGAGCAGGGGTGAAAGGGGAACTTCGACCTCTGGCAAATAAACGGTGCCGTTGTCGTCAATATAAGGTCTGGTCGGGTTTTCTTCTTGTTCACTTGCTGTAGCGCTTAAGGCTGTGAGTAATGCCATGGTGGGTAAAGCAAGATTGATCAGGTATTTCATTGCTTGTCTCCGCGGGAAGAGTAGTAAGGATATCTTGATTTATTCGCAGGCTGGTAACGCTACATTATCCTCGCTCGGCGGCAAGGTCAAGGTGACCTCAATTCTGAAAACATGAAATTATTAACAGGCCCCGGAAATTACGGGAAAAATTGTTGTGTTAGCCATTGGTCTGTATCGGCGACGGCCTCAGGCAGCCGAAGCGCGTGCCCGGCACCCGGGTAAGTTATTATTGTGGCTTGTGAACCCAGCGCTTGTTTTAGGCGTTGTGCGCCGTCAATGGTAACGATTTCATCGGCCATACCGTGCAGAATCAGCACCGGTACCTGAACATACCTGGCAAAATACTTCGGGTCGATGGGCGCCATAATTTGCTGATAAAAGTCGTCGGTAAACCACGCTTGATCCAATATTTTGCGAAATCCCGAGTGTTGGGTTGTCTTGACTGTTTTCAACCAGTCGGAACTGGTGGAGGCGGCAATCACTCCGGTAACACGTGGATCATTTGCAGCGAGTATGGTGACGATTCTGCCCATTCTGGAACGACCGCCTGCAATTACCCTGTTGTTATCGACAGAGTAATTGTTCTTTATAAAATCCAGCAATCGCCGGTAATCAATGACAGCATTCTGGCGTGCCCATATTGTGGCAAAAGGTGCGCTGCCGTCGCTATTACTCAAGCCGGGATGAATACCCTTTCCTTGCAGGCGCAAGGAAATATCGGCCTGAATAAATTCTTTTTCTTCCAGATACTTTGCGCCTGGCAAAGTCGAGTCACCAAGGTAAAGTGGATATTGTTTGTCAGAGCGGTAGCCTGGCGGCAGGGTAACGGATGCGTGGATTATTTCTCCATCGTGACTTCTGAAAATCAGTTCGCTATGACTTCCGTCCTTTGATACATGATTTACCTTTGCATCAAGGGGAAGTGTGTTGTCATAGTAATAGTGGTGTCTCAGGTCTCTGTAATAAATTTCGTTCCCGGCAAAGCAGGGAGTCATGAAAAACATCAGCAGAGCGAGGTTTACAATTCGTGTCATGATTAGGGTCCGGTGTGAGGGAGAATTGCGCCTGCATAGTCTGTTATCGCAGTCTTTGTAGCGCGTGCACTTGCAAACATATCGGCGTGTGGTGAGCAGCACAATACGACTTGCCGTTTAAAACGATAACCCTGAATCCGGCGTGCCAGAATGCCATCGTTAAAACCGTCGTCCAGAGTCAGGCTGGAAGCCAGCAGTGTGTGCCCCAGACCACGCTTGACCAGTTTTTGAATCACTTCAACAGCATCGGAACAGGCAACGACATGCAGTTCCTGACCGCTCTGTGTATACAACCATAAGAGACTTTTGCTGATAGCGTGCCCCATCGGTGGTATTAGCAAGGGAAGCTTGAACAGAGATTGTGGCGATATGCTCTCGGAAGAACCTTCCTTGTCGCCATTTTCCGCCGAAAACAGCAGCAACTCTTCTTCAAACAATTCTTGACATTCCAGCGGCGTTGAAGAAAAAAGATCTTCCTGGTGCAGGGGTTTGCCATCGTCACTTTCGATACGGATATCCTTGAACAGAATGGCCATATCCAGGCTCGAATCCAGCAACGCCTTATAAAGGTTGCCACCGCCGCTAGCAGAAAAACTGAGTTGAATATCGGGGTATTGATCGCGAACCGACGCAATGATGCCTGGTCCCAACAGGCCCGACAGGCTGTTGATGCAGCCAATTTGAACTGTGCCTTTTGGGTGGTCTACCGATGACTGTATGTCCTGCATGGCCTCATCCCTGGCCTTGATCAGTCTTTGCGCGTGAGTGTAAAGCTTGAGGCCAGTTTCTGTCAGGGTAACGCCCTGTGATGAGCGCACAAAGAGCTTTGCCCCAACTTCTTCTTCCAGGTTTGCTATTTGAGTGCTAAGGGCGGGCTGCACGGTGTTGCATTGCTGCGCCGCTCGAGTAAAGCTGCCTGAATCCGCTATACAGACAAGGGCTTTTAGCTGTTTGAAGTCCATGGTTGCGCGCCACCTCTCGAGACTCTGTTGACACTAAATTGTTGCCGGCAAATACAGAGCTATGCCGGGGAACACTATAAGTAAGAGTAGCACCAGCATCATCAGTGCTACATACGGCAGAGCACCGGTAATCACTTCCATGGTATCTGCCCTGGTCGCGCCCTTGATGACTATCAGATTGAGCCCGACCGGGGGCGATATCAGAGACATTTCGAGGTTGATGACCAACAGGATTCCATACCATACAGGGTCAATTCCGTACTGATCCAGTAGTGGCAAGATTATCGGGGTCGTCACCAGGATAATCGCCGCACCTTCCAGAAACATACCCATAATAAAAATGGCAAGCATGACTCCAATCAGGAAGGTAGTAAGATCCAGGTTCCAGCTCATGACCACCTTCAGCACCGCCCCGGGGAATTCGCTCACCACGATTACATGGCTGAACACGGCTGCGCCGGCAATAATGGCGAATACCATGCCACTGGTCTGAGTGGCGCGTTGAGCTGCGATATTGAGCGAAGATATAGTCAATTGCTTGTAGCAAATAGCGGCCAGCAAGGTCGCTCCGGCAACGCCTACTGCTCCGGCTTCCGAGGGAGTGAAGATTCCCTGGTACATGCCTCCGATGATCAATACCGGTAAAGTCAATGGTAAAAGAACCCGGCTGGTTCGGTAGTTGGCAGCCGCCTCGGTGTGTGATGAGTCGATGGGCACTGATGCGCTGTCTGGTTCGCGGTTTTTGTGAGAGGCAATATTTTGTGTGGCAAGGGTGTAGATGGAAAATACTGCAATTAACAGCAGGGCTGGTGCCAGTGCTGCGATAAAAAGAGCGGCTATCGAAACATCTGCGATCATTCCGTAAATAATCAGGGCGATGGAGGGTGGAATCAGAATACCCAATGTTCCACCGGCTGCGACCAGACCATAAGCCGCCCGTGTTGAGTAGCCGTGACATAACATCTGTGGAATGGAGACATCACTCAGGGTCATCGCAGTCGCCACCGATGAACCCGAAATGGAAGAGAACACGGTAGCAACACCAATGGTAGCGATTCCCAGACTACCTTTGAAGCGTCTGGTAAGCCGTTCGACTCCCCGATACAGATCCGCAACAGCGTCGGTTGGCACCAGAATTTGCGCCATCAGGGCAAATAACGGGATCGCTACGAACATATAAGTATCGAGTCGGGCAAATACAATTTCTGCCACCTGTTCGAACCCGCTCCAGCCATCCATCGACATCAGGGCAGCTGTCGATGCCAAAAACAGCGCGGCATAGATCGGAATGCCGAGCGCCAGCAGTAACAGAAAAGCAAAGACCATCAAGGCTACTTCCACGGGTCGCGCTCCCATGTTC
>JBNKFQ010000099.1:0-11505 GCA_050289385.1 Porticoccaceae bacterium | reverse complement strand
AGCTCTTCGAAACCGATAAAAAACCGTAAAGCATGATTTATTTTCCCTCCGCACCAGCAATTGTTTCCTCCCCTGTCCTGGGCCAGGCGTTGTACAAAGCCTTGATCAGGGTAGCCAGCGGGATGGCAAAAAATACGCCCCACAAGCCCCAAAAGGCGCCGAAAACAAGTACCGCCAGAATAATAAATACCGGGTGCAGGTTAACCGCTTCCGAAAACAGCAAGGGCACCAGCAAATTGCCATCCAGAAACTGTATGACGCCGTAAATACCCATCAACCAGAAAAAGTCACCACCCCATCCCCACTGAAAATAACCTACCATAGCTACCGGAATGGTTACGACTACCGCACCTATGTATGGAATAACCACTGACAACCCGACCAGCAAAGCAAGCAGCGCTGCATAATTGACCCCCAGGATAAGGAAAGCAATATAAACCGTCACTCCGACAATCAGAATCTCCATAGCCTTGCCGCGCACGTAGTTGGCCATCTGACCGTTCATTTCATGCCAGATGCGCCGCATAACCGGGCGCTGATCCGGTAACATGGAAGCTGACACTGTCAGCAACTCCAGGCGATCTTTCAGAAGAAAAAACACCATCAGCGGCACCATAAACAGATACACCACAATCCCCATCAAATCGGGTACCTTGCTGAAAGACACAGACAAAAGGTTCTCGGCAAATCGGGCCACTTCACCGGAAGCATGGCTTATCAGGGCCGCCAGTTGTTGCTCCGAAATCAGGTGGGGGTATTGCTCGGGCAGGGCCAGCAAGGCCTGCTGCCACTGGGACACCATCCTCGGCACCTCTGCCACCAGATTGGTGGCCTGACGACCCACCAGCGGAATCAGAAACACCATCACCGCCAGCAGCACACCAATAAACAGGACAAAGACCGTTATCACAGATACCAGGTGCGGCACTCGCCAGCGTTCGAGCCGAGCCACCACCCCCTGCAACAGAAAAGCCAGCACCAGCGCCGCCACGATCGGGGCCAATACATGTCCCATCGTTAATACCGCCACCAACGACACCAATAGCAGCAGGGCCAGCAATACGGCCTCTTCGTCGCCAAAATAACGACTTACCCAATTATCGAGAATTTTCTTCATTTCCCTCTCACTCCATACCGGACATCCCGGCCAAACTGATAGCGGTTAATACTCTGCCCTGTTATATATTATGAACACTACACGTCCCCCGAGGTCGAACTGGTAGTAAATACGGGTTATATTGCTTGCCTGTGCAAGCAAACCATTCACACAACGCCGCGCAAGGCAGGGCGCCAGATTTCTCGTGACACAGCGTTCACTATACAAGGCTTTACCAGCTCTGTTGCTATTTGCGGCCACGATTGTCGCACCAGCCACTGCAACCCGTGCAGATACCAGCGACATTGAACTGCCTGAGTTGAACGATTCTACCTCGGGCATTATTTCAGGTTATCAGGAGCATGTACTGGGGCGCACATGGCTAAAAGCCTTCCGCGGCCAGGCCCGCATTTTTCAGGACCCTGAAACGCAGCAGTATATAGAACAATTGATTTACAAACTCTCTGTAAACAGTGAACTGGAAGACCGTCGGCTGGAAATTGTGGTGGTAGACAACCCGAATATGAATGCCTTTGCCGTGCCCGGCGGCGTAATCGGTGCTCATACCGGCCTGTTCAAGTACGCTGAAAACGAGCATCAGATGGCTTCTGTGTTTGCCCACGAGCTGGCGCACCTGAGTCAACGCCATTTTGCGCGCCGAGTGGCGGAACAGAAAAAAACAGCCATCACTACGATGGCCGGATTACTGGCGGGACTGGTCCTGGCTGCTACCAGCAGTGGCGATGCGGGCATTGCCGCGATCACGGCATCCCAGGCTCTGGCACAAGAACAGCAGTTGCGCTACAGCCGCCAGAACGAACAGGAAGCCGACCGGATTGGCATTCAAACCATATACGACTCAGGCATGGACCCAAGCGCCGTGCCCGCCATGTTTGAACGCATGCTACGCGCCACGCGCTATGTCGGCTACCGCGTGCCCGAGTTTTTGCGCTCTCACCCGCTTACGGAGCGGCGTGTCGCTGACGCCAGCTCCCGCCTGGACCGCTACCCACCGAAACATTATGCGGACAACCTGGAATACCACCTGATTCGCGCCCGTGTGCTGTTGTCCCTGGAAGACAATCCGCAGGAGGCCATAAAACGCTTTCGCGGTGAAATCGAGGGCGACAGCATATCGACAGAAGCCGCCCGCTATGGGCTGACTTTGGGGCTGATTCAAACCGGCCAACTGGATGAAGCCCGGAAACAGCTCGGCATTTTACAAAAAAAAGGTGACCACCTGCTGTATAACCTTGCTGAAATTTCCCTGTTGCGCGCCCAGGGGGAATACGAACTCGCGTCGCAACTGTGCTATAAGCTGTTGGAGTACCACCCCAAAGACTATCCCCTGCAAATGGCGCTGGCGCAAAGCCTGACAAAATCAGCCAACTACGAAGAGGCGGACAACGTACTAACCGTCCTTTCCAGACAACGCCCAGCCGACCCCAAAGTGTGGTATGAACTGGCAGAAGTGCGAGGGTTGGCGGGTAATATTTCCGGTGTGCATCTGGCCCGTGCGGAATATTTTATACTGGTGGGCGCTTTCGGCAGGGCACGAGATCAGCTCGGTTATGCAATCAAGCTGTCAAAACACGACTTCAAGCAAAGCGCCATTCTTGAACAGCGCCTGCGCGACCTGGCGAAGCTTGAAGAACAGATTGAGAAGCTTTAGAAGTTGGAAGTTGGAAGTTGGACGAATTCAACACTAGTACTCCTTCAAGGTGATAATGACGGGTTCAGCGACCCCGAGGTGTTCGGCAGCAAGGCGCAGTGCGCAGGCAATGGCCGTAGCCCTTGGCAAGCACTGCAACGCCGCTGCCGGGCGCCTCGGGATCGCCCTGCGGGTTGGCTTGTCAGCGCCCATGGACGTCGTTGCACCTCTTGGCAAGGGCTACGGTCATTACCGGCGAGGCGCGTCTCGCCATGAACGCTGACAAGTCAACTGAACCCGTCATTATCACCTTGAAGGAGTACTAGCCCCAAACCTCAAGCAAGGTTTTCACGAAAGGCCAACAGTTCTATCACCCAACTTGCTTTTCCCGGAAATCCAGCATCCTTTGCAAGGAAACCATTGCCTGTTTCGCCAATTCTGGCGCCATCAAAATTTCGTTACTGCCCTGCTCCAGGGTTGTCATCATATTTTCCAGATGATTCATGGCCATCCAGGGGCAATGCGCACAACTGCGACAGGTAGCACCGCGGCCTGCTGTCGGCGCGACAATCAACTCCTTGTCTGGTGCCGCCTGCTGCATTTTGTAAAAGATACCTTCGTCAGTGGCAACAATGCACTGCTTGTTAGGCAGCGTTTGCGCCGCCTTGATCAGTTGCGTTGTGGATCCAACCGCATCTGCCAACTCTACAACCGAAGGCGGTGACTCGGGGTGAACCAATATGGCCGCATCGGGATAAACCTGCTTCAGATCCAGCAAACCACGTGCTTTGAACTCTTCGTGAACAATGCAACTGCCGTCCCATAACAGCATGTCTGCACCGGTTTTTTTCTGAACATAATCGCCCAGATATTTATCCGGGGCCCAGAGAATTTTTTGACCCTGACTATCCAGATGATCTACCACATCCAGAGCGATACTCGATGTCACCACCCAGTCGGCGCGAGCCTTTACTTCGGCTGATGTGTTGGCGTATACCACCACGGTGCGGTCGGGGTGTTGGTCACAAAATCGGGAAAAGTCATCAGCCGGGCAACCGATATCGAGAGAACAGGTCGCCTCCAGAGTTGGCATTAATACCGTTTTTTCAGGCGTCAGGATTTTTGCCGTTTCGCCCATAAACTTGACCCCGGCGACAATCAGGGTCGATGCCGGATGATCTTTGCCAAAACGGGCCATTTCCAGGGAGTCGGAAACAATTCCGCCAGTTTCCTCAGCCAAAGACTGGATAATCGCATCCGTATAATAATGTGCAACAATTACCGCGTCCCGAGCCTGTAACAGCTCTTTAATACGAGTCCTGTATAGTTGCTCTTCACCAGCGGTATATCGAGGTTCATCTTCAAGGTGCTCCAGATGCTCCTGCACCAATGCCCGATGCCTTGCATCCTCTGCAATATGAAGTTTTTCAGATTGGGTCATAGCGAGACTGGATATGTACGAAAAACCCGATTTTACCACAATTGGCGGTAAAAGGGCCTAATCCGAATGGCACTGACTAAAGCTTGAATACGACGTTAAATGGTCGCACGTCGGCAGTGACTCGCTGTCGCTCGGTCCTTCGGACCGCCTTCGGCGCCGAAATGGTAAAACTATTTTTCGTACGTCGCACGCTAAAAACAACATACCTCTGTAGCCCTCTCTCACGGGGCATTTGGTTTGTGCGAAGAAACGTTGGACCGGCCTTAAAAGCGTGCGACGTGCGGCCGCCCTTAAGCAGGCGCCATTCGGGCCTGATCCGTATTTTTTGCCACCGACAGCGGTCACAGGTGTTGCAGACATTCAGAGGCAAACAGTCATTGCCGTCCGGGCACGCCCACCAGGTCATCAGACCGATCGCCTGATGACCTGGCCCACTATCAGACGGCGTCTATGCCCGTCTCACCTGTGCGAATGCGAACCGCCTCTTCCAACCTGGAAATAAAAATTTTGCCATCTCCAATTTTACCAGTGGCGGCAGCTTTCATAATGGCTTCTACGGTTGGTTCGGTACGTTCATCGCCGACGGCAATCTCCAGCTTTACCTTGGGCAGAAAGTCCACAACATATTCAGCACCGCGATACAACTCGGTATGCCCCTTTTGTCGCCCAAAACCTTTTACCTCAGTTACGGTAACGCCTTGTAACCCCATTTCCGACAGTGCCTCACGCACACTATCGAGCTTGAACGGTTTAATAATCGCAGTGATCAGTTTCATAACATATTTCCTGTTTCTGTTTCCGTTGGAAATAGCCAGGCAGTGGCTTGCTGGCACCAACAGCGCATTACTTGGATGTAAATTCCGGGTAGGCTTCCAAACCACATTCGGAAAGATCGGCACCGTCGTACTCCTCTTCATCCGATATGCGAATACCCATAATCCACTTGATAACCAACCACGCCACCAGACTTGCCCCAAAAACCCAGACAAAAATAGTGGCCGCACCAGCGAGTTGTCCCGTCACAGTGGCTTCGCTGTTAGTGACAGGTACCAGCAGTAGCCCCAGCAAACCAACAACACCATGAACCGAGATTGCACCGACCGGGTCGTCGATTTTCAGCTTGTCCAACCACACAATGCTGAACACCACCAGAGCACCGCCGAGCATGCCAAACAATGTCGCAACCAGCGGCGCCGGGGTAGAGGGCTCAGCAGTAATGACTACCAGGCCTGCCAATGCCCCGTTCAGGCTCATGGTAAGGTCTGCCTTGCCAAACAGGATTTTGGCCAGCACCAGAGCGCCGACCAAACCGCCGGCCGCAGCGGCGTTTGTATTGGTAAACACCAATGCCACCGAATGTGCATTGGCAATATCGCCCAACTTGAGCACCGAGCCGCCATTAAAACCAAACCAGCCCATCCACAAAATAAAAGTTCCCAGGGTGGCCAGTGGCAGATTCGCGCCCGGAATGGCATTGACTTGTCCGCTGCCACCGTATTTTCCCTTGCGTGGCCCAAGCAGTATCACACCCGCCAGAGCCGCTGCGGCGCCTGCCATATGCACAATTCCCGAACCGGCAAAATCAGAAAACCCGAGATCGCCGAGACTGTACAGACCAAACACTTTCTGTTCTCCCCAGGTCCAGGCACCTTCCAGTGGGTAGATTACCCCTGTCATCACGACCGCAAATACCAGAAATGCCCACAGTTTCATGCGTTCGGCAACTGCGCCGGATACGATCGACATAGCGGTTGCAACAAACACAACCTGAAAAAAGAAATCGGATGCACCGGAATAAACCGAATCACCCCCAAAGGTATTTTGGGCAGAAGCCGCCAATTGTTCGGCAACATAATCTTCACCACCAACAATACCATTCAAAAACCAGCCACCGTCGTACATGATTTCATAACCGAAAAACAGGTACATCGTGCAGGCCACTGCAAACAGAGCAATATTTTTGGTCAAAATTTCTGTCGTATTTTTGGCTCGTACCAACCCCGCTTCCAACATGGCAAATCCCGCTGCCATCCACATCACCAGCGCACCACAAATCAGAAAATAAAAAGTATCCATGGCGTACTGTAATTCAAAAATCTGATTTTCCATTGTAATTATCCCCAATGAATAAAGAGTTTCAGGCTTCAACCAATCGCGGCCAAACACCTGTTACAGTGACATGGCAATACCAAACACCACTCGATCATCCGCCAGCGGGTTGCCACTACTGATATCAGTACCGTAATACGATAATGAAAGATCAACGCCACCCAGGGTTTTGCCAACGCCAATGGACCAATCGCTGTAGGAATCATCACCGCTGCCATCAAAGGTGATATCCATGTTATCGGCAGAGTTATATCCAAAATGCAAATCGAGTGAAAAATCTTGCCGCAAGGCAAAGCTATAACCAGTGTTCAAGTAGTAATAGTTTTCACCACCGTCGCCAAGATATTCATCGGAATAATTAATACCCAGCGACAAATCGCCAAAATTGAATGACAGGGCAAGCTCCTGGTAATTGAAAGGAGATTGCCCCGCATAGCTGTAATATATATAACCGATGTCATAACCGGTCGACTCCGAAAAAGAGCCGGCATAACCCAGGTAATAATCCACTTCTGCCTGGGCATCGCTGCCAAAATCGACATTGGAGCCCCAAACTCCCGCATAAATACCGGACTCGTGCGACCAGTCAAAACCACCCTGTATAGCCAGATGTTCATTGGTTTGTGACTGTCCACGAAATACATAATCTGAAAATAAACCGACATTGCCACCGACGGTATCTGGTTCTGCCCGACATATGGGTACGAGTGACAACAAAAAGATACAGATACAAAAATGATTAACCTTCATTAGCCTAACCCTCAACATGCAGTGATACTGGTAATTGACAAATACGGATCGCAAGTTGAATCAGGGGGCCAGTGCCAGCCTTTCTTGCCATCCGATCTCTGTAAAACACCATGTAAATTGCACAAGTTGTGCCAACATCAGGTTATCAAATCAATTCAACAGGTTACGGCAGTTTTTTGATTAAAAAAATTTTCAATGGAACATAATGACGCACTGGATTAGTGCAAAATTTGCAGAATCCAGGACATGCGTCATATTGGTGCAAAAATTGAAGACTCTGCCACCTCGCGTTTGCACAGCGAGATGACAGAAGAGGAAAAGGTTACGGCATGATGGGTAATATCACGCGGGAAGGGTATTTTGCAGAGTGGTAAATTCGATTGTGAGCAACCACGCCAGTGCTCTCGTCAATATTATTACCACCGGTATTGAGGTTGCGCATATATTGCGGGAATTTACTGGATGAAACCTCCACTCGAATTCGGTGGCCTTTTTTAAACTGGTAGCTGGTGGACATGGATGGCAGCGTTATCTCATAGACTTGCCCTTCTTGCATAAACACTTCCTTGTCATAACCATCCCGATATCGGGATCGCAGGATCGAGTCGTCCACATTGTAAGCGGTTCCGTCTGGATGAACATCGACCAGCTTCACTGTAAAGTCTGTATCCCTGACATCTGCTGATACATACAAAACCGAAGAAATACTGCCAGTCACTTCCGTGTCCCGATCAAGTTCTGCAGAAGTATAAACCAGCACATCGGCTCGCGCTTCTATAGCTCGTTGATCATAACTGCCGCCAGGGGCGGCACCACTGTTGCAACAAACACCGCCGCCAAGCGAAGGTACGGGATTCATTGGATCATAAGTGTAGGCGTCATATTCAGTGTCATTCAAGGCCGCTTTTGTCAACGAACCATCGCCAAAAAGACTGTTGGCTTTACCACCGCTGCTCAGATAAAAACTGACGGATTTTGCAGCTTTGGGAGGCCAATGCTCTGCCTCGGCCCACTCGTTTTTACCCATGGTGTAATACTGTACGCGAGGCGTTTTGGCCGGAAAGCGATTGCTTTCACCTTTAAGATAATAATCAAACCAGCCAAATAACTGATCATTTAATGCAAACGATGCATCACCGACATTTAGTTCACCAACGATCAGATCTTTATCTTTCGGTATACCAGAAAAACCACAGTGTAAGGTTGGGGCAATCAACACATACTGACCATTCCGAACGTCGGCATCGCTGGCATTTTTGCGCACGTGATTGTAAAGCGCCAGATTCGGCCCCTGGCTTACGTCGAACCAACTGTTGAACCAGAAAGCTGGCACGCCAAAATCATCATTGTCATGGTAAAGTCCACCATTGTACCAACCGGGATCGTTGGGTTTGCGCTTAAGCAATTCAAGGTCCGGACCGTCATTGGCGCCCAATTCGCTGAGCCAACTGGTTGCTGGCAAGGTTCTCAATACTTTTTTCCAGTCCGGTTTTGGCATTTCGGGCGCCAGATCATACAATTTTCTCATGCGCTGTCGTTGTTTTTGATCCAGATTTTTGGGGAATGCAGGACGAATATCCTGTTGCACACTGTACAGCCACACATCAAACAGTGTTTGGTGTACACCACCTTTATACCAGTTACCCTGCTCATAAAATTCACCGACTCGACCTATGCCGGCGCCAGCCGCCATGGGCACCATGGCTTTATGAGCCGGGTGATTTTGACTGGCCAATGCCAATTGCCATTCAGCAGATGATGAACAACCCAATGTACCCACGCTGCCACTGGACCACTTTTGCTCTGCCAACCAGGTTAATGAATCGTAACCATCGGTGCGCGGTTGACCTAAAATTTCCCATTCGCCTTCGGAATAATAACGCCCGCGCTCATTTTGTATTACAAAGGCGTAACCGCGTTTTACCGCTTCTATAGCCATTTTTATGTGGGAATTGCCCAACTTGTTAAAGTTGTACGGGGTCTTGACAAAAATAATCGGCACCGGACTATCGGCATCTTTAGGGCGATAAATATCAGTCGCCAACCGCACTCCGTCACGCATGGGCACCATTACCATGGTATCTGATATGGAAATTTTTTCGAGATCCTCCAGTTCGGGAGGGACATCCTTTGCCAAACCGACATTCATTGTTAACAATAATAACGCCAATAAGGGCGCGACCTTTATTCCGGATCGACCCACCTTGCCAGATACGGCTGTAGAGTATTGCATAAGCTTACCTGCTAGAACTATTCTGTTGAATACGGAAACTCTGTTGAATACGGAAAGTCTGCTGAATACGGAAAGAATTTTGTCAGACCGAGGATTTGCAGATTTTACCAACTGCTGTATCACTTTGCATTATTTTCTGTTTGTCGAGGATTGCTGTTGCTGTATAGCTCCAGAAACTTGAATATTACATCGCTGGCAAACCGGGATTCGGAGTTTGTCAGAAAAACCATCCCTATTTGCAGCTCACGGTTAAAGACAACCTCCGAACGCATGCCCTGAACCCACCCACCGTGATGAACAAAACCGTGATAGTCGCCAAAATCAAATATACGCCAACCCAGGCCATAGTACGACCCGGCAACTTCTGCACGCTGGCCATAATGTGACTGGGATTTTGTTGTTTTAATAACTGGTGTTTGTAATTGATCCAGTAACTCGTTGGGCAGAACATTCTGATTATGCCCCATTTGCGCAAGTAGCCATTCACTCATATCCTTTATGCTGGCATTTACACCTGCGGCTGGCGCAATGTTGTAATAATTGGGGGAGATTTTTTTAACCGGCCGCCAGCGCTTCTTTAACTTGATATGTGGCGTGGCATGGTTTCGGTTTTTTGTGAAAGGCTTCAGGCCAATACTGGCATTTTCCATACCAAGAGGTCTGAATAATTTGTTTGTAACGTAGTCTTCATAAGCCATTCCACTTTTTGCCTTTACAACATCTCCGACCAAACTGAATACCACATTTTGGTAGCCGTAACACTCTCCCGGTGCACAGACAAAATCTACTCCAGACAATTTCCCCAATATCTTTTTAAAAGGTACACCGTGCTCCACCAAATTTGTGTAAGCATGAGGTATCAGCCCGGTGGAATGGGACATGATATTTTTTAGAGAAATCTGTTGACCATAGGTTGGGTTTTTAAATTGAAGGCTATCGAGGACAGAGGCAAGCGGTGTATTCCAACTTACCTGGTAGTCGCGAACCAATATAGCTGCGGCAGTTGCAGCCATCGTTTTTGACACGGATGCCAGGCGAAACACCGTTTCTGGCGATATCGGAGCGGGTTGGCCAAGTTTCTTGACCCCGTATGTCTTGAGCAGAGATACCTTACCGTTATCGACCACCACCAGAGCCGCGCCTGGAACTTCGTCTGTAACCGTCTCTTGAAGGTAGGCCTCAAAATCGTGCAGGTAATTGCCAACAGCAGGCAATTCCTCTGCCTGAGAGGGTTCGCCCAAACAAGCACACAATACCAGCAGCGCCGCAAAGTAATTGAAATATTTCATTATTTTCAGATGGTTAGTTTAAGCAGGCAGGATAAAACAATTTGTCTTTGCAAGTCCACCCTGTAGATAAAACCCTGACACCGAATTGAGTCATTGGCAGACGGCAAACGCGTTGATCTGTCTGTACATTCACCGATTGAATCCAGTGGCTGGCGGCGTCAGCATTATATTCCAGCCATAAATTTTCGTTGTTCTCGCCACATTCCCGGTACTCAAGCTGGGCGCTGACAATCCGACTCGCACATTCATCTTGGGCTCTGAGCACCAGTTTCTTGATATGCAAGCGGGAAACTGTTGACGGCGATACCCTCACCGAGGAAGAGCAATATACCGTTAAACCCCTCTACCAGTTCTGGCGACAATAGCCGCCATTGGCGAGATTAACTGCGCAGTATTGTCAGAACCGCAACGGCCCTGCAAAGACAAGATCTAAACATCAGCTTTTCAAACATAAATTATTACCCGCTCCATTTCAGGCTTTGCAGGAGACAGAATCTATAAATCCTGCAACAACACTCGCTATTTCAGCCACATGTGGCCCTATATCATGGGTCATCTCTGGTAAGTCATATCTTCTGGCACCGGGTATAGTGGCCGCCAGCCTCTGCATACTTTCTGTGGGAATAAAAGGATCTTTACCTGCATTCAGAACAAGGACGGGCCGCTCAATTGCCGCTAATTGTTTAAGAGAAATATCCGGCTCAGTCGCCCAGCAACGACGACGCTGACACATAACCTCATGGAAGTTTTCCGGATTTGGCGAATGCTCCGTATAGCGTTTTCGAATGCCATTCAGTTCCTCTTCTGTATAGCGCTCACCTTGCCAGTTGCTGAAATACTCAGCGCCTTGAACCATCTCCTGAAACCAGATGTTAAAGCCAGCCTGTAAAGAGGCACTGTAGGCACCATGATTATGGGCGGTGCCACATAAAGTGG
>JBNKFQ010000098.1:0-1971 GCA_050289385.1 Porticoccaceae bacterium | reverse complement strand
AGTTGACGTCCCCGGCAACACAAACCAGGGCTTTTGACACTGGTAATGAACTGTACCAGTTGCTTTCGCTGCCCGTATTGGGTGAAGAAGATATTAGCCGTGCACATTATTTACTGGATGTTTTATTTCAATCCGGCGTTTCGGGATTGCCGCTGGTCCGCATGCTGTTGCAAATTCCTGATGTGGGAATGACCAAAGATCATAAAGCCTTGCGTATGACCTTGATTAATACCCTCTGGTATATCGATGACCCGGTGGTAAAGGATATTGCGCTTGGCGCTTTGCAGATGACTAACAAACCCGACGAAATCTACGAACTGGCATCTCTGGTTCGCGACTGGTCCCGGCCGGGTGTACATCAGTGGGAGATTTTGCAGGTTGCCAATAGTGCTCTGGAGCATGGTATCGAACAAGACAATACAGAATCCACAGGGCCTTTATTTCAGGTGCTCGGCGAATTTGGCAACAAAGCTACATTGCGGCAATTACAGTCGGCACCAAAACATCTTCAGCAATATGCGGCCGTCGCTCTGGCGATGTTGCCGGACGGTTTGGGGGTGAATGCGCTTGTCAAGGATGCGCAAAGTGGAGCCAATACTCTGCAAGGCAAACTGGCAATGAAATTATTGAGTCAGATGGCGCTGGAACAACCCCGCGCCGCTGCCGCGCTGGTAAAACTGGCGGCTGACAACCAGATTTCTATGACACTGTGGCCGGAGTTGGCAGAGCTGATTGAGGGCAGGCAGCGAATTCAGCTCAGTGTGCAACCAGGTCAGCGAGCCAATCGCAATACGATCTTTCTTCCCGAAGGCAACCAGGTGATTTATGAGGTGAAACATCTGCCTCTTGAAGGGAGTTTTGATCAATGTGCAAACCTGCAAAACCGGTTGCTTTCGGCAGCACAAGACAACAATGCGCAGCGCTTGCTGACGACGCTGTGCGACCGCCTGCAAAGGCGAACAACTCAGTGAAAATAATAAAGGGCGGGCTTTTTCGATGCTGCCCGGTTTCTTCTGCGGGGTATTGAAGTGAGTGTGAAGTAAAACATCTGCAATACCAACATCGGGAACCAGGTTTCCGAGGAGGAACGAAGATGAAGACAAAGGGAGCAACATCAAGGCTCAGGCCAATCGGCCTGGCCTTTCTGATTTCACTCTGCAGCCTCGTGCTGCTGGCAGCGCACCCGGAAGTGAGCCTGCCCGGCAGCGACTTCGAGATCGACACCGACGCCAACCTCAAGCAAGAC
The DNA here is from genome assembly GCA_050289385.1 of Porticoccaceae bacterium. Lineage (GTDB taxonomy): Bacteria > Pseudomonadota > Gammaproteobacteria > Pseudomonadales > Porticoccaceae > JBNKFQ01. The sequence goes on along the minus strand of JBNKFQ010000098.1, from coordinate 725 downwards.
GATGCGGCGCCGAGCATTGATTGGTCTGTGGTGGACGGCGACATCAAGGCAGACTTGCCAAGTGGTTCTGGCGACGACTCCTTTGGCCAGGGTTCCAAAGAGGATACACCGGTACCCGTAGTGGTTGATGGCAGCATACCGCCCAATAAAAGTGACTTGACCACTTTTGGCGTCTATCTGGAAACCAATGCCAGCGGTCGTTTTTTGCACATGTTCTGGCACCGGGTGCAAGAACCCAGCGGCACCACCAATATGGACTTTGAGTTCAACCAGTCTGAAGTGGTATCTGCTAACGGCGTGACGCCGGTGCGCACCGATGGAGATTTGTTGATCCAGTACGACCTGTCCAAAGGTGGCAGCGTTCCGGAACTGTTTCTTTCCTACTGGATTGACGGTAGCGGCGGTGAAACGTCGGCGGACTGTGAGGCGTCCAACAACTTGCCCTGCTGGAAAGCGCGGGTAAATCTGACGGCGTCTGGTGATGCCACCGGATCGATCAATACCAGCATGATTCCGTCCGGCGAAGCCATTCCCGAACTGGGTGGCAGCACTCTGGGGTCGATCAGCCCGCGCACTTTTGGTGAGGCCAGCATCGACTTTGACGCCATTGTCAATGGCGCCAACCAGTGTGTGAGTTTTGGTTCCGCCTACCTGAAGAGCCGGTCATCCGACTCGTTTACCGCAGCGATGAAAGACTTTATTGCGCCCCAGGCGGTTAACGTCAG
>JBNKFQ010000097.1:0-3760 GCA_050289385.1 Porticoccaceae bacterium | reverse complement strand
GAGCTTCAGCACCGACTGCCGCGGCGCGGAGGCAAGCGGGCCGAGCGCCTGGTGCAACACCCTCGTTTTCGCGCCGCCTACGATTTTGTCTTGCTGCGCGAACAATCCGGTGAAGACCTGCAAGGCCTTGGCCAATGGTGGACCGAATACCAGAACGCCAACCCCGAGAAACGAAATGTGATGGTCAGTGAAGTTGGCCCTCCCGGCAAATCGGCACGCCGTCCGCGACGTCGACGCCCGCGCAAACGTCCGGGAGGCAAACAGTGACCGGACTCGGCAATCACACAGAAGGAGTACTGGCATACATTGGCCTGGGCAGCAATATGGACGACCCGCAGCAACAGATTGAACAAGCCTTGCGTGAGATCTCCGAGCTGCCACAAACCCGCCTGGTGAGCACTTCCCAACTTTACCGCACTCGCCCCGTTGGTCCGCAAGACCAGCCGGACTTCGTAAACGGTGTCTGCGCTGTTGAATCGACCCTTGCGCCTATGGAGCTACTGCAATCCCTGCAAAAAATCGAACAACGCCACGGCAGAACACGCGAGCAGCACTGGGGGCCACGTACGCTGGATCTGGACATTTTGCTCTATGGCAACGAGTGTATCTCCTTCGACGCACTGCAGGTGCCTCACCCTCGTATGGCAGAACGCAATTTTGTACTGGTCCCATTGGCAGACATTGCCCCTGAATTGACTTTGCCTGACAGCACCCCGATAGCAAAACTGTTGGCAAATTGCTCGGCCAACGGTATCGTTCAGCTTTGAACAGAACAAACCATGGAGCCGTTCGTGAGTGATATCCAGCTCGACCTCGAGGGCACCGACCTGCCATCCTATATTGCAATCGAGGGGCCTATCGGCGTTGGCAAAACATCACTGGCAAAACGCCTGGCTCACACCTTCAATTACAACACCCTGCTCGAACTGGCAGAAGAGAATCCCTTCCTTGAACGCTTTTATGAAGACCCCCGCTCAGCTGCATTGCCGACACAACTGCACTTTTTGTTTCAACGCGCCAAACAACTGCAGGAACTGCGTCAGGGCGATATGTTTCAACAGGTGCGCGTAGCCGATTTTCTGATAGAAAAAGATCCGTTATTCGCCCAGGTTACCCTGGATGACGATGAATTGAGTATCTACCAACAGGTGTACGACAAACTTACTCTCGACGCGCCCCGACCAGATCTGGTGATCTACCTGCAAGCACCAACGGATGTACTGATGGAGCGAGTTGAAAAGCGCGGGATAGCCGCAGAGCGCAATATCGATTTCGAATACCTGAAAGTACTCAACGAAGCCTACACCCGGTTTTTTTATTATTATGACGGCGCACCACTATTAATTGTGAATGCCACCGAGATAAACCCGGTTGACAGCAGCGAAGACTTTGAAAATCTGGTGCACTATATGATTCGCATCAAATCCGGAAGGCATTATTACAACCCTCGGCCCAATCTGTGAGCCCACCACCGAATCCCTTGCCACATACGCATTCGAGACACGAACCATGAAAAAAATCACGATTCAGACGCTGCGCGATATGAAACAGTGCGGAGAAAAGATTTCTGTGCTCACCGCCTATGACGCCACGTTTGCTCGCTTGATGAAAAACGCCGAAATCGAAATAGTATTGATCGGCGATTCCCTGGGCAATGTTATTCAGGGTCAGGGCAGTACTGTGCCAGTTACCGTTGATGATATGGCTTATCACACTGCCGCAGTAGCAAATGGCAATGATAAATCGTTATTGATTGCCGACATGCCGTTTATGAGCTACGCGACGGAGGAACAGGCTCTGGTAAATGCGGCTGTGTTGATGCAGGCTGGCGCCCACATGGTGAAACTGGAAGGCGGCGCCTGGCTTGAGCAATCTGTTCTGATGCTGGCCGAACGCGGTATTCCAGTGTGTGCACATCTGGGATTGACACCGCAATCTGTGAACAAGCTGAGTGGTTACAAGGTTCAGGGGCGTGACGAAAACAGTGCTCAGCGCATGATTGAAGACGCCCGTACCCTCGAAGCTGCTGGCGCCGATTTACTGGTGGTGGAATGCATTCCGTCTGCGCTGGGCAAACAACTATCCGTGGCGCTGTCTATTCCGGTGATTGGTATAGGTGCGGGCGCTGACACAGATGCCCAGGTACTGGTGTTACATGATATGTTGGGCATATCTGCCCGCTTGCCCAAATTTTCACGCAATTTTCTCAAAGGTGCCGACTCTGTTGAAGCCGCGCTCGCCGCTTTTAAAGCCGCCGTTCGGGACGGTTCATTCCCGGCACCGGAGGAAGGGTTTTAAAGGCAGTTTGCAGTGTACAAAGCAAGTCTCCGGCTCCGTCTGATCTGCGGTAAACTGTCAGCTGTCTGCTATCTCTTCCACAAACGGCTCACCCGTCAGTTTCAGAGTAATCTCTTTTTTGTATGTGGTGATGCGAATCAAGCCCTGCTCCAAACTGTCAATACTAACCACGTCATCCACTGTTTCATCGTCAGGTTTGTTCAACTGGTTTTTTTCTGAATAAAACAATACATCCGGAAATACCAGTCGCAAATCTGGCTCGCCGGATTCAGGGTCATCAATACACTCGATAAACAACATGCGCACATCAACATCGTAGACGAGATTATAGATATACGGGGCACAATCCCCCATCAACTTTTCGTAGAGGCTCATAATCAAGGCTCGCAGCAGACTGATAACAAGTGGCCAGCATGATACCATGCGACATCGCTGACACGTCACAATTTATACCTGGTCTGGTTTAAATGATTGAAAAACTCTCGATCCCGCAAGCACGAAAACTTGCCCTGCACAGCCAAAAAATCCTTGCACCCCGAAGTTTCGGGCGCGGCGCGGATGCTACCCTCAATGCTATTAACCATTTGGGCTATGTGCAAATAGATACAATCTCCGTAGTGGCCCGTGCCCACCACCATACCTTGTGGAATCGTACCCCTGACTACCAGCCAGACCACCTGATCCAGCTTCAGCAAAATGGCCACATATTTGAATACTGGTCCCATGCGGCTTCGTTTTTACCCATACAGGATTACCGTTTCTGCTTGCCGCGCATGCATGCCTTTGCCAATGGCGACAGCCACTGGTTTGACAAAGATCATAAACTGAACAACGAGGTACTGAAACGTATTCGTCAGGAAGGCCCCTTACAGGCGAAAGACTTTGAACACTCTCGTAAAAATGCCGCTACCTGGTGGGACTGGAAACCGGCCAAAAAAGCCCTTGAACAGCTCTATATGGAGGGCAAACTTATGGCCGTTCGCGGACACAATTTTCAAAAATCCTATGATTTGACAGAGCGTATATTACCAGCCGATATCGACACGACAATGCCAACACCAGAGGAATTTGCCCGCCATCTGGTGTTGCGATATTTGCGTGCACATGGTTTCGGTCAGGCAAGGGAAATGGCCTATCAACGCAAAGGCGCGCTGGCTCCTGTACGACAAGCACTCAAACAAATGGCAGACAACAACGAAATTGTCCCGATAACGGTTTCCGGGGAAATATATTATTGCCTGCCCGAAGCACTGGAACAGTTATCTCGCTCTCTGCCACGCAAGTCCCTGAAAATTATTTCACCATTTGACAACCTGCTAATCCAGCGCAGCCGTATAAAATCATTGTTTGATTTTGACTATCAGATAGAATGCTACGTACCCGCTGCCAAACGAAAATATGGTTACTTCAGTTTACCTCTGCTCTGGAATGGCCAGTTTGTCGGTAGAATGGATGCCAGGGC
>JBNKFQ010000096.1:0-35225 GCA_050289385.1 Porticoccaceae bacterium | reverse complement strand
TTAACCTGCCTCGCTCTGAGCGCACTTCTTTGCAATACAATCTTGCGCTCACTGTTGTCCATGGCAACCCACTCTCGAATCTCTCCCGCGCTGCGGTAACAGCCAATACAAACATCGTCTTCGTTAAGCGCACAAATAGAAATGCACGGGGAAGAAACCGGTTGTTCAGTATTGTTCATGGTAATTTGCCCTGATTCAGCATACAGAATTCGACCACCCGGAATACCCCACACTACTTCAGATGTCGCGGTTTTGACGGGCTACCAAGTGACGTCGGATATTTGAGTTTTATGCCTGCATCCAGCGATTGATTGAAAAATTCAGCCAGAACAGCAAGGGTAAAACCCCAGATGTCGTAACCTTCAAAACGATAACAGGGCATGAGATATTCCGAATCCATCAAGGGAAATTTTTGGCGCCCAAGATTCCCCACATCCAGAAAATATCTGATGGGTACGCTGAATACTGCATCAATTTCAGAAGGCTCGGGTTGCAACTCAATATCTGCCGGAATCAAACCGACAAAAGGTGTGACCCTCACACCCAACCTGGTCTCACGAGTTGGCAGAGTGGCAATTAAATCAACATTTGCTGGCGGCAGGTTGATTTCCTCATGGCTCTCCCGCAACGCGGTATCGAGCAGGCTGTTGTCAGCCTGCTCCCACATACCACCCGGGAATGCAACTTCTCCGGGGTGATCATTGAGATGCGCAGCCCGTTGAATAAACACCATTCGGGAATCGGTTTCACGGGTAAGCGCCAGCAACACCGCAGCCTCGCGTTTGTCGGCAAGTGGACGTATTGCCGAGAGAGGGAAATCTGTTAAATTGCCGATTACTGTCTTGAACATTCTGTTTCCGTGTCATTTCCTTACAACTCAGCAGTATACTGCGGGTTTGAATTAACAGCTCAGGTCTATTGATGAAATTTTGCAGTAACTGCGGTGAGCAAGTCATACAGGGTATTCCACCTGGTGACGACCGGGCACGACATATATGCCCGGTTTGCGAAACCATTCATTATAGCAACCCCAGGATTATAACCGGCTGCTTGCCCGTACATAATGACAAGGTTCTGCTTTGCAAACGGGCCATTGAACCGCGTTATGGCTTATGGACCCTGCCGGCAGGTTTTATGGAAAATGGCGAAACCACCGAGCAAGGTGCGGCACGCGAGTGTCGGGAAGAGGCCAATGCCGAAGTCATTATTGGCAATCTCTACACCATTACCAGTATTCCCGACATCAATCAGGTACATATGTTTTTTCATGCTGAATTGATCAGACCCTTATACAGCGCTGGCCCGGAAAGCATTGATGTGCAATTGTTCAGTGAACAGGATATCCCCTGGGATCAACTGGCATTCACTGCTGTACGCAAAACACTAAGGCAATTTTTTATCGACCGTGGGTCAGGTAAGTTCCCCGTTCACTCCGGCGTAGCCAAACTTGCAAATGATGGCGTATGGATATGGGAGCAAGCCTGAACGTCGCAAAGAGCGCGCAATCAGATGAGCCGGAATTTGTTGAAAGGAAACTACACGTCCGCTGTTGTTTTCTTTTCTTCGGAATACCTAGCTGCCAGAGCAGGCCACGATTCATTTGCTATTCGGAGGAGTCTGGATGAGCAAGTGTCTGACAAAGCCATTTCCGTACCATTGGGCATAACCATTAACAACTGGCACGACCGAAACCCCCAACGGATATCTTTCTCTGTGAATGGTGGAAATCCCTTTCTTGCTCTCAACGTTACAGGCTCTCAATTCGTTATTTTTACAAGCTCCCCTTTCCGAAGACACGCCGGAAAGTGAGTGGGCTCATGAAAACCGGGAGGGTTAACGACGTTCACTAAAAGTCAAATTATTGTGCTTCAAGTACAGCAAAATGCCACTCAAAAGCAGATTTTATGGCTTTAGGTAGCTCCGCAAACCCGTTGGCGGGCGAGAGTATACGCCCTCAAAAGATATATCGCAAAATGTCCTTACGTGCATAAAACAGGGTTCGGCAATACACAGGTTGCGTGCAACGGGAAATCTCGGTCAAAAGCTGTATCTACCGCCACCACACTGCGGCGGCAGCACGAAATGACCTGCTGCGTCGTACGCCTTACTGGCGCACAACCTGCACTCTGTTATATGGTGCCACTGACAATTGGCTCAAACGCTGTCAGGCTATCCATCAGGGCGGCGTTGCCAAGACCATGATTTGGGAAAAAGCTGGCAAACTGACCCTGCTCACCATGCAGGGCCAGATAATTGAGGACCAGAGTTTCCACCAGCAAATTAACATTGTTGGCGGCCGGCGTCGCCGCAGTTTCGACGGACCCGTCGCCACGCATAAAACCGATCTGCTGGTGGCGCGCCTGCAATTCCGTTGTCGCCCCGACAAGAGACGGGCGACCACCGGGGTTATACACCAGAAAAAACGATGCTGCGGTTTGCTGATTGTCGCCGGTCCATACCCCTTTCCCACGCCCGTCAACCGAACTGTCAACAGTACCGTTGCTGAACACCGAGCCATCGCTGAATACATAAAGCATTAAAGGCACGCCTGTTCTCGCGGCGTATTCAAGGCACGCACCCATGCAACGCCCCGCACGCAGGTCACGGCGCTCTCCGGTCGCTCTGTCACCGGTGTGGTAATCGTAACCACCCATGGTAATGGTGCCGGCTCCGGCAAAACCGTTTATAACCAGCTTCATCACAGACGCGGTTTTGCGAAATTCACTGTCGCTGTCAAATTCCGCTTGCGAAAATATTCCACCATTATCACTGACAATAACGGGATTGGCAGAATTGCGGTCATCGGGGTCAAGTGCTGCCGGATCGCCAAAGCGATCGGCCAGATCCGCACTTTTTACGTATCCGCAACGCACCAGGTCTTTAATAACAGCGTCGATAGTCAACCCGGTATGCACCTTGTTCATTTTGGCGTCGCTGATACGCTGTATTGATTCCATTACGGCGACGGCATCGGCCTGGCTCAACAAGCCCACCAGATCTCCCACATCGACCAGACCGGTTACATCGGAGGGACGATCCACCTTGGTGGGGCGCACCCCCTTGTTAACCATAGACATGGGCGCCAGTGAATTGCCCCCGGACTCGCTGTTTCGCGAACCAATCAAGGTGAGCAACGACCCGTCGGCGCCCACCCGATTAATGCCATACATGGGATTGTGAGGATTGTTGCCGGTATCATTTTCAGACCGCGCAGGAATGACCGCGCCGTTAATATTGGTTGCCACGCCCGCACCGAGTTTATCCTGAATACCACGCAAAAATGCGCTGTCGCTATGAAATGCCAATCCCAGATCCGTGTTGATAAAATCACTGACCCCGGTTTGCGGGTTAACAACGGAAGGTATCATATCGCCGGGCAAGCCGAGCCGGCTGTAACCAGCCGTCGTCAAAAAATCAAACTGGCCGCCTTGCTTGCCCACCAAAACATTGGAACCGGCTATATTGGCGCCACCGGCAAGGTCAAAACAGATAAAGGGAATTTTTCCCGCCCCCTGCACAGCGATACCACAACTTGCCTTGAGCACTTCCAGATCGGACGACAGGCTCGCCTGAGCCGTGCGCGGATTGGCAAACAGACTCAATATTGAACCGCCAAGCACGGTGCCAACACCGGCGCAAATACCCCGCCCCAAAAACTCTCTTCGCGTATATGGACGTGAGTGATCGAGATGCAACAAAGGCTCGTCAGGATGCAAGGGTTTTCGCGATCTGGGCATGGCAATTTCCTGGTTTTTAGTGCCTGGTTTTAACAGGGTTTTATATTAGGGCCTGTTTTACTGGACCAGCAGCGCGGCGCTACCCAGCACGGCTGAACACACCGCCTTCACCACGGTGGCGGTATGTCCGGCGGGACAACTGCTGCCACAGGTCGTTGTGGTGTCGAGCAAATTGTTTAGTTCAATTCCAATATCCATATCATCGGGCTGAGTATCCAGGCCCGAGCCAACCATTCGCGCCAACAGCGGATCTATGATGAGATCGCGGTTGTTGATGGTCGAAAATGCAATATCCGGTGTAGCAGTAAAATCAAATCCCGGAAAGTACGCGGCGCGCAAATTGATGTCATCCACCAGGGCGTTACAGTATTCAATGGCCAATTGCGTGACACCCATTTGATGAGCGGAAATAAATCCCTCAATATTTTCGACACTAGGCAGCTGTTGTTTGACCGTGAGAAACGTCGCCAGCACATCGCTCTGAACAGAACTGACACCGGTGACTGCCATCATCGTGGCATTTATTTCATCAAACGTGCGCAGACCAATCTCAGACTGTGGCGGCAAATCCGCAGGTAAAGCCGGCACTGGTGGAATCGGCTCCAGACTGACATGGGTATGGCTGCCCAATTGCTCAAATGTAAGGAAAAACTCATCGGCTTCAGGCCCCTTGTCCAATGCGATTACCGTGCCCAGATTCGATAAGGTCTGCCCACTGCCGGTGTCATTGGTACTGGTGATACTGGTATCGAGATTCCGGTAAGCCTGCCCTACCGTGACTTCACGACCATTCATACCGATACGCATGCCTTTTACCGCAATATTTTCGAGTGTTGCACTACTGTCCAGACTGATAAAAAATGGTGAGTTAAATAAGTAACCGTAATTATCAAACTGGCTCACCTCAAACACGATATAACTGTCGGGTACAGATATCAGGTGGCTGACACTGAACAGCAGAAAATATTTTTCGCCCACTCCCACATTAAAGTTGTCGCGTATCTGCTGATCGGTAAGCACTCGATTGTGTATCGCTACCATTCGAAACACACCGCGCCACAAACGATCACCTGAAACTTCATTACCCAATACAAAGGCAAACGTATCGTCCCAGTTGGTCAGCGAGCTACCACCCGTCAGATCGGCATTCCCGATAAATTCGCCATTGACGTACAAGCGCCGTCCATCGGCTGGACTATAAGTGGCAACCACATGCTGCAGGGTCGCCTGCAAAACTTCGTCGGCATCGGGGGTCGACAGCGCGGGGCTGCCATTGGCATCGGCGTTGGAATTTCGATTGAAAAAATCGTAGTTATACAGCGTCTGTCCCAGTGTGAAATTGCGCAAGGTGGTGCCACCGGAATAACTGACAATCCCGGCGGGTCCTTCCTGAGTGACATTTGCCGGCGCCACCCATGCTTCGATACTGTACTCACCGGTTCCGGTGATCAAATCGTATATTTTTCGGCTGGCGCTGGTACTGCCTTGCGCCTTGCCGTTATTAATGCGAATGCCCCAGCCACCGATCCATTCAACATCGCCACTGATCGTCAAATCGAGCGCCGGGTTTACACCGCTGGTATCAAATGCAGTAAATCCCGACCCCGCCTTGAACTGGTATTCTGCAATCACATTCGCTTCGTGGCGCCCACCGCTGCTTGCCACCACACCGTCAAACAAACTCAGCGCCTTACTCAATACCAGTTGCGGATCGACAGTGGTTAACGGAATGTTGTTGGCAAACGCCTCAATCGCCGCTTGCATGGTATTTGCATTGCTCTGGCAATCATCCCAGCAATTGTGAAATTCGTTTCTCAGCCTCAAAACCAGACGCGAGTTATTCGGGCTGTCCAGATCTATCTTGCTCTTTGCTGCGGCGTAAGCGACATCGACATCACTGGCGGCAAAATACGGTTGTTGGGGGGTGGGAGCATCCTCGCTGTGACAACCGGAACAATACGTTTGCAAAAGGGGGTATACCGTGTTGGCAAAGTCGCTGCTGTCCACCGGAAAGGTTTTACTGTTGCCTACCTCCTTGAGTGGCGGCGCTGTCAGAGCCACAACATTGGCAGTGCCGCCGACAGAATCACTGGCCCAATCGGTAATATACCCCTGAATAATATCGGCACACGCTGCATCGCTGCTCAACCAGCAATTATGACCACCCGCCACTTTGGTTACCATTTGTGAATTGGCCGGATTGCCAAGATCGACAATAGTATTTGCGGCGTTGTAAGCGAGATTGATATCATCACTGCGCACAAATTGCGGTGTTTGCCCGCCAGCACCATGACAACCGCCGCAGCGATTGTCTTCGACCAGATTATCCCAAACGTTAATTTTAAAACTCTGCACATCGGCGGTTTGCGGCGCAGGTCCATTATACTGGACCTCTTGACCACTACCACCGCTCGTATTGGTATTCGGTAAAACCTGCGTATCTGAACCGCTGCCACCACTGCAACCGGTTAAGATCAACAACAGTGCCAGACACTTTTTTTTATTGCCAGCAATGATTTGCCTTTGACATCGACCAACTGACAGAACACGACCAGTTTTATTGACAAGAGCTATTAGCATCGGACAAACAACCTGAAAAATATAATATTTTTAACCACGCGTTTAATTCCCTTTACAATAAAGCCCTACTTCGGCAAAGGCTCGTTTCAAGTTGTAGTTATTGGTAATAAATGAATCTGTGAATGTAGCTACCTGAGTGCGGTCAATATTGTCTTGAGGCTCCCGCAAGCACACCGCACGAAATATTTTTATTACCTGAAATTCAGCAAATGCTCGACTATGCGCCAGTTCCTGTCCGAGTGACCTGGCACCATTGCCACTGCCTTTGAGTGTCGCATCCCACCCCAGCAAACTGTTTACGCCGGAACGCCAGTAGTTATCCCAGCGATCGTCGGGTGTTACGAACCCGTATTTAAAATTATTGCTGTTAATATGGTATTTGGCGTTTACTCGAGTGCCGGTTACCGGATCAGTTTCACCAACATCGTTATATTCCAGTTGACCGTTAAGCCCTTCCGGATCATTGGCCACATCGTAATTAAAATTATAATATGCAAATGCCTGTGCCATCGGGTCCATGCCACTGTGACAACCAACACAGTTATTGAGAAAAACACGGCTGTCACCACCCGGACTGCGAGAGACATCCTGGCGAATACGGTCGGGGGAACGTGTAATGTCGTGCAGTTGCTCCAGATCCTTGCCGAGGTAATTTAACAGCGCAAACCGCAACATCGCACGATTGGTGCCGGCAATAAAAAAAGCTTGCGCGCCGGCACGAGTTGTTAGCACACCTGCCGCTGCATTGGTCGGCAACCCTGTAATCGAAGACTGCACACGCTGAACCAGTCCGCTTTTCAGGTTAATGCCCTGATTTTCCATCGCCTCGTAATGCAGGTTATTGTTGTTTGCATAGGCGGGCAAACCCAACGCGTCATCACCTGTATAAATAATATCGCCGTACAGTACTTGCCGAAAATCCAGCTCGTCACGCACCACACCAATAACGGTCGCAATGTAATCATTAAGTGGCACAAAGACACTTTGGTCCCTGTTGGTCCAGGCTGCCGCAAAATTTTTCAGGGTAACATTGTAGAAAGCATCGTGTTCTGTCGCCATCAATGCCGCATTGAGGGCATCGTTTGCAGAACCAGAGTCCAGCAAGGTTTGCATGGTGTTGAGCGTTTGCTCTGACGGCGGCACTCCGGCCAAACGGTCGTGAATACGTTTTGCTTGCTCGCGAGTGCCTGCATTAATGGGGCCACCTGATAACAACAGACATATCATCGTGATCAACGGCAAAATTCTTCCGTATCCCATTTTTAATTCCCTTGTTCAAACTTATCCTCGTCCCGATCGCATGATAACGGCCCCTCATGGCGGAAAAAATCATCGGGTTATCTGTTACAGCGAGATGTTTATCTCAGAATTGAAAGAAGACGCGACATTCAGCAAAAAAATCGAACTATCACAAGGTTCAATCCAGCAAGGGTTTCACTGTAAAGAGATGGCTGAAAATTGCTTTCTGATTCAAACGTGATCAACAGCACGGTATTCCCACAAGATACCGCAAAAAATAGCCGCAGAAAATAATACAGAATTTCTGCCAGTCAATTTTGACACTGGTCCACTTTCTGCGGCGACTGGATCACAAAAAAGTGATCCGAATAATGCGGGGCAACAAAAAAATATGAGCACAAGGTATTCAGGATCTGTTGACAATTCGTCTACAGCACTGGCATTGAGGCCAAAACGTTACCTGGCTCCGGGTTTGTGTGTTCTCGCTCTCGCTGGCTGTGGTGGAGGCAGCGGCGAAAATGGTGGTCAGGCTCCAGACCCGGTGGTACTTGACTTGCCAATCGCATATATCAACCGTCCCTTACCTGTTAACAACCAGGGTGACCGAATACCTGACGACGCCTTGCAACCTGCAGCCTTTAACCCCGGCGCAGAACTGATTGTTCGCGAACGTGCCTCACCCGAAGCACCTGCCGTCATCGCTACCGCCAACATGTTTCCCGAAGGGGAACTGTACGATGTGAAAGACCTGGAAGCATCGTACGACGGCGAAAAATTGTTGTTCGCTCTACGTGCTCCGGAAATTCCAAATGTGGACGACGATGAACAGCCGACATGGAATATATGGGAATACGAGCTGGCCACCCGCAACCTGAGACGCATTATAAGTTCGGATATCACCGCCGATGCAGGTCAGGATGTGGGCCCCCATTATCTGGCCGACGGACGCATCATTTTCTCTTCAACGCGGCAACGTCAAACCCGCGCCACATTGCTTGACGAAGGTAAACCGCAGTATTCGGGAATGGATGAGGACCGCAATCAGCCAGCCTTTGTTTTGCATGTTATGGATAGCGACGGCACCAATATTCGTCAGTTGTCTTTTAACCAAAGCCACGACCTGCACCCCACACTGCTGGAAAGCGGTGATATTTTATTCAGCCGCTGGGACAACGCCGCCGGCAACAACAGCATCAGTCTTTACAAAATTCATCCTGACGGCAGCAACCTGCGTTTTGTTTACGGCTACCACAGTCAAAATACAGGTATTAACAGTGATGACACCAACAATATGGAGTCGCGCTTTTTACAACCACGAGAAATGCCCGACGGTCAGATTCTGGTAGCCCTGAGACCACAGGTCAGCGAGCAACTGGGTGGAGATATCGTACTGGCAGACACCACCGGCTTTACGGAAAAAAACCAGCCCGTATTCAACAATGCGGGCAGCAGCGAAACCGGACATAAATCAGCGGCGTTTGGCACAGTGTTTACCGATGGAACCGCATCACCCCATGGACATTTCAGCGCGGCATACCCTTTGCACGATGGCACCAATCGGCTACTGGTGAGCTGGAGCCAATGTCGCCTGCAAGATCCGAATACCGGCGACATTCTCGCCTGCACCGACGACAATCTGGCCATCGCCAATATCGTCGAAGCACCACCGCTATACGGTATCTGGAGTTATGACCTGTCAAACCAATCACAGCTGCCCATTGTCACAGGCGAAGAGGGCAGAATGTTTACCGACATTGTGGCTCTGGAACCCCGCCCACTGCCCACCCATATTCCGGATGCAACACCAGGCCTGGATACCGACATAGACCTGGCAAATGAAAATGTTGGCACGCTGCACATTCGCAGTGTTTATGATCTGGACGGTGCAGACAGCAGTAGCTCCGGGATTACCGTGTTGTCAGACCCGGCGCAAACCAGCGCGGACCAACGCCCCGCCCGATTTCTTCGTATTGTAAAAGCCGTGCCGATTCCGGACGACGACCTGGTGGACCTGGACAACTCGGCCTTTGGTCGCAGCACAAGCCAGCTAATGCGCGAAATTATCGGCTATACCCCGATCGAACCCGACGGGTCGGTAAAAGTAAAAGTACCGGCCAATATCCCATTTGCCTTATCTGTACTGGATAGCAACGGTCGTCGGCTCGGCGGTCGCCACAACAATTGGCTGCAACTGATGCCAGGTGAAGAGCGCGAATGCAATGGCTGCCACACGGCCAATAGCAATCTGCCGCACGGTCGACCGGATGCCGAGGCACCTTCTGTCAACAACGGCGCTGCAACCACCGGCCTGCCCTTCCCCAATACCGAACCCGCCCTGTTTGCCGACATGGGTGAAACCATGGCAGAAACATTCAGCCGCATCAACGGCGTACCTGAACCCACTGTCGATATCGAATTCAGCGACTACTGGACTGACCCGACAGTGCGTGCCAAAGACCCGGACCTGAACTACCGCTATGTTGACCTGGTAACGGCAGCACCCACTACCCTGGCCTGTCAGGCTGACTGGAACAGTAACTGCCGTATCGTTATAAATTACGAAACCCATATTCAACCATTGTGGGAACGGGATCGTCGTATCTTCGCCGCAGATGGCATTACTTTACAAACAGATAACACCTGCATTACCTGTCACAACATTCAGGACAACAATGGCATGGCTCAAATTCCGGCGGGGCAGCTGGATTTGCGCAACACACCATCGACCGACGAGCCCGACCAACTGACGTCTTACCGCGAGCTTTTATTTAACGACAATGAACAGGAACTGGTGAACAACGCACTGCAAGATCGTATGGTGCAAGCGACTGATGGCAATGGCGACCCTCTGTTTTTGACAGATGACAACGGTGAACTGATTCTTGACGTCAACGGCAATCCGATTCCGGTCATGGTGCCAATTACTGTAGCGGCCAGCATGTCGGTTGGCGGTGCGCTGGCGAGTCCGCGTTTTTTTTCCAGATTTAACGATGGAGGCAGCCATCAGGGTTATCTGGATGCCGCAGAATTGCGTCTTTTGTCAGAATGGCTCGATATTGGCGGCCAGTATTACAACAATCCCTTTGACGTTCCGTTGAATTGAGGTGGAGAAAATGACAATCGCTCCCCTTGAATTAATGGTCTGGCCAAATGCCATTGTATTCGCCCTGAACAACAAACTGAAACCCCTTGTTCTGTTAATGGTATTAGTTCTGACCAGTCCGTCAACACTTGCCGATGCGCCACTGCTTGTATCCGTTGCAGACCCTTATATCGAATTACACACGGGCCCGGGACGCGGTTATCCAGTTTTTCATGTGGCTGAAAAGGGCGAATTCATTGAAATCATCAAACAGCGCACAGACTGGTTCAAAGTTCGCACAAAACGTTATCAGGAAGGGTGGGTAAAACGCGAACAACTGGCTCGCACACTCTTGCCAGGCGGTGAACAAATCAGCTTGCAACATCCCCGGTTTGGCGATTTGAAAAACAGTCGCTGGGATCTTGGCCTGGCCGCCGGAGATTTTGAAGGCGCCGAGTCACTGACGGCACATGTGGGTTACCATTTTACCAACAACCTCAGCATTAACGTTGCCGCCACTCGCGCTGTGGGCAACTTTTCTGATCACAGTCTTGTCAACATAAGCATTCAAAACCAGCCGTTTCCGAACTGGCGCATCTCGCCGTGGTTTGGCCTCGGCGCGGGGCTCATTAAAACCGAACCAGCCGCCACCCTGGTACAAACCGAAGACCGTACTGACAATTCATTACACGTGGGTGCAGGCGCCAGAATTTACCTCACACGCAATCTGATATTTCGTGTGGAATACCGCAACTACATCATTCTTACCAGTAGAAATCAAAACGAGGAGGCAGCTGAATGGAGAGCCGGCTTATGCGTATTTTTTTAGGGGCAGCAATCATTTGTTGCATGCATTTACCCATGGCAGCACATGCCAGTGACCAGGCCGAAAAGAAGAGCCTGGACAAAATCATCTTGCCCGACCTTGGACGCCGTACCATTACAGAATCTGATATCGACACAGAAAATTTTGAGGTCGGAGTATTCGGCGGCATTATGAATGTGGAAGATTTTGGCAGCAACCCGGTATTTGGTATGCGCCTTGCCTACCACGCTACCGAAGACTTTTTTCTTGAAACATCTTACGGCACTACCACAACCAGCAAAACCAGCTTTGAGTTGCTCAGTGGTTCTGCGCGCTTGCTCAGTGATGATGAGCGTGAATTTACCTACTACGATTTGTCCGTCGGTTATAACCTGTTACCTGGTGAAGTATTTATCGGTAACAAATGGACCTTTAATACCAACCTTTATCTGATCGCAGGAGCAGGCAATACCGACTTTGCCAGTGACACCTATTTTACCTACAGTTTTGGCGCAGGATACCGGTTTTACAGCACTGACTGGATGAGCATTCACCTGGATGTAAGAGACCATATGTTTAGCACCGATTTGTTGGGCGCGGAAAAAACGACACATAATCTGCAAGTTAATACAGGAATTACCATATTTTTTTGACGAAACTGTTTCGACCATGCAAGTCGTTCGGTCAAAAATTTTGATACCAATCGACGCTCAAGGGCACAGACGATGAATAGAGGAAAATAATCCATGCGATCCATTGTAATTCTCCTGTTTGGTATATTACTCACGGCAACCTGTTTCGCCGATACCAACCAACCGGCGCCTGACTTTACGTTAAAAAGTATGGAGGGCTCAAACCTGCGGTTATCTGAATACCGCGGCCAGGTTGTTATGCTCAACTTTTGGGCATCGTGGTGTGGCCCTTGCCGACAGGAAATGCCTCTGTTGGATGAAATCTATCAGCGTTACAGCAAAGCCGGCTTTGTATTATTTGGTGTGAATGTGGAAAATAATATAGAACTCGTTCAACAAACTTTACAGGACATACCCGTTACTTTCCCTGTGCTGCTGGACGACGAAGGCAAAGTCAGCAAATTATACGATATCAGCGCCATGCCCTCCACATACCTGATTGACCGAAATGGCCAGATGCGCTACTTGCACAAAGGTTACAAGCCTGGTTACGAAAACGACTATCGCAAGCAGATCAGGGAGTTGATTCGGGAATGAAGATTCGCACAAAAATATTACTTGCCGGCCTGATTATGTTAAGTGGCTGCAGCAACATCAAACCCTGGGTTAAACCCTGGGAGCGGAACCACCTGGCAGAAGACATTATGCAGTTTGATCGCGATCCGGTTGCCTCGAACTATTTGCATCATGTGTTTCAGTCACGAGAAGGTGCACGTGGGGCTGAAGGGAGTACTGGAGGTGGTTGTGGGTGTAATTAAAAAACTCAAAATCGCACTCTGTTTAACCGCAACATTGTTCTCGCTAACTATTAATGCGGCAACCGTCCCCAAAGATCGCATCGATGTTTTATATCACTCTTATAAAGGCGGCGGTGCAAAAATAGATGGCCCCTCCATACTTGTTCGTAAAAAAGTTGCCGACAATATTTCTTTGCGCGGCAATTATTACGCCGATATTGTCAGTAGCGCCTCTATTGATGTTATTGCTACTGCCAGCCCATACACGGAAGAACGAACTGAGTTCAGCGCGGGTCTGGATTACTCTCACAACAAAACTCTGATGAGTTTGAACTACACCGGTAGTAACGAAAACGACTACAATGCCAAAACCATTGGCTTTAGCATCAGTCAGGATTTTTTTGGCGATATGTCCAATTTGTCGCTGGGGTACTCGGTGGGCCAGGATACTGTTAGACAGAATGGCAACGACATATTTGAAGAAGACCTGGACAGACAACAGCTCAGCCTGGCATTTTCTCAAATTATCACCAAAAACCTTGTCGCCAATATCGTTGTGGAATCGATTATAGACGAAGGTTTTCTGAATAATCCTTACCGCCAGGTGCGTTATCTGGACACCAATGCTGCTGCCGGTTTCAGCTACGAGCCAGAGCGGTACCCCGGCACCAGAAACAGCGACGCCGTGGCGTTTCGAGGCATCTATCATTTACCCTGGCACTCTGCCATACGTGGCGAATATCGCAGGTTTTCAGACAGTTGGGGTATAGGTGCAAATACAGCAGAAGTTTCCTATATACACCCCTGGCGTTACGGCCTGACATTTGAGGTCAAATATCGCCAATACACTCAGAGCCAGGCTGACTTTTTCAGCGATCTGTTTCCGTATCAGCAAGCACAAAATTTTTTGGCACGAGACAAGGAACTCAGTGCGTTCTCTTCCACAGGTTTTGGGCTTGGAGTAAGTTATAAGCTGCCTTTTGACTTTTGGGATATGGCTGAAAAGAGCTCTATAAACCTGTTTTGGGACCACTTGCAATTTAACTACGATAGTTTTCGCGATGTTACGGCAGGCGGCACACCAGGGACAGAACCACTATACAGTTTTGATGCCGACATCATTCGCCTGTTTTTGTCCGTATGGTACTAAAAACTGAAATTTGGTAAAATATAGAGTCACTTTTTTAATCTATGATGAGCAGATAACCGGCCAATTATTTTGGCGCAATTCTTGCCGTCGCGCTCACTAAACTCTACATTTGCGGGAAAACCGATTTCAGGCAGACTGATCGATTGTTCCACTTGTGTCATAAATAACATTGTTTGTTCCTTTGCCTAACCGCTTGCAAATCTCCTGAAAACTTGCAAAAACGGTTACAAATATCCTTTATCCATCAAAATTAATCAAGCCATATTTGATAGCGTGTGTTACGGCAGCAGTGGATGTAGAAACACCAAACTCTCTCTTGACAGCAGCAATGTGCACATTCGCTGTTTTTACACTTATATTCATTTTTTTTGCTGCCTTATACAAAGTGCAGTCCTCCATAGACATATATGTCAACAGCTCCAGAGGACGTGGCGTCAATCTATATTCTTTCGTTTTTCCTTTCAAAATGTTGGCAGCAAAGCGTGTAGAACAGATATGGTCAATTGCACAACACAACAATTCCAGGCGTCCCTTGCATACTTCAACTTTATGCCTAAATGTATTCACATCCATATCCCTACTCATAATAAAAAGCAAGCCCTGACCTCCCGATTCAGAACTTACCGGCGAAACATAATAATCCATGTAGCCGTACGATTTTAATAGCATCGAAAAATCATGGTTTTGTATAAATATTTCAGCAGGGAATGGCGAATTGGCAATAAAATTATCGATTGCCGAACGAAAATTCGGTTTTGGACATACAGTGAGGTATTGCAACATCAAATCGTGTTTATAGAATTCTTTTTCGCAATATATTTCAATCAGTTCCTTCGGTATGGTATATAGTTTTCCATCAACTGATGTGACCGTATCCATTAATGTGAATATAAAATCACTAAATCCCAACTTGTTAACCAACACTGTAACCCGACGCTCGAAATCTTCAAAACCTTCCGAGAGTAGCAAATATTCGTACAACTCAGACTCGAACATTATTTGCAGCAAAATTTCTTTTTGATCTGCCGGGTCAATAGTTTCAGTCCTTTGAGGTCGATCATCTTTTCGAGATCCTGCCAATTTATGAGCAGCGCCAGCTACCAGTTTGGTTTCCGCAATACTCGATTGACACTGACTCACAGAGGCCTCCACAAGACCTGCGCCAACATCCGTATCCTGAACCATGTCACCCATTTTCAGAGAGTCGTTTGCCATAGTGATTATCCTTAAAATATTCCATTATGTTGAAACGATTATATTCTCACGCAACGCAAATGGCCGACTAATCTTTACTTCCTTGAGCCAGCCCCATAGAATTCATAGTTAAAATCCATGCCCACAGTGCGTGAAGGACCAAAAGTCTGAGCCACTGATAAAACCGGATTTCCAATTGGGCAAGACAAAGTTTGCATATTCTTCACCAGCAGGATTTTGAAACGACGTGGATATTTTCAATCTTCCTGCTTCATACCTGCTTTTATATTGTCTAACGCAGAACTCACATCAAATAAAATACGTGTGTTGAGGAGAACGTTCTCCTTCACCTTGATACAGGAGTACGCCCCATTTCTGCACAGCAGCCCACGCCCTGAATCAAACCATTCGTCTCCAGAGCATCATTTGCCACATCTGTTGTCCCTATTGCCACAAAGACAGAACTCGATTGTCTTTAGCTACTACGTAAGGAAACAAAAGTTCCTCATTGGACAAAACAAAGTCTGATACAAATAATATTATTCAATAATATATATTTTAAATAATAATATAACTATATATAACAGCATGACATATTATAATTATATTTATATTGTTTTTTGTGATCTTATATTTTTCATGGGATTATTTCAGATATTTCTACTACTACTCGCCCCTCTCTCATTCGATTCACAAAGAACCGGTACAGGGATTCTTCGATCTCCACTTGAACAACCAGCCCCGGGCTGACGTCTGCAAAGATACTTTGCCTGTTTCTCACCAGAGCCAGCAGAATTCAAGTCAATATATTGACCAAAAGCGGCCTGAATATGGTAGAACAGACATAAATTGTGAAATAATGTGACGCGTGTCACTTTTGATCATGGCAGGTACTGCTGTTTTTGCTAAGGAAGTGTATATAATGAAGCGTTTTGCTCAGGCATCAGGTAACAGGGCTGTCGAAAAAGAACTTATGAACGATCTCGCATTTGAATTTGCGACAAAGGGTTTGAGATTAGCCGCGCGAACGAAAGAGGCCGCAAGGCTTATCAGAGTAGAAGGCTTGTCTCGGGCCGAAGCCATGAACCGGACCGGCGTATCATCTGATACGCTGAGCAAGGCATTACCCCGAATCCAAAGTAACCTGAAGGCTTTGCTTGCAGAAGGAGATCTTGTTCACAGTGACTGGATTTTACCTCTTGAGCTGGCACAGGGCATAACTGCGGTGGAAGCTCGACTGCTTGAACCACTGCTGAAAGACAAAAAGTCTCGGCGAAAAAAGCAATGACATTTGCCGCAAGGCCTGCAGGCACTCCAATGCCTGACACAACTTCAGGTTAAGGAGCCTCTAATACGGCAAAAAATCAAACGAATAATTTAGTGTGGTGCGCGCCACAGGCGCAGCGCCAAAGTTGATCAATTTGATTCGCGCCAACAGCTTTTTCTCCAATACCGGCGCGTGCAACTCACTCGCTATTAATTTAACCGAAGAAACTGCACCGGACGCTTCAATAATCAACTGTACCGTTACTTTCCCCTCCAACCCCGGGTCACTGCGTAGTGCCCGATTGTAGATGGCAAATATTACCCCCTTGCTACGGTCCATTACCTTTCGAATCTCTTCATCACTACGACCTTGCATATCACGACCGTTTTTCACGTCGGATTTACCTTGTACACCTGAAGTGACCGGGCTGGTAACTGTGGTGGTTTCACGACCCGACAATGCGCTGCCACCTGTATTTCGACTCAAACTGGCAGTGGTAATACCGTTGCTTGCGCCGCCAGCCCGGGAGCTAATCACAGAACGCTCAACACGGCTGGCTTCCGCACTGCCCTTGCTCAAATTATTGTTGAGCCGGGTCAGATCAAGATCATCCCGCATAGCCGCCAAATCGTCTTTGAATTGCAGTAAACCACTGGCCGAAGCCACCTCTCTAGCCTGTTTTTGGCGCTGTACCGGCTTTGGCGTCACTACCGGTTTGGGCTTTGGTTTTTCTACCGGTTTGGGTTGAACCTTTGTGACAGATTTCGGTTTTGCTTTTGGCTTAATTTTTTCCGGTTTGGGTAATTCTCTTTTTCCCAGGATTACTTTGGCAAGCTGTGGTGGCACAATTGCTTTTTCCACACGTTTAATCTCCGGTATCGGGATAAAGGGTACGGCAACTGCAAACACCACAAAGATCGCCAGCAAAATACGCAAGATGCGCTTGAAGTCGTGGTCCACGTCAAATGATGATGACCAGGCAAGTTGCATATCGGGAGCTTGCAATGCAGCATTCACCCTTTTTCTCCCTGACGATTTTCTTGCGATGGAGATATCACGTCTGTATTTGGCTGCTGGAGGGGCACCTGACTGACCGCCAGTGATATATGGCGATAGTCATTAGCGGCACAGGTTCGCATAATTCGTTTGAGCAGCTTATAGGGCACTGATTGATCCCCCATTATCGTTACTGCCCTGCCCTGCTTTTTTTCCAGCTCATTCAGTTCGGGGCGACGACTGATCTGATGTTGCAGCTCATCTTTCAATACCTCAATATTTTCTTCGTCACTCTGGAGCAACTCGTCTACCTTGGCAAGAGAACGGCCACCAACCAGTAAATCTTTTGCGCTTACCATTACAACCAATGTTGAACCGGGTTTCTGTTCCGCCATCGATTCAGGCAGCTTTATCTCTTTGTGGTATTGCAATACTTCCACATCGGAAGAATTGACCAGCAGAAAAAAAACCAGAATGGTGAAAATATCCATCAACGAAACCAGATTTAATCTGGAGCTTTGCTTCATGCGCTTGTGATGACGCGCCATGCGGCGAGCACGCACCGAAGGCTTCACAGGCTTCTCTCCCCACCACTTGTCATGCCGCCCTGTCGTGCCACAGAATCAGATTTTTCAGCCAAAACCGATTCAGGTGCGTCGCCAAGGGAAATTTCGGGAAACAACTCGGCGTGCACCACCGATGCCGCCACCACAGTTTGAAAGGATCTCGCGCTGTCCATGGTGCTGACAATGGTCTGGTAATCGGTTTCCGGCTCAGACAAAATCAGAATATCCCGCTTTTCTATCTTTTTTTCCTTGAGCTGGCGCTTTACTTCCTGCAAGACATTTGAGAGTAATTCATAGTCGTGGGAGGTGTCTTTTTTTGCAATCCGTTTCAGCAAGATGCCTTGCGGATAATTTACATCGACATAATTTTGACGTATTACCAGTTCCAGCTGATCTTTTTCATCCTGGTCTGAACCGGAAGGCATCAGATCGGGAAGTTTTAAATCAAGCACGGTAATGTGAGAGAACACCATACTCATCAATAGTACCGGAACCAGAATAATCATCAGATTCATAAAAGAGGTGATATCCAGATCCGCCTCACGAAATACCTTTCGTCTGATCCGCATCATGACAGCAATATTCTCGTTGAATTGCTCAGGCGTTAACCGCCGTGTCCGTATTGCGTGTCCTGGTCATTGCCACGCTACCATCGCTCATAAGGTTCAGGCACTTTACACCCGCCATTTCCAGACTATCGATAATTTCCGTAGTTTTTGTCTGCAACATGGAATGAGCCAGCAACAGTGGAATGGCCGACATCAAACCAAATGCCGTGGTATTCATTGCAACAGAAATACTTTGTGATAACAGCGACGCTTTTTCTGTCGGATCGGCACTGGCAACAGCGGTGAAAGCCGCAATCAATCCGATAATGGTTCCCAGCAATCCGAGTAAAGTAGCTATATTGGCCAAGGTAGCCAGATATTGGGTGCGCTTCTCCAGCCTGGGCAGAGCTTCCATTACACCTTCTTCCATGGCCGATTCAATTTCGTTTCGACGACTGGTCTGTGAAAGGCGTGCGACACCAGCGGCGACAATTCGACTTATCTGTGCCTTGTGTAGCGATGCTTGTTGTTGTACACCAAGGTAATCTTTTTTTCGCAACATTGGCAGCAGGCGCTCAAATGCTCGCTGGTTTGCCCGAGTGGTTCGAGTCAGGAACAGCCACCTTTCCAACATAATGGCAAGACCAAAAACCAGCGCAATAGCGATGGGATACATAAATGGACCGCCTTGTTGAAAAAACCGTACGAGTGTGTCAATAAATTCCATATAATCCACCAGTTATATTTTTATACCAGGGCCTGTTTACACTAATTTGATAGCCACTGTTGTGCCTGAAAAAGCGCCAATCAAGGCACGAGGAACGTGGTTTGGTCATTCCAAATGAGTGACGAGTAACGCAGAGTGGCGCTTTTTTAGGCACAATCCCATCCGTTATAAGAAAAGGGGCTGGGGCCATTTTTGCACCCAGCGTCGTTGTCAGTCGCTTATTTAGAGTCACTAAACTGCACTCCTTCCGCCTCGCTGGGCACAAAAATGGCCTCCAGCAGCGGCTATCAAATTAGTGTTAACAGGCCCTGGGCTCCAAACGCCGCCCGACAGCCAAGACTGCGGTTTACGCCAAGATGCCTTCTTTGTAGCAAAATAACAGTGATCAACACTACATTTTTTACTCGACATGATTCCGGTTTTCAGAATTATTACTTGAAACCATACGCTGTTGAATTTTCAGTGTTCGCAAAAACGCATCTCGCTCTACCGGTTCGAACAATCCATCCGGTGTATATTGAAAACCCTGATCAAATATTTCCGGTCCTTCCGGCTCTTGCCACGGAACAATATAAAGAACTTTTGGTTGCTCACGGTTGCCTGTAACTCTGGACTCCAGGGTTATTTCCACATTATCCGCTGCTTTTTGTTTTTCCACTCCGCGTTCATCTGCAGCAGTTGCAGACAGTGATAAAAAGATCAGCAAGATATATGCCCCATGTTTATTGATCATGAGTTTATTGATCATTATTGCCTCCCGGGACCGGCCCCCCAAGACTGGCCATCGCTTGTATACGTCGATCAATGTCCTTAATCCATCCGTTTATTAGATTGTCTGGCCTGGATTGCAGCTTCTGGTATGCCTGATAGTGGCGTCGGGCACTTGCCAGGTCGCCAAGATACAGGTCATAAAGAATTCCGAGATTGCGGTAAACAATATCACTGTCAGGCGCGACATCCAGTGCCTTTTGATACAGCTGCTCGGCCCGGGCAAACTCCCCCTCCAGCCGACTTGTTACTGCCAGCCGGTTGTATGTATCGTGCCCGGTTTCTTCCATGTAGGCGCTGTCTGCGATATGTTCGCGTTTCAGGTAACGCCCGGGCAACAGTTCGCCGAGTGCGGTAAAACTGCGTTTTACCCACTGATCGTATATGCCCCCCTGGGTACGCTTCGCATTAGCCTCATGAATAGCTATCGCTTTTTCTTCAAACGGGAACGCCTGTTCTTCCAGCAATAGTTCGTATTGTTCCAGTTCCTGTTGATTTAACCGGGGGCGTTCCGACGCCATAAGGTCTTTTGCAAGCTGCATGTACAGACTGCCAATACGGTAATTCGCCTGAGTTGCGAAAGGCGCAATACCCGGCTCAAGTGCTCTGTTATAAGCTGTCAGGTTTTTTTCCAGTGATTCCCGCTTCTTTTTCAGACTTTGCTTTAAAGGCAAGGTAAGAGACAACTGCTGGAATCTTGCAAACTCTTCTTCAGCGATTTCAATGGCAGAGAAAGCCGCAAGATATCTGGAACGCTCGCTGCTGTTACTCCCGGCCAGCTGATTTTGTTCCATCAGCTGCTCCAGCCAGAACCGTCTTTCTTGCCCGTTTCCGTTCTGGCGATAGAGTTCAGTTAACCGGTAACGTGCTTCCATGGCTAAATCAAAGGGCTGCGGCCAGCTCCCGATATAACGTTTGTAGTGCTCGATGGCCTGCTCCCGGCTATCGGCTTTTTCAAACATTTCTGCCGCCAGATAGAGCGACTGCCGGCGCATGTCGGGGTCGTCACCGAATGACGATGTTTGCAAGGCCGTGGTGCTGAGTTCCCGAGCTGCGCTCTGCCAGTTTTCCATTTGCTGATACACTTTTGCCAGTTTTGCCGGAATAGAGGCAATCAGAGTGTGATCGGGATAACGAGCGCGAAAATCCGTCAGAACTTGCTCAGCCCGCTGCCACTCTTGCAATCTGATCAGGTATGCTGCGGCATCATATTGTGCGATCGCGGCAGCTTTTGTATTCGGGGCAATTTCGCGAACGCGAATGAATTCGGCGACGGCCTCGCGTACTTTATGTTGTGACAACAATTGTTCAGCCCGTTTGTAAACGGTGGCAGATAGCAGTTCTATAGTCTCGTTGCGCGCCTTGTCTTGTGTTTTGCCCTGCATCAGAAGCAGGGCCTTTTGCCAGGCTTTTTCTGCGGCAACATAGTTTGTTAGCTGAAAGTAACTGTGGCCTTTTACCAACCATGCGGTACGACGCAATGCGGGGTCAATATCAGGTTGCCAGCTTGTCACTTTTTCTGCCGCGTCAACCGCTTCGTCGTATTCCTCTAGTGCCAGCAATTCTTCCGCTGCTTTCGTCTGCACAGGTGCCGCACGCGAATCGGTCGGGTACACGCGGGCAAAACGTTGCGAACTCACAATTTTCGCAAGCTGCCAATCTGCTCTGTCGCGTTCATTCAGCGTTTGTATCAATCGGTCGCAGGTGAGAATAGCCGAGTATCCCGCTTCCGCACCTCTGCGTTTATCCGCTGTCTGCGCGTTGTCGGAATCATCGGAAAACGGGTAGGCAACCCGCTCATAGGCCTCGATAGCACCGGGCAGTTCACCCGCCTCAAACAAACTTTCGGCCATCAGAAAGGTCATTTCAGGGCTGGCTTTGTCATGGGGAAATGTTGCTATAAATTGAGCATACCATTCACTGGCGCGCAAAAAGGCGCGGGAAATCTCTTTGGCGACCGGCTTTGGCTTTTTGCGACGCTGGAGTTGCTGCGCCAGAGCGTGTTGGTGTTTTGCGAGTTCACTGAGATAGCTGTGCAGGTGTGGCCTCAAACGGTTGCGTAATTCATCATTCGCCGCTGCCCAATACTTGCTGTTAACCCCGTAGTCACTTACAAATTTTTGCTTGGCTGGCAGAATCGACGAGGGAAAGTCCCCGCGCCGGTATACATCGATTATCTTGACGCTAAACCGGGGTGAGTGCGCAGATTTCGAATAACGTTCAATGTAAGCCTGCCAGGTTTGGGCGGCGTCGCGAAATCGTTCCTTGTTCAGATAAAGCTCTCCGAGCTGGTCGTATAGCAGATGCTGCCATGCACGCTGGCCAAGCTGGTCGTACACCTCCTCTATGGTAGTGGCTCCGTCCTGATAAGACAGCGCCAGACTCATGACCCGCAGGCTGTCTCGCGCCATTTGCAGACTGGAACGGTCAAGTCCGTCGAGTTCTTCGCTGTTTGCCAGTAGTTGATCCATAACATGGGTAAATGGCGTCAGGGCTTCATAATATTGATTGCGTTTAAACAGTGACCAGCCATACATGTACATGGCATTGCGGTAATAAGCGCTGTCTTTGCCGGTGCTGATTACTGCCTGGTAGGCTTTGCTGGCAGCGCTGTAATTACCGCGACTGAAAAATATTTCGGCACGCCGAAACTGGGCCTCGGTATAGTGACTGGAATCCGGATAATCTTGCACCAGTTGATCAAGTGCTGTCATGGCCTGGTCTGTTCGGCCATCCAGTTCACTGGCCTTGGCAATTTGGTAAATCAGTTGATCGTTGTCGGGCCGATCGGGGTATTTGGAAAGCAATTCGCGATAGGCTTCTATAGCTCGCGTGTAATAATGAGCATCGGTGTTTTGTTCTATCTGGCGCTGTTCACTTTGCAGCATTTCCAGGCTCGCGAGACGCCGCATAATGCTGCCACGAGTATCGGGGTCGTCGACAACTTCCAGGGCTGCCTGATACCGCGCTGCAATGTCATCCAGATCCCTGACGGGCAGTTCATTGCCAGCCACTGGCAGCTGCGCAGGCGCCAGATCGGCCAACACGGGAGCCATAGCTTCCTCATCGCTGCCCCGCCAAAAACTGCAAGCGGGCAACATGACCACAGCGGCCAATACAAAAACTGACTTGCAAGTCATAGCGCCGGATCCTGTTTTGCGGGCGCGTTGGCAGCGCTGTCATAGAGACGCGCCAGCGACAATCGCGCCCGGGCCTGATACTGCCGCAAGTGCTGCTGCTGGCGATCCAGTTCAGCAAGCACCAGGCCACGTAATTCTGATTCGGAATCATCCAGTCTTTGATTCAATGCCAGTTGCTGCACGTCAAGCCTCTGTTCCAGCTGCTTGAGCCGGACAAGGTATGGGGCAATTTCTGGCACGGTGGTAATAACCCCGTGCAGCCGCGTTTCGTTTTCCACGGCAATGGTCAGTGCATTCGCCAGTTGTTTCTGTTTTTTCCTCGCCTGCCACAAACGAACCGGAAACTGTTCGTTTGCCTGCCATAACAAAATACCGCGATATCGCTGTAAAACAGCCTGGTAATCTGTCGTGTCATGCCCTTTTTCTCTCAATTCAGAGATTGCCGCTTGCGCTTTCTCTGTAATGGCCCACAATTCGGAAACATCAGGGTCAGCGAGTGCTATAACGTTATGCGTGTTTTCCACCTGAGCAAGTTGCCGGGATAGCTCTGTCTGGCGAATGGAGAGTTGCTCTATGCGCGATGGAAATTGTTGTTCATCTATACGCTTGAGCTTTTGCGCCCGCGCGACGCCTCTTTCCTGCAACAGGTAACGATACATATCGAGCTTCACAGTCCAGGCTTGCAACTGCTCTGCCATGCCCATTAAATCACGTAATTCACTTGCTCGGTTTTGAAACCGTTGTTGTGTCAATAGTGACGATATCCTTGCCAGATCCGAACCGACATGACTTGTTTCATTTTCACTTCGGGTTGCATCAAATGCGGCCAGTAATACCTCTCTGTTCAGTCTTTTCCGCAAGTTGTCAATATCACCCAGTTGCCTGCCATACCTGGCCTCTGCTGCCAGATAGTGTTCGAGCGCCTGGTGTTTGGCATCCAGCTTTTCGTATAACCAGGGAATGGCTAAAAATACTTGCTGGGATTCAGGACTGTAACGCGCGTCTCGCGCCAGTGTCTGCCAGGGTGTCAGTGCGGTTTTATAATCTTTTATTTCAGCTGCGGCCCAACCGTAACCAAGCAGTGCACGCGAACCGAGCGGGCTGGCCATGCGAACTTTTCTGAAACGCTGCAACGCGCCACGGTAATCGCCCTGTTGCATCAGGCTGTAACCGGCAGCCGTCAGGGCCTTGTCACGCAAGGCGAGGTGTTCTTCCAGTTTTACCGGCAAACGCACAAGGGTATCCAGGTAATGCACTGCGCGGACCGCATCACCAGCTTCAAGCCAGGCCATCGCCAAATTAAACCAGGCGTATGGCGACCACGGTGTTACATGCTGCTGTTTTGCAAGTGTTTGTTCTGCGCTTTGGAAATTCTGCTGACGCAAGGCGAGATTAATTTCAAGGGCCTGTAATTCCTGATCCAGGTCGGGTGACAGCACACCATGGATTCTTGCGAAACTTTCGCGAGCGCCGTCCCAATCGTCGCGCTGATAACGCAACTTGCCCAGATAAAACCACGCGGTATTGCGTATACTTTCCGGCTTGCTATCGTCGAGCAGGCGTTCAAATATTTCGCGAGCCTGTTTCTCCATACCCATGGCAAGGTTCAAACCACCGCGCATCAACTGCCCCGAATCGGCATGCCCCTGGATACCCCCACGCTCTTCGGCAATGAGCAATTCGTTTATGGCTGCCTGATAATCTTTTTGAAAATAGTGATACAACGCAACACCGTAGCGCAGATCTTGTACGGTTGACGGCTTATCGTCGCCTGCGTGGCAATTAATGGCGAGGACTAAAAGTATGGCAGTAAAAATATTGGCAGGCAGGTCATTCAACCTTCGGCGTCCTGCCAAAAAATGCACACCTCGACGAGCCACCATATGAAAATCGAAATTCCCCTTATCCCATGTGCTCACTCTTTCTCGCCTACCACTCACGAATCTCAAATTCCGGTTGTTGCCTGGCGGTAGAGTCAACGATTTTCAATTCGAGTTGTATAGGGTCCGACTGCTTGCTTATGGTAATACTCGCACCCCTTTTATAGTCGCGACCATTGGGGCCAACACCTGTGAAGAAGGCACTGACCTGGTGATCGCCTGACTTTATATTGCCCAGATACAGGCGTTGCACTCCACCGCGATACAGGGCTTTGGTCTGCTGTTCGGTATACAGATAACTGGACACCAGTTGATCATCAATTTTGAGTTTTACGGCGTCCAGTTGAAAGTATGCGCCCACATCCATAGACACAAATACTGCGATCTGGGTGTTGGTGGGAAATAGCAACTCTTCTTCAAGAATCAACAGGTCACGATTTAACTCTTGCACCTGCTGTTTAAGATTATCTGTTTCATTGTCGATCTCTGTCTGATGCAAATCCTCACTGGCACACACACCGACCGAAAAGACCAACCATAGTATTTTAATAAAAATCCTTGCACCGACCATTAGCACCCGCCCGATTCCCTGAATAGCTGATACGATCCATTAAAACTGGTTTGCAAACGGGTTATCTGTTTACGCGAGAACCCGTTCAAACAGGTACAAAGCTCCGCACCATGCAGCCTGCAAGGCGCAGTCTAGCCCGGAATTTTGTGGATATGTGTGCACTGGCACACAACTCTTGGTAACAACGCGGGATAACGATTAAATGGAGAGTGAGCAACAGGTTTTTCTGCACATTGTTTAACACAAAAAAACGGGGCCAGATTTGGCCCCGCTTCGTGTGCTGTAACGATTTGCTATAGCAAACCAGGTACTATGACAAACTAAAAACGCACCAGCGCATTAATCGTCCAGCCGTCTTCTTCGGCATTGATTTCGTCAAAATCCAGCATGTGATAGCTCATGCCAACACTGGCATTTTCCCGGAAAAACCAGCTGGCAAAGACTCTGTATGCAGTTGCTTCTTCATAGTCTGAATCCAGAAAGTCCAGGCCGACACCTACACCGACTTCCCGAGTGGGATACAAGGTATAGCTGCCACCATATGTCAGGGTATTTTCATCAACGTCCTGTTCATTGATTTCACCCAGCGACACTTGTACGGCATAGTGCATGTTGGAAGCTGTCTGCCCCAAATGACGGAGCGCCACTTCATACTCGTCAGAATCTTGTTCAGCCGGTCCATTCCCTTCTTCCGCGTGCGCAAAGTTCACAACAACGGTGGTGTTCTTACCGATATAACGGCCAGCCGTGACGGACAAAGTGTCAAAATCCAGGTTTGGTGAATCCTGATCGCCATTGGTGTAACCCAGGCCAAACAACCAGCCAGTGTCCTTGCTCACAAACAGGCCGGAAACCGTATGGGCATCAAAGTCGCCACCTGAACCGTCCGGGTCAAGTTGCATCAGGGAAAAAGACACATTTGATGCACGGTCCATGAAGGCGGCTTCCGCCAGAGGGCCCTTGCTGTTATCGACAGCATTGAGATAGTAAGTGCCACCAAGGCTCCAGCCATCAAAGTCAAATTGCTCGCTGCCCACATCAATATCTATTTTTGAATAGTCGCCAAACACCTCGGTCTGGTAGGAATCGGCAAACGCCAAATTACCAACGGCCAAATTTCCAACGGATAGTGCAATAGCAACAGGAAGCATTAAACGTTTCATAAATTCCCTCTCGGTAGCAATTTTGTTGATTGTGCCTCAAAACGAACGTTTGGGCGGTCTTTAATCCTTTATCGCCAGTAATGGAAAAAGATTTTGGTATTTTAGCTGCCAATCTGCAGAATGTCCAAGTCGCCTGGTCAAAAAACGAGCAATATCAGCAGGATAGGTAAAAATGTGTCGGATTTCACGATATTTTTGTTTACCAGAACAGTTATTCTGCCGCTTGCGGCGAAACCAGCCCTTCGGAATAATGAACTTTGCCACGCTCGTCAATAATTATTCCTTCAAACTCCGGTAAACGATTCAACAACGCCATACCGCTGTCGACCCCCAGCACAAAAACCGAGGTCGAAAGTGGATCGGTGTCAAATCCGCGCGGTCCTATCACACTGACACTGGCAATGCCGCTGGAGGAATCTCCAGTACGTGGATTGAGAATATGGTGAATCCGCTCACCCTGTTCGTCAATAAAAAATCGTTCGTAATCTCCTGAGGTGGACAGGGCTTCATTTGTGAGAGGCAGTTTGATCGCGACATCGTTTTGGTTGCGAGGATTTTTTATGCCCACAATCCAGGGTCGGCCACGATGGTCACCAAGGAGTCGGCTGTCTCCTCCGGCACTTACGTTAGCGTGGGCAATACCGAATTTTCCCAGGATATCTATTGCCCTGTCGACAGCATAGCCTTTTGCAATACCACCAAGATCAATTTTGATATGAGGGTTGGAAAAAAATACCGTTGACTTTTTTTTGTCCAATTTGATCAGGCGATAATCAATGACTGCTTGCTTCCTGGTTTCGGCATCGGGTTTGGTTCCCGCCCGAAAATCGTATGCGTGGCCAACGGAAGCAAAACTGATATCAAAAGCGCCTTCTGTCTGCTGCCCGTAGTACAGACTTTTGTCGAGAATCCTCATCAGCTCTGCAGAAATTTTTACCGGTTTTTTACCGGCGTTTTTATTTACGTAAAACAGTTCGCTTGCCTGCTTCCACGGACTCAACTGCCGGTCAATGCGTTTCATATCTGCCATCACAGCATCAATTGCTTGCTGAGCTATTGCCGCATCCTGGTGCCATACTGTCACTCGCACTTCTGTGCCCATAATGGCTTGCGCCTGGCTGTGCCAGTCTGCAACAACATTGCCAGCCAAAATCCAGCCCACCAGAAACACGATCCATTTTTTCATACTGACACCTTAAGCAGTCAAAGCAGATCCTGAATACTGGTCTGAATGGTAACCCGGTATTTTCCATTACTCTGTTGTTCACCAAACACGGGCAAAATATTGTGAAGCAGTTTCGGCGCATTCTCTCGCAATCCGATATCACCCTGAAACTCGATTTGTCTGGATAATGTAATACCCAATGTTCCGGAAACGCTGACCGGACCATTGAGATCAAACAGTTGCGCCAGCACATCACCATTGCTACCGGTTTTCAGGTCAGCAGCAAAGTTTCCCAGCAAATTCCAGTGACTGCCATCAAACCAGCGAGCAGCCTGCCAGCTTGCCTGTCCGGTGAGTTTCTGAATGCGATTACGTTCAACTTGCAGGGAATGTACACGCACAGATAACTGGCCTGACAGCTCATTTTGCGTGCTCTTGTCTAACAGGGCGTCACCAACCACACGGGCAGGCAGAGTGAATTCGCCCTCTTGCAATCGCCAGTCATGACCGCCCAGCCAAACGACCCTGCCGTGTGCCCGCTGTTCGTCTGCCTGTAACTCTATATCTGCTGCTGGCGCCAGTCTGAATAATGATATCGGTTTTAATTGCCACGACAGGGTTTCTGCAAACAGGTGCTGCCCATTTACCACGGTAAAAACATTTTGTCCCTTGCCCTGCCACACCGTGCCATCCAGCGCGCCAACCTGTAGCCGGACACCTTCAGGCACCAGATACAATACCAGCCTGGCCGGCGCCTGAAACAAAACAGCTACCAGCAAAAAAAACAACCCGATAAATATATAATGCCGAATTTTCATGGTTACTTCCGCAAACGCAGGCTGGCCGAAACGGTGCCATTGGATTCTGTGGGCCGTATCGCCAGTTCGTCAACGGTTATGCGATGAGAAGTTTCCAAATCATAAATCCACTGCAGCAAACCGCTTACCTCTACCCGGTCAAACCTGAGTGAGACATTGCCTTCACTGCCTGGCTGATAACCGCTCATTCGCAAGTGATTCTGACGCAGGCTTTTTTCCACAAGACTTGCCAAACCGCTTGTTGCCGGGTTTTTATCCGTACCTGCTTTTTGCAACGCCGAGATGTCGGCAACCATTTGCCTGACAGTAAACAATTCACTGGCAACTGCCTGATTGCGCGACCGTTGTTCCACAACTAACTGCCGCACGGGTTGCACGATGGCAAACCAGAGCAAGTACAACGTTGCTATTGCGACACCCGCCAGTAGCACGCCTTGTTCTCGCCGATTAAAGTCCTGCCACCTTTTCATTGTGCTCCCCTCATGACTCGCGACCACGAATATTAATGCGCCCCTGCTGACCCTCTCCGTCGGCACTGGCCTGTACCAGTTCGGCGTGTAAACCTTTCTGGCTGATGGCAGTGCGCAAATTTTGCAAACTTTCAAACGAAGGCGCCCAGCAACTTAACCGCAATTCGCCGCTTTTGGCGCTAAAATTCAAACTGCGCAACACCACAGATTTTTGCTCGACGATTACCGGGGCTATCTGAGACAACAACGCAATAGCGCTGGCATTGCCATCCCCACCACCAGTCACGGCCCGCAACTTGCCGCGCAGTTGTTTCACCGGTTGTTGCAAAATACCGCGGGGAATAACCTTGCGGGCCTCTTGCTCCATGGTTCGACGCAATGCCAGTTCCTCGTGTCGCAATTGCCGGTATTCAAGACCGTTAACAGCTGCAAACAGAGCCAGGGTCGTTAACGCCAGCACCGCCACCCAACGCCACTGTCGCCACCATTGCGAAACAGGCAGTTGCAGGGAAAATTCGCCCTGCCGCATATCAAACCCCGTTGTCGACGCATCCATAGTGTGCGGCAAGGGTTGTACATGCGACTGCACGGGCACCTGAAGTTGCGCGGGGATTAACTGATGTAACTGATTCAGACCGGCTTCGCTTTCTGCCAAAAGAGTAAGTTGCGATGGCACGCCCTGCTCTTTGCCGAGGCACTCCAGTGCGCTACGTGCAAGCGACAGTTCCAGTACAAAACCTTGCCATTTGCCATAGCGCACCCATACCTCTTCGCCACCTGGCTGGTCAACCAGACACAATGTCCAGCCTTCGCCACAAGGCAATACCAGCGGTGCTGGCACCAGTCGCTTAACTTCCAGTCCCGCATCGTCGAATGGCGCCAGTTGCTGCTTGAGCCATGCTCGGTCACAGCAGGCTACCGCAACATGGTCTTTCGAGTCGAAGGGAATTAAAAAAGAAAAATGCATTTCATCGACGGCCGTAACCAGCGTTTCTTCCATCGCATAAGGGACAGCCTGTTTTACATGACGACGCTCTTTTAGTGAGCACGGCACCAGTTGAACACGGACTTGATCACCAGCGAGTAACAGGCACAATTCGTCACGCTTGTCACTTACCACTGTTTTTAATTCCGCCAAACTGCCCTGGCCAGAATACGCGGTAATATCCGCGTCTGTGTGGCGGTGATTATGCCAGCTCCAGGCATACAGGTTGTCGCCGGCTAACCGGACCAGAATTTGTTTTTTCATAAGACCTGCTTCCCGATTCGACGTCTGACGACCCGAACGTTGTCAGGACTGCGATGCAGCAAGCTGGTGCTGTAGCTGTGCCGCCCGGCAACCACCGCTTCCGCCTGCAGCAAAAAGAAGTTGCTGTTTACACTCAGGCCTTCCGAACTGAGTTCTCCCCTTTTTTTTCGATCAACCATAACATCGGATTGGTAAAACGCCGCCAAATCTGGCACACCACCTTCAGCAACCATTTGCGCCAATTGCTGCCCTTCGTCTTCTGTCAAAGGTTCCAGGTTATTGATGTCAGACAGGGTCCGCAAAACATTCACCGATGCCGTGTTGATATTAAGTGCAAACCCCACTGGCAATGCACTGACGTGATAACGCAACCGTTCATAAAGTTCCGGCGTGATGCCGCGCACCAACCTGAGTTCAGTTACGCTGCGTATTTCGTGATTGGCTGGAAGATACCCCTCATTCTGATAATACAGGGCTTCTGCACCGCCAAAACCGGTTTCTGTATCGTCCGCATCCAGCCAGTCGATAACCGCTTCGGTGATGGCTATCGCCTCTTGCGTACTCAGGGGCAAGTCATCCCAGGTCTGCAACAGACGAATAAACCGGCGCTGGGCGGCAGTGAATTTTTTGGCTGGCCCACTGGCTGCACTTTTGCCCGCCTTTTCCATCATGTTGTTCACGTTCAAACGCCCCTGTGCATCTTGCATGAAGACATTAACCCAGCCACCGTCAACCTGAAACGGCGCTTGCTGTTGAGCCCACGCCTCACCGAGATGATCAACGTTACTGTTGCGCAAGTCGTATGTCAGCCCATACCGTGCCAAAGCCTCTGCTCCTCGCAAATATTGCTGTCCCTGCGCCACGTGCAAGCGGTTGCCGGAGCGCCGAATATTACGGGCAAACTCGTCCGCCAACCAGGTTGCCATGCCCGCTACCAGAGCAAGCACCAGCAAAGCCAGCACCAGAGTGGCGCCACTTTGCCTAGGGGTTTTCTGGCAAGGGAAACAAACGACGTATTTCACCCCACTCCTCCAGTTCCATCACCCACTCAACGGCAACCGGCAATTGTTCGCTGGCGCGATCCGCAGCGGTTGTGGCAGGCCACTGCTCCAGCCACTGCCCACCCAGAGCATTTTTTTCCCCGGTGGCAACCCCCAAAAAACGCAGACGCATGGAGACAATACCCGACAGCAACGGCAAACGCCGGGGTTCTTCCGCCTGCACCAAATCCAGATGTTGCCAATGATCGCGCCACAATGTTCCGTCTTGCAGTCGGTACCCCACCCGTTGCAATTCACTGCGCTGCTGCTGCAACGGGTTACTCCAGCCATCGCGGGTAAACTGCAGGGCGTAATTGTCGATACCATTGCGGCCTGCGTTCAGCCCACCTTCTGTTATGCCCTGAAACGCGGGTTCCCATTCGCCATAGCTGCCGGCTATGCCTCTGGAAATTGCCTGTGCCAAATCTCGTTCCACGATGCGCAGGGCGCTGTCCAGCTCGTTCAACTGCTCAGCTCTGGCCGTGTTGTGGTCGCCGGCATCCATGGCCGAGCTGAATGCACCGTAAGCCATAACTGCCACCAGCGCCGTGATGGCAATGGCAACCAGAACTTCGAGCAAGGTAAAACCCGTCGAGCGCATCATCATTCTTCGACCAACCCCACCAGCGTTACCAGTGCGTCGCTCTTGATATTTTGTGAATGGTGAAACACCTCGACTTTTAATTGACGTAAACCGGGAACCGGAGATTCCGTCGATGTGATACGCCAGCGCCAACGGCTGTCGGCCATCTCTGTTTCGCCACTGTTTTCGCCACGCAGCACAGCACCGGTGAGGCGACGATTGACTTGCGCTTCTGCCATGCGATCGCTGGCAATCCACTGGGCAATGGCTTTGTCGCGCAGGTAGGCAGTGTCCTCTGTGACACCGTTGACAAAAAACAGCAGTGCCGGCAACGCCAGGCCAACAATCGCCAGAGCAACCAGCACTTCAACCAGGGTAAAACCGCAAGTTCTTTTGTGGGTACGTTTACAACACCTGATCATCACAATACCCGGTCGTCGTTTTCATAAAGTCGAATGCGTCCCAGCATATCCCCGTCTAACCGATAACGGATATCGTTGTTTTCGTTTTCCAAACTCAACTGGAAAGGCGTGATCTCGCCACTGCCAAAAAAAAGAATTTGCGGTT
This sequence comes from Porticoccaceae bacterium, assembly GCA_050289385.1. Classification (GTDB taxonomy): domain Bacteria; phylum Pseudomonadota; class Gammaproteobacteria; order Pseudomonadales; family Porticoccaceae; genus JBNKFQ01. The sequence goes on along the minus strand of JBNKFQ010000096.1, from coordinate 2,491 downwards.
TTTTGGCATCGCCCGTTTTATCCGTATCAAACAGCGACATACCGTTTGGCGACCTGATATCAATGTCGAAACCTTCGGGCAATTCGCCCTTGCCAAAAATTTCCTGCTGAGACAAATCCCCGGCATGTTCAGCAACGGGCAACCAGTTCAAGTCCACCTGCCGATACCAGTCAAATTGCCAGGGCTTGTCTATATCTGACCGATAAAAAGCCAGGCCAAAATTGTCACCGCTAAACTGCACTTCTTCAGCGGCGAGTTCGATGGTGGAGCGCAATTTTTTTGCGACCCATCGCGTTTCATAAGGATTGACGCCGCGGCCTATGGACAGGGAAACCGCGCCGGCAGCGAGGCCAACAATGAGTATCGTGACGAGCAGTTCCAGTAGTGAAAAACCACTCTGTTTGCTCACTTTCACTCTTTTTGCTTCCAGTTGCCAATATCGGCATTCTGGCCTTCGCCGCCGCTGATCCCATCTGCACCCAGGGTATACAGGTCGTATTCACCGTATTCCCCGGGGCTGAGATACAGATAGGGTCTGCCCCAGGGGTCTTCCGGCAGTTCCTTGAGATAACCCCCGTCTTTCCAGTTGCGCGGTTCCGGCGGCAAAGACGGTTTTTCAACCAGCGCTTCCAGACCTTGCTCGCTAACCGGCACAACATAGTTGTCCAGACGATAAAGTTTTAGCGCCGTATCAATAGCACTGAAATCGGCGTACACCTTTTTTATTCGTGCTTCGTCAGCGCGCTCGAGTACATTGGGTACGACAACGCTGGCCAACAGTCCCATGATGACGAGCACCACCAGAATTTCCACCAGACTGAAGCCGGTTTCTTTTCCCTGTAAATTCCAACCTCCAACTTCCAACTGCTTGCCCATCTCCACAACCTCACTTAACCAACGTATTCAAATCAAAAATCGGCAGTAACACCGCCAGCACAATCAGCGCAACGATGCCACCCATAACCACTACCAACAGAGGCTCCATAACCGTCAGCAATGTGGTGGTAGCGTGCATCAATTCGCGTTCCTGGTTTTCTGCGGCGCGGGCCAGCAGTTTGTCTACATCGCCGCTGAGTTCTCCACAGGCCACCATTTGCACCAGCATTGGCGGAAACACATCGGCCTTTTCCATAGCGCTGTGCAAACTGGTGCCCTCCGACACCGCCGTCACCACACTCTCGCATGCCTGTCGCAACGCCAGATTGCTCATCACCTGCTGCGCAATACGCAAGGCTTCCAGCAAGGGCACGCCGCTGGACATTAATATCGAGAGGGTTGCCGCAAATCTGGAACTGTCCAGCGATCTCTGCCATCCACCCACAATGGGCAGGCGCAGTAATATTCGGTGCCAGCGCAAACGGTTGTGCGGTTTGCCGTTGGACAGGGCCCGCAGCCACCATTGCCAGGCAATCACAACAAGCGCAACCCCGGCAAGACAATGCAAACCCCAGGTGGAGAGAAAATGACTGATGCCAATCAGAGCCTGGGTGAGGCCGGGTAATTCCTTGTCGCTGTGGGCAAAAATAGTAATCAGTTTGGGCATGACAAAGGTCATTAATACAGCGATCACTGTCACGGCAACGGCGACAAGAATAAAAGGGTAAATCATCGCCATGCGCAATTTTTGTCTGGCATGCTGGCCGTTTTCACAGTAATCGGCCAGTCGCATCAGTACGGCTCCGAGATAACCGGAGCTTTCGCCCGCGTGAATCGTGGAGCGATACAAATCATCAAAATTGCGCGGTGTTTCACCCAGCGCCCAGGCAAGGCTGTGACCTTCCTGAACCCGGCTGCGAATTTGCAAAATCAGTTCCTGCACTCCGGTCTTGCGGCTCTGGCGAGCACAAGCTTGCAAGGCATCGCTGAGTGGCAAACCGGATTGAATCAGTGTCGCCAGCTGACGGGTGAACAGTGAGAGGTCAGCGGGTTTGAGGCGAGTCGGCCGCCAAAGCCGATTGCCCCCAGGCGCCAACATTTGACCACTGCGCGCGGCCCTTACCTGAAGCGGTCTGAGTGAACGCGTGCGCAATTGACTGCGAACCTGACGCTCTGAATCGCCTTCCATCACACCTTTGGTAATTTTGCCTTCGCTGGTAAGCGCTCGATAACTGTAGGCACTCATGATATTTCCCGCCTATCCATATCTGCCATGGCAACTCGCAGCACTTCTGCAACACTGGTTTCTCCAGCCAACACTCTGGCTTTGGCGCTGTGATCAAGAGTGGAGCTAAACTGACCGGCGTAATCCTGCATGGCTTGCTCTCCGGCACCATCGTGAACAAGGCGCGCCATGTCCTGATCGATTTCGATCAGTTCAAATACCGCACAGCGACCACGATACCCGGTTTGATTGCAATGCTCGCAACCCCCGGGCCTGAACAGAGCCACGGGCTTCGACAGGCCCAGACGCTGACATTCCGTATGGTCGGGCAGGTAAGATTCCTTGCACTGGACGCACAACAGTCGCACCAGCCGTTGCGCCATCACGGCC